>MKSH01000055.1:2839-4786 GCA_001898095.1 Solirubrobacterales bacterium 70-9 | reverse complement strand
GCCGCATCGCGGGCATCACCGCCGAGAACTTCAGCTACCAGGTGCGCGGCCGGGAGATCACCGGCCCGAACTACCGCGAGACGCTCTCCCACCAGCAGGTGCCGAAGATCGCGCCGCCCCGCTACGACGGCTGGGGCGAGCGGCTGCGCTTCCTGATGAAGGAGAACCTGCCCGGCTCCTACCCCTACACCGGCGGCGTCTTCCCCTACCGCCGCGAGGGCGAGGACCCGACCCGGATGTTCGCCGGCGAGGGCGCCCCCGAGCGGACCAACCGCCGCTTCCACTACCTCTCGCAGGGGCAGCCCGCGGCGCGCCTCTCGACCGCCTTCGACTCGGTCACCCTCTACGGCGAGGATCCCGACGAGCGTCCCGACATCTACGGCAAGGTCGGCAACTCGGGCGTCTCGATCGCCACCCTCGACGACGCGAAGAAGCTCTACTCGGGCTTCGACCTCTGCGCGCCGACCACCTCGGTCTCGATGACGATCAACGGCCCGGCGCCGATCATCCTCGCCTTCTACATGAACGCGGCGATCGACCAGCAGGTGGAAAAGCACCTGAAAGAAGGCGGCGAGTGGGCGGCCACGGAGAAGCGGCTCGACGAGATCTTCGGCGACCGGCCGCGTCCCCGCTACAAAGGCGAGCTGCCGCCGGGCAACGACGGCCTCGGGCTTGGGCTGCTGGGCGTCTCCGGTGCCGACGTGGTCGACGCCGAGACCTACGCGCGGATCCGCGAGACGACCCTGCGCACGGTCCGCGGCACCGTCCAGGCCGACATCCTCAAGGAGGACCAGGCGCAGAACACGTGCATCTTCTCCACCGAGTTCGCGATGAAGATGATGGGAGACGTCCAGGAATTCTTCGTCGCCAACGAGGTGCGGAACTTCTACAGCGTCTCGATCAGCGGGTACCACATCGCCGAGGCCGGGGCGAACCCGATCTCGCAGCTCGCCTTCACCCTCTCGAACGGCTTCACGATCGTCGAGTACTACCTCGCGCGCGGGATGGACATCGACGACTTCGCGCCCAACCTGAGCTTCTTCTTCTCCAACGGGATGGACCCCGAGTACGCGGTGATCGGACGGGTCGCGCGGCGGATCTGGGCGCGGGCGATGCGCGAGCGCTACGGCGCCTCGGAGCGCAGCCAGATGCTCAAGTACCACATCCAGACGAGCGGTCGGAGCCTCCACGCGCAGGAGATCAGCTTCAACGACATCCGCACCACCCTGCAGGCGCTCTACGCGATCTTCGACAACTGCAACAGCCTCCACACGAACGCCTACGACGAGGCGATCACGACGCCGACCGAGGAGTCGGTTCGCCGCGCGGTGGCGATCCAGCTGATCATCAACCGCGAGCTGGGGCTGAACTTCACCGAGAATCCGTGGCAGGGCTCGTTTGCGATCGAGGCGCTGACCGACCTGGTCGAGGCCGCGGTCTACGAGGAGTTCGACCGGATCTCGGAGCGCGGCGGGGTGCTCGGCGCGATGGACACGATGTACCAGCGCGGCAAGATCCAGGAAGAGTCGATGTACTACGAGCGGCTGAAGCACGACGGCACGCTGCCGCTGATCGGCGTCAACACCTACCTCCCCGAGAAAGGGCAGGAGGAGCAGCCGAAGCTCGAGCTGATGCGCTCCACCGACACCGAGAAGGACGACCAGATCGCCTCGGTGCGGGCCTTCCAGGCGCTCGGCGCGGAGCGGCGCGACCCGGTCCTCGCGCACCTGCGCGACGTGGCCCGCGAGCGCGAGAACGTCTTCGCGGCGCTGATGGACGCGGTGAAAGTCGCCTCGCTGGGCCAGGTATCCGGCGCCCTCTACACGGTGGGCGGCGAGTACCGGCGCAATATGTAGTCGGTAGCTTCGGGCAGATGAGCGCCGAGCCGCGAATCGTCTGCCTGGTCCCCAGCATCACCGAGTTGCTGTGTGACCTCGGCCTTGCCGG
>MKSH01000055.1:0-2779 GCA_001898095.1 Solirubrobacterales bacterium 70-9 | reverse complement strand
ACCCACGTCGTCGTCAACGTCGACGAGAACCTGAAGGAGGACGCCGAGACGCTGGCGACCTTCGTCCCCGACGTGGTCGTCACCCATCCCCAGGAGCCGCGCGACAACCTGGCGTTGTACCGGCAGATGGGCGAGGCGTTCGGGCGAGAGCGCGAGGCGGAGGAGCTGTGCGAGCGCTTCGAGGCGGCCTACGCCCGGGCGACCGCCGGCGCCGGCGCCCCGCGGTCGGTCCTCTACCTGATCTGGCGCGACCCCTGGATGACCGTTGCCCCCGACACCTACATCGCCCAGACCCTCGCCCTCTTCGGCTGGAAGAACCAACCCTCTGTCCTTTGTAACCCTGTGGGTGACAAAGGACAGGGGGTTCGATATCCCGAGGTCGATCTGGCGGATTTCGCCGGGGTCGACCGGGTCCTCTTGAGCTCGGAGCCCTTCCACTTCAAGGAGCAGCACGTGGCCGAGGTCGAGGAGCTTGTCCCGGGGGCCGAGGTGAGCTTGATCGATGGTGAGATGACGTCCTGGTATGGCTCGCGGGCGATCGCCGGGCTCGATTACTTGGTGGAGTACACCCGGTGAGCGTCGTCCTCTCCTGGAGCGGCGGCAAGGACTCGGCGCTGGCGCTGTGGACGCTGCGCGAGCAGGGGACCCCGCCTGCGGCGATCCTGACGACGATCAACGAGGACTACGGGCGGATCAGCATCCACGGGGTGCGGCGGGAGTTGCTGCACGCGCAGGCCGCCGCCCTTGGGCTGCCGCTGGTCGAGGTCGGCATCCCGACCGATTGCCCGAACGAGCTCTACGAGGAGCGGATGGCCGCCGCGCTCGAGTCGCCGGAGCTGACCGGCGCCGATGCCTTCGCCTTCGCCGACCTCTTCCTCGCCGACATCCGCGCCTACCGCGAGGAGCGCCTTGCGCGGATCGGCAAGGAGGCGATCTTCCCGCTCTGGGGACGGGAGACGGCGGCGCTCGCCCGCGAGTTCGTCGACGCCGGCTTCGGCGCGACCCTGGCCGTCGTCGACGCCGAGCAGCTCGATGCGAGCTTCGTCGGCCGTCGCTTCGACGCGGCGCTGCTCGCCGACCTGCCCGATGGCGTCGACCCCTGCGGCGAGAACGGCGAGTTCCACACCTTCGTCGACTCCGGCCCGATCTTCGACGCGCCGATCCCGGTCGTCCTCGGTGAGCTCCGCGACGAGGGCCGCTTCGTCTACCGCGACCTCCTGCCGAATAGGATCCCTGTCCAATGACCAGAACCCTCAGGGCTTCCGCTGCCGCCATCCTCGCCTGCGCCGCGCTCCTCGCCGCCGCCGCGACCTCGACCGCCGCCCCCGCGCCGTCCGCCTCCGCCTCCGCGGCGACCACCTGCACCGAAGGACGGGTTCCCACCTCCGCGGGCTGCGTCGACCGCGCCGTCGCCCGCCGGCACGTCGAAGCGCTGATCCAGGAAGCGATGCCGGAAATGGGCCTGCGGGCGACGATCGTCCGCGTCCAGACCGGCACGCAGAAGCTCGTCGATGCCGCCTACGGCAACTCGATGAAGGGCGTCCCCGCAAGGCCCGACATGTACTTCCGGATCGGCTCGATGGCGATCCCGTACCTGATCAACCTGGTGCTCGAACTGGAAGACGAAGGCAAGCTCTCGCTGAACGACAGGCTCGCCAAGTACCGGCCGAACTTCCCCGATGCCGACCAGGTGACGCTGCGGATGCTGGCCAACTCGACCAGCGGCTATCCCGACTGGATCCAGGGAAACGAAGCGTTCGAGGACCTGCTGCTGTCCAACCCCTTCCGCCAGTGGACCGCGAACGAACTGCTCCACTGGTCGTTCGCGCAGCCGATGATCTGCGCGCCCGGCACCTGCTTCCACTACGCCCACACGAACTTCGCGGTCCTCAGCCAGGTGGTGGCGAAGGTCACCGGCGAGTCGGTCGCGAAGCTGATGCGGGAACGGCTGCTCGGCCCGCTCGGCCTCCACCACACGCAGATCTCCCGCTTCCCGGCCTTCCCCGGCCCGGCGCTCCACTCCTACACCGGCGTTCGCGGGGTGTACGAGGACTCGACCTTCTGGAGCCCATCCTGGACGATCGGCAACGGCACCGTGATGGCGGCGACGATGAAGGACGTCGTCCGGGCGACCCGTGCCCTCGACCGCGGCGAACTGATCTCGGCGCATGCCAACCGGGAGCGGATCGCGCCGACGCTGGCGCACACGGCGCCGTTCACGCCGCACCTCTACTACGGGCTCGGCGCCCAGGTCGCCGACGGCTGGCAGTTCCAGAACCCCTTCCTGAACGGCTGGACCGGGGCGGTCGGTTACCTGCCTTCGCAGGACCTCTCGGTCGGCATCGTCACCACCCAGCTGCCGAGCAGCTCGGCCTCGGAAACCAACTTCGCCACCGTCCTGCTCGGCCGGCTGAGCGAATACCTCAGCCCCGCGAGCCCGATCCAGCTGCCGCCTTCCTGAGCGCGCCCCGCGGCGTCTGACCGATGCGCCGGCCCCGACCGGGGGGTTCGCCTTGTGGGCGGCGGATTTAAGCTGTACTCCTACTATCTGTATGCCACCGACCGACCGAAGGAGCGCAGATGGGCATTGAGCGAGTCGCCGTCCTGGGAGGCGGGCTGATGGGGTCCGGGATCGCCGAGTCGATCGCCCGCGCCGGTCTGCCGGTCATCGTTCGCGATGTCGACGGCGCCGCAATCGGTGCTGCCCACAAGCGGATCAGCTCCTCGCTCGGCCATGCTGTCGAGCGGGGGAAGGTCACCGAGGCCGAGGCCGCCGACA
>MKSH01000054.1:46574-50659 GCA_001898095.1 Solirubrobacterales bacterium 70-9 | reverse complement strand
TCCCGGTGGGATCACCGGTGCCGTCGCGTTCCCGGAGGCCTAACGTCCGCCGCCAGGCAATCGGCCGCCGGTCGGGCGGCCCCCGAGACGAGGAGCAAGATGGACAGCTCGCACGCTGCAGGGCAGTCGGGCGTGATGCGCGACGTAGTGGTGATCGGCGGCGGCGTGGTCGGGATCGCCGTGGCCTACGAGCTCGCCCGGGCCGGTGCGGCCGTGACCGTGCTCGAGCGCGAGAGCGAGCTGGCGACCGAGTGCTCCTCGGGCAACGCGGGGATGGTCAGCTCCACCCACGCGTTCCCGATCGCCTCCCCCACCGCCCTGATGCAGGGGCTGCGTTGGATGTGGCGTCCCGACAGCCCGTTCAAGCTGCGGCCGCGCACGCATCTGCTGCCGTGGCTGGCCCGCTTCACCGCGGCGTCCACCCCGGGCCGCGCCGACCGGGCCGGCGCCCTGCTCGTCCAGCTGACCCAACTGGGCGTCGAACTGCACGCCGAGCTTGCCGACGCGGGCCTGAACGAAAGCCTCGTGCGCCGCGGGCTGCTCGACGCCTACGAAACCGAGGCCGGCATCGAGGCCGGGCGGTCGGAGATCGCGGCCCGACATGCCCGCGGCCTCACCGGTGAGCTGTTGAGTCGTGAGGAGCTGCTGGAGGCCGAGCCGGCCCTCTCCCCCGACCTCCTCGGCGGCGCCTTCTATCCCGACGAGGCGTACTGCGACCCGCTGCTCTTCGCCCGCGGCCTCGCCGCCGCCGCCACCGAACTGGGCGTGCGGTTCCGTTGCGGAGTCGAGGTGCTCGCCCCGGCGAAGGCCGGCGGCCGGATCGTCGCCCTGGAGACGACCGCGGGCCGCATCGCGGTCGACCAGGTGGTGCTCGCCGCGGGCGTCTGGAGCCCACCGCTGGCGCGGGACATCGGGCTCTACCTGCCGATCGAGGGGGCGAAGGGCTATCACCTGGAGGTCGAGTCGCAGTCGGGAACGCCGCGGCTCCCCGTCTACATGATGGAGTCCAAGGTCGTCGCGACCCCCCTGGAGGGCAGGCTGCGACTGTCGGGGACGCTCGAGCTCGACGGCATGGACACGCGGGTCGACCCGGTGCGGGTCGGCGCGATCAGGCGCGCGGGCGACCATCACTTCCCGGCGATCCGCGGCGCCGCGGTCCGCAACGTCTGGCGCGGCCTGCGGCCCTGTCCCCCCGACGGCCTGCCGATGATCGGCCGGGTGGAGGAGCTGGAGAACCTGCTCGTCGCCACCGGGCACGGTGTGGGCGGGACGACGCTGGCGCCGATCACGGCGCAGCTGGTCCGCGAGATCGTGCAGGGCCTGCCGCCGTCGGTCGATCTCGAGCTGATGCGCCCCGACCGCTTCCGGCGCCTGCTGCCGAGTCGCAACCGGGCGGCGAACGGGAGCCAGGCGCCGGTACCCGCCTAGCGATGCGCGAGTCGCTCGAGCGCGTCGGCCAGATCGTCGGGACAGGCCAGGGCCGGGGAGTGCCCGCACTCGAGGATGACCGGCTCGACGCCGAGCCGCTCGCGCGCCGCCCGCGCCTGCCAGTCGGGTCCGAGGATCCGGTCGTGCGCGCAGACGATCGCCGCCCGCGGCGTGTCCGGCCAGACGGTGAGCGGGGTGACCTCGGTGAGGGTGCGCTCGGTCTGGGGGCGGAGCCGGGCCACCGCCGCCCGGGCCGCGGCCGGGGGGCAGTCGTGGAAGAAGTACTCCAAGGCGACCTGATCGGGCATGTCGAGCAGCCCGTCGCCGCGCTCGGTCCAGCGAAACCCCGGCAGGGCGATCTCGGGTTCGCGCTCGAACTGGTCGTTCGCGCTCTGTCCGGGCCGCGGCAGAAGCGCGGTCACGAAGATCAGCTGGGCGACGCGGCGACGCGTGGCGACGATCGGGATCGTCAGCCCGCCGGCGGAGTGGCCGACCAGGACGGCCTCGTCGTCCGACTCGGCCATCGCGGCGAGGACGGCTGCCGCGTTGGCGGCGGCCCCGGCCTCGGGCCGGTCGCTGGGCAGATCGGGCGCGAGCGTGCGATGGCCGCGAGCGTCGAGCACCTGCCGCACCGGATCGAAGGCCCAGCCGCCGTGCCAGTGACCGTGGACGAAGACGAACGTCGTCACGGAGGGCACCCTGATCGAAACGCCTTGCCCTCGCACCGGTGATCGCACCGGGTTCCCCCAGGCTTAGCATCGGGGCCGTGGATGCCGATCACCAGCGTCTGACGGACGCGCTCGCCGCGGCCGTCGCCGCCGGTCGCTGCGGCGTGGTCGTGGTGCAGGGACCGACCGGCAGCGGGCGGACCCGGACGATCACCCGGCTCGCGGCGGGCCTGCGCGCACACGGCCTCGACACCCGCGAGCTACGCGGGAGCCGGCGCGAGACCGCGCTACCGCTCGCCGCGGTGACCGAGCTGGTGCCGCAGTTCGATCCCGCCGCGGACGATCCGCTCGCCCTGCGGCTGCGCCTGATCGAGGCGCTGCGCAGCTCCGGCCGCCCGATCGCGCTCTGCATCGACGACGCCGACCTGATCGACGAGCCCTCGTTCGAGTTGCTGGCCTTCGCCGCCCGCCGGATGCCGGCCGTCCTCGCGCTCTCGGCGCAGGTCGCGAGCCGGGTCGGCGACGCCGTGCCGGAGGCGACGACCCTCTTGCTGGACCCACTCCCAGCGGCCGCCGTGCGCGGGCTGATCGACGCCGCCGCCTCGGTCCAGCCGAGCGCCGAGGTGTGCGCCCGGATCGTCGAACTGACCGAGGGCAACCCCGGGGCGGCGATCGACCTCGCCGCCTCGCTGGGCGCCGACCAGCTGGCGGGGATCGCCGCGATGGTGCCCCTGAATCCCACCCCGAGGCTGCGCGCCCGCTTCGTCGCGCCGCTGATGGAGGAAGCCGAGACGCGCGCGATCGCCCTGCTCCTGGCCTGCGAGCCCGGCGCCTCGATGGCGGTGATCGAGCGCGCGTCCGCCGAGCTCGACGTCTCCCTCGACGCGATCGACGCGCTGCAATCGGCGGGCCGCGTCCGCGAACGCGGTGGCCGCCTCTACCTCAGCCCTGAGGCGGTCGGCGTGGCGCTCCGTTCGGTGGTCCTGACCAGCGAGCGCCTCGCCGCCCACCGGGCGCTCGCGGCGGCCTCGGGCGAGAGCTCGGACCGGCGCGTCTGGCACTCGGCCCAGGCGGCGAGCGAGCCCGACGATGCGCTGGCCGCGGAGCTGGAGCGTTCGACCGCGCCGGCCTTTCGCCGTGGCGGCGTCGCCGCCGTCAGCGAGATCATGGAGCGGGCGGCCGACCTCTCGCCCGATCCGGACGACCGCGGGCGACGCCTGGCGGCGGCGGCCGAGGCGGCCTGGCTCGCCGGCAATCCGGAGCGCTCCCGGGCGCTCCTGTTCACCGCGCAGGAGCAGTCGTCGGCGCTGCCGTTGCGCACCGAGGTCGCCTACCTGCGCGGCAGCATCGAGCTTGCCTCCGGCTCGGTCGACTACGCGATGACCGTGTTGCGCGACGCGGCGGCCGAACGACTCGGCTCGACGATGTCGCGGGAGTCCACGGCCCCGCTCCTGATCCGGGCGATGGATGCGGCGATGGCCGCCAACGACGTGCCGCAGGCGCTCGCGATCGCGCGCATGTCCGAGCCGCTCGTCGAGGAGCCCGATCCGGTCTGCACCCGGCGTGCCATCTCGATCGTCGGCAGCGCCCGGATCCTGGCCGGGGATCTGGGCGGCCTCGAGCTGACCGAGCCGGTCACCGTGGAGACGGTCACCGATGCCGAGCAGTCGTTGGCCCTGGTGGCGATGCGGACGGCGCTGATCGGCGGCGACATCCGTCGCCTCGCCGCGCTCGCCGCCGCCGCCGCAGATCGCCTGCGGGAGAACCGCTCGGTCGGCCAGCTGCCCTTCGTCACCGCGCGCCAGGCGCTGGCCGACCTGCTCCTCGGCCGGCTCGACAACGCCGTGGTGCTCGCCGCCGAAGGGGTGGAGCGCTCCGCCGTCCTCGGCCAACGCAACAGCGAAGCCGAGCATCTCGCCGTGCTCGCGGTGGCGGCGGCACGGCGGGGCGAAGCGGACGACGCGATCGCCGACGCCGAGCGCGCGTTGC
>MKSH01000054.1:44740-46563 GCA_001898095.1 Solirubrobacterales bacterium 70-9 | reverse complement strand
TGGGCGAGCTGGAGCTCTCGCGGGGCGAGTCGAGCGAGGCGCTGGCGCGACTGGAGACGCTTTGGCACGGATCCTCGCGTGAACGTCACCCGCTGGTGGCGTTGTTCGCCGCCGCCGAGCTGGTCGAGGCGGCGATCCGGTCCGGCTCCCCGGAGCGGGGGGACGGGGCTTTCGAGCAGGCTCGACAGTGGGCGCGGGCCACCGGCCATGCCTGGTGCGCGGCGCTGGTCGAGCGCTGCGAATGCCTGCATGCCGCCGACCCGGAGGTCGCCGACGAAGCCTTCAGGCGAGCCCTCGCCCTCCACGCGGAGGCCGACCGACCGTTCGACCTCGCCCGCACCCACCTCGCCTACGGGGAGCGACTGCGACGGGAGCGCCGGCGCGCGGAGAGCCGTCAGCACCTTCGCTTCGCCGTCGAGGGCTTCGAGAACGTCGGCGCGGCGACCTGGATGGAACGTGCCCGCGACGAGCTGCGCGCCAGCGGCGAGACCTTGCGCCGGCGCGAGGGCGAGGCGCTGCTCGACGAGTTGACGCCGCGGGAGCGGACCGTCGCCCAGCTCGTCGCCCAGGGCCGGACCAACCGCGACGTCGCCGCGCAGTTGTTCGTCAGCGTCCGCACGGTGGAGTTCCACCTGCGCAACGTCTTCGCCAAGCTCGACATCTCGTCGCGAATCGAGCTGATGAGCTTCAGCGAGGCGCTCGAAGACGAGGCTCGGGAGAGCGCCTGAGGACGCGAGCTCGCACCGTGCGTCCCGTATCCGAGACAGCCTAGGTCGCGCCCGGGCCTTTCTCGAAGCGGGTCGGACGGTACGGCGTCAGCAGGTCCTGGTCCTCGCCCCGACAGATCTCGGCGGCGGCCAGCTCGCCGAGCAGCGGGGCGAGCGTGAACCCGCTGTGGGTAGTGAGGACGTAGGCGTTGACCGTGTTCGAGGGGACGCCGGCGATCGTCAGCCCGTCGCCGGAGAGCGCCCGCATGCCGAGCCGCAGGTCGAGCACCTCGGACCCCTCCAGGGCCGGGACCCGGGCCGCCGCCCGCCGCCGCCAGACCTCCGCGACGGCGCCGAGCTCCTCGTCGGTGCTCGCCCGACCGACCCCGCCGTCGCCGCGATCGGAGGCGAGCAGCACCCGCCGAGGACCAGCGGGCCTGACCATGACCTCCGGGAACAGCAGCATCGGGCCGGGGGCACGACCACCGTGGCCGACGGCGGCGACGAGGCCGGGCACCCGTCCGTCGTCGCGGGGCAGCATTGCGACGGCGATCCCGGCGGCCGCCGCCAGGTCGGGCGTCCACGCCCCCGCGGCGAACCCCCCCCCCTCGGCCCGCAGCGCCGTCCCGCCGGCCAGCCTCACGGCCCGGATCGCGGCCCCGTCGCGCTCGAAGCCGACGACCCGGTCGCGCACCAGGCGCCCGCCGCCCTCTCGGTAGGCCGCCGCCAACCTGCCGAGCAGGGCGACGGGGTCGACCACGGCGTCGCGGGAGAAGAAGGCCGCCGTCTCGTCGGCCCGCAGGGTCACGTCGGCAAGCTCGGCGACGCGCTCGCGGGTCAAGATTTCGGCCGGGTAGCCGAACTCACGGTCGAGGCGGCGGGCGTCGGCGGCGAGCTTGCGGCCCGCCTCCGGGCCCGCGGCGATCTCGAGCGTGCCGGTCGGCTCGAGCCAGGAGCCGCCGAGCTCGGCGGCGAGGGCGCGGACCGAGTCGACCCCGCTGACGTTCAGCCTGACGTAGTGGTCCGGATAACCACGGCGGACCTTGCTGCTCGCGTTGCACCAGGCGACGCTCGCCCAGCCGATCTCCTCGCCCGGATCGTCGCTTGCCACCACGG
>MKSH01000054.1:44074-44674 GCA_001898095.1 Solirubrobacterales bacterium 70-9 | reverse complement strand
GCCGGCCGCAGCGATGTCTTGTATCTGGGACATAAACCCGGCCTCGGGGATTGTCGGGAGCCGCCCCGGTGGCGACAATGCGGCCATGTCCGAGACCCCTGAGACGACCTCTCTGCGCTGTCGCGGCTGGCAGCAGGAGGCGGCCCTGCGAATGCTGGAAAACAACCTCCACCCCGACGTCGCCGAGGACCCGAAGAACCTCGTCGTCTACGGCGGCATCGGCAAGGCCGCCCGCAACCAGGAGGCCTACGAGGCGATCCGCCGGGCGCTGACCCGGCTCGACGACGAGGAGACGCTGCTGGTGCAGTCCGGCAAGCCGGTCGCCGTCTTCGACACCCACGCCGATGCCCCCCGCGTCCTGATCGCCAACTCGAACCTGGTCGGCGACTGGGCGAACTGGGAGCACTTCCGTGAGCTCGACGCCGCCGGGCTGATGATGTACGGCCAGATGACCGCCGGCTCGTGGGTCTACATCGGCAGCCAGGGGATCCTGCAGGGGACCTACGAGACCTTCGCCGCAGTCGCCAGAAAACGCTTCGGCGGCACGCTGGCGGGGCGGCTCGTGGTCACCGCCGGCCTCGGTGGGATGGGCGGGGCGCA
>MKSH01000054.1:43397-44040 GCA_001898095.1 Solirubrobacterales bacterium 70-9 | reverse complement strand
TCGACGAGCGCGCCGCCGACCTCGACCAGGCAGTCGCCCGCCTGCAGGCGGCGATGGCGGCGGGGCGGCCACTCTCGGTGGGGCTGCTCGGCAACGCCGCGGAGGTGCTGCCCGCGCTGGTCGAGCGCGGCGTCGCCGTCGATGTCGTCACCGACCAGACCTCGGCGCACGACCCGCTGAACGGCTACGTGCCGGCCGGCCTGACGGTCGAGCAGGCCGAGGCACTCCGGGCCGGCGATCCGGACGAGTACCTCCGCCGGGTCGGCGCGAGCGCCGTGACCCACGTCGGCGCGATCCGGGCGCTGGCGGCCACCGGGGCGGAGGCATTCGACTACGGCAACGCCCTTCGCGGCCTGGCCGCCGAGAACGGCGACGAGCAGGCCTTCTCCTATCCCGGCTTCGTCCCCGCCTACATCCGGCCGCTGTTCTGCGAAGGCAAAGGACCGTTCCGCTGGGTCGCGCTCTCCGGCGACCCCGACGACATCGCCCGCACCGACGACGCGATGCTGGAGCTGTTCGCCGACCAGGAGACGGTGGTCAACTGGATCCGGATGGCGCGGGAGAAGGTCGAGTTCCAAGGACTGCCGGCGCGGATCTGCTGGCTCGGCTACGGCGAGCGCCACCGGGCGGGCCTGCGCTTCAA
>MKSH01000054.1:35901-43374 GCA_001898095.1 Solirubrobacterales bacterium 70-9 | reverse complement strand
CTCGCCGCAGCGGGAGACCGAGGCGATGCTCGACGGCTCCGACGCGGTCGCCGACTGGCCGATCCTGAACGCCCTGCTGAACACCGCCTGCGGCGCCACCTGGGTCTCCCTTCACCACGGCGGCGGCGTCGGCATGGGCAAGTCGATCCACGCCGGGCAGGTGATCGTCGCCGATGGCACGCCGGAGGCCGCCGCCCGGATCGGCCGGGTGCTGCGGGCCGACCCGGGGATGGGCGTCGTCCGTCACGTCGACGCGGGCTACGAGCGGGCGATCGAGTTCGCCCGCGGCACCGACCTGAAGATCCCGATGCTCGCCGGCGAGCAGCCGTCCCGGTGAGGCGATGAGAACCTCGATCGACGGCGCATCCCAGGTCCTCCGGCCGCCCGCGGACGGGCTGCCGTTCCTGCGCCACGATCGGGCCGCGAGCCTGCGCTCCGATCCCGGCTCGCTGACGATCGACGGCGAGGAGATCCTCGCCGTCGAGAGCGATGCGGGAGCCGCGCGGCGGATCGACGCCCGCGGCCTCGCCGTGGTGCCGGGCTGGGTCGACTGCCACACCCACCTCCCGTTCACCGGTTGGCGGGCTGCCGAGTACGCGATGAAGGTCGCCGGCCGCGACTACGCCGAGATCGCCGCGGCGGGCGGCGGGATCCAGGCCTCGGCGGGAGCCCTGGCCGAGGCGGACGACCGCGGGGTCCTCGACCAGGCCGAGGCGCTGGCCGCCGAGATGCTCGCCCACGGCACCACCACGTTCGAGACCAAAAGCGGTTACGGCCTCTCGATCGAGGCCGAACTGCGCTCGCTGCGGCTCGCCGCCGCGCTCGGCGGGCAGGTTCCGCAAAGCGTCTCCAACACCGCGCTGATCGCCCACGCGGTGCCGGGCGGATTCGATGCCGACGGCTGGCTCGACGCGGTCGAGGCCTCCCTCGGGGCGATGCTGGAGTGCGCGCCGGTCGGGGCGCTCGACGTCTTCGTCGAGTCGATCGCCTTCACCAACCGCCACCTCGAACGGGTCGGCGCCCTGGCGGCGGCCCGCGCCCTCGACCTGCGCGCCCACGTCGAACAGTTCGCCTCCCACCGCTCGGTCCCGGTCGCCCTCGCCGCGGGCGCCCGCTCGGTCGACCACCTCGCCTGCCTTGCGCCGGTCGACCTGCCGGCGCTCGCCGACTCCGAATGCGCCGCCGTCCTCCTCCCCGGTGCCGAGGTGATGGGAGCCGAGGAGACGGCCCCGGCGCGGGCGCTCGCCGATGCCGGGGCGATCGCCGTGCTCGCCACCGACGCCAACCCCGGGACCTCGCCGATCATCTCGATGCCGCTGATCCTCGGCCTGGCCGTCCGCCGGTACGGGTGGACCGCGAAGGAGGCGCTGCTGGCCGCGACCTTGAACCCGGCCTGGGTGCTGCGCCGCTCCGGCGAGGTCGGCTCGCTCGAGGTCGGCAAGCGGGCCGACGTCCTCGTCCTCGACGGCCCGATCGAGCAGGTCCCCTACCGGCTCGGCCATAACCCGGTCGCGTTCGCCTTCAAGTCGGGTGAGCTCGTCTTCGCGCGGCCCGACTGCGCCGATCGTCTGAGCGAGTGATCACCGCGGCCGACATCGAGAGCCGGCTCGCCGGGCTGGACGAGATCGGGAACGGCCCTGACGGGTTCAGCCGCCTGTCGTGGACCCTCGCGGAAGCGGCGGCGCGGGCCTGGTTCGAGCAGCAGGCGGAGCGGCTCGGCCTCGCGGTGGAGCGCGACCGGGCGGGCAACCTCTGGGCCTGTCCCCCGGTCCCAGCCCCCTGGCGCGCCGTCGGCTCGCACCTCGACACGGTCGCCGGCGGAGGTCGCTACGACGGCGCCCTGGGAGTCGCCTGCGCCTTCGCCGTCGCCGGCGAGCTCGAGGCCCCGGTCGCGGTGCTTTCCTTCGCCGACGAGGAGGGAGCGCGGTTCAACACGCCGACCTTCGGCAGCCGCGCGCTGGTCGGGCGCCTCGACGCCGCCGAGGTGCTGACCCGGGTCGACGCCGAGGGGACGACGATGGCGGCGGCGATGCGCGATGCGGGCCTGGCACCGGAGGGACTGGCCGAGGCGAGCGCCGGCCTCGGCCGCCTGCGGAGCTTCCTCGAGATCCACATCGACCAGAGCCGCGAGCTCGACGAGGCCGGGCTTCCCGTCGGGATCGTCACGGGGCTGGCGGGACGGCTCCGGGTGGCGGTCGAGATCCGCGGCGAGGCCGACCACGCCGGGACGACGCGGCGCGGCGAGCGGCGTGACGCGATGGCGGCCGCCGCCCGTCTGATCGTCGCCGCCGAGGACCTCGCCCCGGGCTCCGACTTCGTCGTCACGCCGACCCGCCTGCTGGTCGAGCCGAACGCGCTCAGCACGATCGCGGGCGAGGTGCGGCTCTGGCTCGACGCCCGGGCGCCCGCGGTCGCCGCCGTCGACGACTGGCTGCGCTCGCTCACCGACGCGGCCACGCGGATCGCCGCCGAGAGGCGGGTGGAGATCGCGCTGGCGACGGCGTCGCGCAGCCCCGGCACGCCGTTCGACGAGGGCATCAGGCGGGCCCTGCGGGACGGGGTCGAATCATTGGGCCTGCCGGGTCGCGAGATGGTCTGCTTCGCCGGCCACGACGCCGGCGTGCTGGCCGAGCGGATCCCGGCCGGGATGCTGCTGGTGCGCAATCCGACCGGCGTCAGCCACAGTCCCCGGGAGAACGTCGACGTCGCCGACGCGGCGGTCGCGGCGAACGCGTTAGCGGCGGCCTGGGAGAGCCTCGGATGACCGCCGCGGCCCGGATCCCGGCGATGGCGAACGTCCACTCGCACGCCTTCCAGCGCGATCTGCGGGGGGTCGCCGAGCGCCCCGCCCCGGCCGCGCACGCCCGCGATGACTTCTGGACCTGGCGCACGGAGATGTTCGCCGCGGCGGCCCGGCTCGACCCCGACCGGATGCGGACGGTGGCGCGGGCGGTGTACGCCGAGATGCGGGCCGCGGGCTACGGCGTCGTCGGCGAGTTCCACTACGTCCACCACCAGGCCGACGGCACGCCCTACGCGGAGCCGAACGCGATGGCCCACGCCGTCGCCGAAGCGGCGGCGGAGGTCGGGATCGCGATCGTCCTGCTGCCCGCCGCCTACCATCGGAACGGCTGGGACGGCGCCGACCGACCGCCCGTCGACGGGCAGCGTCGCTTCTGCGACCGCGATCCGGAGACCTTTCTGGCCCGAGTCGACGCGTTGCGCACCTGGGCGGCGGGGCGGCCCGGGGTCGACGTCGGCGTCGCCGCCCACAGCGTGCGCGCCGTCGGACCGGAGTGGCTGGAGGCGATCGCCGCCTACGCCGACGACCACCGCCTGCCTCGTCACGTGCACGCCCACGAGCAGCGCCTGGAGATCGAGGAATGCCGCGCCGAGCACGGCTGCACGCCGATCGGCCTGCTCGCTCAGACCGGGTTCCTCGGGCCGCGGACGAGCGTCATCCACGGCATCCACGTCGACGCCGCCGACGTCGAGCTGATGGCCGGCTCGAACTCGATCGTCGTCTCCTGCCCGACCACCGAGGGCAGCCTCGGCGACGGCTGGTTCCCGGCGATGGCCTACCGCGAGGCCGGGGTCCGCATCGCGATCGGCTCGGACTCGCAGGTGCGGGTCGATCCCTTCGAGGAGGTGCGGGAGCTGGAGACCGGCGCCCGACGCGAACGGCAGCTGCGCTTCGGCCTCCTCTCGGGCGCCCCCGACGGCGACCTCTGGGATGAGCTGGTGGAGAACGGCCGTGCGTCGCTCGGGCTCGAGGGCGAGCCGACCGAGCTGGGGATCGACCTCGACCATCCGCAGATCCGCGGCGTCCCGCGCGAGGACCTGGCGCGCGCGGTGGCGACCTGCGCGACCGCGGCGATCGTCAGCGCCCCGGCCGGCTGAGCCCGACCCGAGCGTCGGTCAGGCGATCTCGCGCCCGTGGATGTGGCGGGAGATCGCGCGGCAGGCCTCACCCGCCTGCGCGGCGAGCCGCTGCCGTCCCTCTTCGTCGACCTCGGAGGCCTGAAAGGTGAGGGCGACCGCGGCCTGGGGCTGGCCGGTGTGATCGAGGACGGCGGCGGCGACCGAGCAGAAGCCGAGGGTCACCGACCCTTCCTCGCCGGCCCAGCCGCGTCGACGAGCCTCGCGCAGCTCGCGCCGCAGTTGGGTCAGCGTGGTCGGCCCGCGGTCGTGCCGGCGGGGAAGATCCTCGCGCGAGGGCCAGAGCGCGTTGACCTGGGTCGGCGGCATCGCCGCCAGGATCGCCAGGCCGCTGGCGGTGAGCGTGGCCGGCAACCGCACGCCGACCTCGGTCACCAGGCTCGGCTTGCCGGGCGCCCGCTCCTCCAGCAGGTAGAGGGTGTCACGGCCGTCGAGGACGGCGAAGTGGGCGTGCTGGCCGGTCTCCTCGACGAGACGGGCGAGGACCGACCGCGCCACCCAGCGGAGCGGCTCCTGGCGGGAGTAGGCGGAGCCGAGCTCGAAGGCGGCGGTCCCAAGGCCGTACCGGCGTTCCTCGGCGAGGTGGACGACGAAGCCGTGGTCGCAGAGCACCGAGAGCAGGCGGTAGGCGGTCGAGCGCGGCAGGTCGAGCTCCCGCGCGATCGCCGACGCGGGCATCGGTGCGACGCGCCTGCCGAGCAGCCCCAACACGTCGAGGGCCTGGTGGGCGGCGGGGGCGGCCATCGACCGGCATCATCTCATATACAAGACAGTTCAGGCCCTCGCGGGGGTGAAAAAGAGCCGGCGCTGCACTTCAATGGAGCGATGGAGAACAGCGCTGCGGTGATCATCGGAACGGGGCCCGTCGACGAGGACGAGCTGGTCCGGGTCGCCCGCTTCGAGGCCCCGGTCTCGCTGTCCGGGGACGCCCTCGAGCAGATCACCCGGGGCCGGGCGGCGGTCGAGGCGAAGATCGACGACACGCGACCCCATTACGGGGTCTCGACCGGGTTCGGCGCGCTCGCCCAGCGCCACATCCCGCGCGAGAGCCGCCGACATCTGCAGCGCAGCCTGATCCGGAGCCATGCCGCCGGCACCGGGCCCGAGGTCGAGCGCGAGGTCGTCCGCGCGCTGATGCTGCTCCGCCTCTCGACCCTCGCGACCGGGCACACCGGCGTCCGGCCGGAGACGGCCACCGCCTACGCCTCGATGCTCAGCGCCGGGATCGTCCCGGTCGTCCCCGAGTACGGGTCGCTCGGTTGCTCCGGTGACCTCGCCCCGCTCGCCCACTGTGCGCTGGCGCTGACCGGCGAAGGTGAGGTCCGCGACGCCGAGGGCCGGGCGTGCGACGCCCGGACGGCGCTCGCCGCGGCCGGGATCGCTCCGTTGGAGCTGGTCGAGAAGGAGGGGCTGGCGCTGATCAACGGCACCGACGGGATGCTCGGCATGCTGGTCCTCGCGTTGGCCGACCTGCGATCGCTGCTGAAGAGCGCCGACATCGCCGCCGCGATGAGCGTCGAGGGCCTGCTCGGCACCGATGCCGTCTTCGCCGCCGACCTGCAGGAGCTGCGGCCACAGCCGGGACAGGCCGCCGCGGCGGCGAACATCGCCGCGGTCCTCGCCGGCAGCGCGATCGTCGCCAGCCACCGCGGGCCGGAGGACACCCGGGTGCAGGACGCCTACTCGCTCCGCTGCGCCCCCGCGGTCGCCGGCGGCGTCCGCGACACGGTCGCCCACGCGGCGCGGGTGGCACGCCAGGAGCTCGCCGCGGCGATCGACAATCCGGTCGTCCTCGCCGACGGGCGGATCGAGTCGAACGGGAACTTCCACGGCGCGCCGCTCGCCTACGTGCTCGACTTCCTGGCGATCGTCGCCGCCGACCTGGCCGGGATCTCCGAGCGTCGCACCGACCGCTTCCTCGATCCGGCCCGCAGTCACGGTCTGCCGCCCTTCCTCGCCGACGATCCGGGGGTCGACTCCGGCTACATGATCGCCCAGTACACGCAGGCGGCGATCGTCTCCGAGCTGAAGCGCCTGGCCGTCCCGGCCTCGGTCGACTCGATCCCCAGCTCGGCCATGCAGGAGGACCACGTCTCGATGGGGTGGTCGGCGGCAAGGAAGCTGCGTCGCTCCGTCGACGGCCTGACCCGGGTCCTCGCGATCGAGCTGCTGACGGCCGCTCGCGGGGTCCAGCTGCGAGCCCCGCTGCGCCCCGCGGCGGCGACCGCGGCCGTCGTCGCGCGACTGACGGAGCGGATCTCGCCCCCCGGGCCCGACCGATTTCTCGCCCCGGACATCGAGGCGGCGGTCGAGATGGTCCGCAGCGGCGTCCTGGTGAAGGCCGTAGAGGAGGAGATCGGACCGCTTCGATGAGAGCAGCGTCGGCTCGCAACGGGTGTTGCGATCGCCTTCCCGCAGGTAGGCGAGGTCATCGCCCGCTCCTGGGAACGCTCCAGCTCGGCCGGGGTCGGCCGCGACCGCTCAGCTTGAGCGCTTCCGCGACGGGACCGCCTCGAACTTGCGGGAGCCGGAGCAGTTTTTGTAGGTGGTGGTGAGGGTGCCGATCAGCGAACCGGCCAGGAGTTGGCCGACGAAGGTGACCTGTTGGGGTTCGGGGGACTTGGTTTTGCGGTCGGCGATCACGGTGCCGTCGGGGGCGATGCGGGCGGAGCGGAGGGCCGCCTTGATGGTGAGGGGCACTTCTTCGCCGGAGCGGGTGGCGGGGGCGCAGGTGGTTTCGACCGAGGCGCGGAGGTGGACCAGGCGGGTGGCGCCGTCGACCACGGCGAAGGTGAGGGGGAGCTTGGGGGTTTCTTCGGCGGCGTATTTCGATTTCTTTTTGCGCTGTTTCTGGGCGTAGCGACCGTCTTCGTCCGCGGTGGTGAGGCGGTGTTTCCCCAGGCGGTGGACGGTGAGCTTGCGGGGACTGAGGGGGAGGCTGACCGAGGCGGAAGTGGCGACCGCGCGGAGGGACTGGCGACCGGCGGGGAGTTTGACGAAGAAGAAGGTGGATCCGGAGCGGGAGACTTCCTCTTGGGAGATCGAGCGCCAGGTGCCTTTGGCGAAACGCTGGAGTTCGATCGATCCACCGATGAGTTCGGTGGCGGAAGAGAATTCGATCGCGGTCAGGTAGCCGCCGAAGACCCGTTTCTGGGTCGTGAGGGTCGCACCTTCGACGCTTGGCTGGAGGCTGAAGGAGCGGACCGGACCGCCTTCCCATTGCCCCTTGGGTTCGAAGACGACGCCCCGTTCTTCGGCTTTTTCTTCTTCTTCGGCTTCTTGGAAGATTCGTTCCTCTTCTTCGTCTTCTTCTTTCTTCGTCTTCGGGGCGCAGGGGGAGCATTCGGTCAGCTTGATTTCGCGCGTCACCTGCCAGTAGACGGTGCCCTGGAAGAGGGCGATCGGGCGCACCCTGACCGGCGCTTCGAAGTCGGCGCCACAGCTCGCCTTGTCGGGTTCCAGGGTCGCCGGAGCGTTGCCGAGCGTGCTGGAGAGGAGGCCGTCACCGCCCAGAGAAGGGCTGGACGAGAACCG
>MKSH01000054.1:23299-35741 GCA_001898095.1 Solirubrobacterales bacterium 70-9 | reverse complement strand
CCCGCGACCGACCGATGGATTCTTCAACTCAGGTCCTCCTTGGCGACGTGACAGGGGTGCGGCGGCCACGATACGTAGTTGCGACGTCCAACCAAAACAGAATCTTTGGGTGATGCCACAGGATCGCTGGATGCCTCGGTCACCACGACGTGGTGAGGGCTGCGGTCGAGGAGCGTGACGTCCAGCTCACGCTCGAACTGGCGGATCGAAGTGCTGAGCGCCTGCTGGCTCATCTGCAGGCGGGCCGCCGCGCGGGTGAAGCTGAGCTCCTCCGCCACAGCGACGAAGTGGGCGAGCTTGCGCAGGTCGAGCGTGCTCATCTCACCTCGTCGTCGCCAGACCGGCGCGCTCGACCCTCACCCGTCCCATCTTGACGAAGAGTGGGAGCTGCTCGCCCTGCCACCCAGCGGGCGAGCAACTCCGCTGTGGCCGCCCCCCGGACAGCCGTGGAGTCACAGTAGGCGGCGGAGCGAGCGCTGTCATCGTCTGCGGAAACCGACTGTTTGTGGTCCGGGCACAAAGAATCTAGATTGATGCAATGGATTTGGGCGCTCGGGTTCTTTTGCCGACGGCGGAGAGTCGTGGGGAGATCGAAGGGCTGGTCGCGACGCTGAGCCGCGAGCTCGACGAGATCGCGGCGGCGCTCGCCGACACGATCCACGAGCACTTGCTGGAGCTCGAGGACGACCTGCGGTCATGGACGTTGCAGGCGGCCCGTTCCAACCTCGGGGCGATCGTGACGATGATGCGCGAAGGCGACGACCCCGGGGCGGCGCAACCCCCGCCGGAGGCGATCAGCTACGCCAAGGAGTACGTCGCCCGCGGCCTCGAGCTGAGTCTGATGCAGCGCGCCTACCGGACCGGCCAGGGCGCCTTCGCCGGGATCGTCCTGGAGCGGCTCCGCACGGCGACCGACGATGCCGACCTCCTGGCCGAAGCGATGTCGTTCATCAATGCCTGGATCTTCGCCTGGGTCGAGGCGATCGAGCGGCGGCTCACCGACGTCTACCTGAGCGAGCACGCCCAGTTGGCGCGGGGCGCCGACGCGGTGCGGGCGGCGGAGGTGCGGGCGCTGCTCGGCGGCGGCGCAGTCGACGCCGCCGCGGTCAGCCTGCGGCTCGGCTACGAGCTCGAGCGCTTCCACGTCGGCTTCGTGATCTGGAGCGAGAACGCCGGCGAGCGCCCCGGGGGCGCCGGCGAGCTGGTCGCGGAGATGGAGCGGGCGGCGGAGACGGTCGCCGAGTCGCTCCGGGCGGGCGTGCCGCTGACCGTCGCCGAGGGCGGCCACCTCACCTGCTGGACCGGGAGCCGGCGCGAGCCCGACCTCTCCCGCCTGCGCCTCCCGCGCGCCGGGACGCACGGGCTTTCGGTCGCCGCCGGGACGCCGGCGGCGGGGGTCGAGGGCTTCGTCTCCAGCCACCGCGAGGCGCTCTTGGCGCGCCGCGTGGCCCGGCTGCGCGGGGACGGCGTGGGCGCCGTCGCCGCCTACCCGGACCTGGCGCTGGAGGCGCTGTTCGCCGACACCCCCGAGGCCGCCCGCCGCTTCGCAGCCAGTGAGCTCGGCCCCCTCGCCGCCGCCGACGACGCCACCGTCCGCCTCGCCTCGACCGTGGCGACCTTCCTTGAGGAAGGCTCCAGCTTCGTCCGCGCCGGCCGCCGCCTCGGCATCCACGCCAACACCGTCGCCTACCGCGTGCGCCGCGCCGAATCCCTGCTCGGCCGGCCGGTCACCGAGCGGCAGTTGGAGCTGCGCGTCGCGCTCCGCTTCATCCCCCTCCGGGACCGAAGCTCGCGCGCCTGAGGTCGTTCTACGGCGGTCAGCTGGGCCGCGTGGGCTGGGTAATTTTGCCCCAGCGGCGCCCCGCGGGGGGCGACAGGACAAATTGGCCGGGGTAAGTTGGCGCCGTCCATGCGCCTTCGTCTCGTCCCGATCCTCGCCCTCCTCGTGCTCGGCCTCGCCGTGGCCGCCGCGCAGACCGCGGCGGCGCCGAAGGGCGGAAAGAAAGTCCACTGCAAGAAGGGACAGATCCGCAAGCACAAGCACGGCGAATGGGTGTGCGTGGCGAAGCCGGCGAAACCCACTCCTCACCCCGGCCTCGACGTGCTCGGCACGCCCGGTACCTACGTGGGGAGCAACGGCGTCACCGTGACCAGCTCGACCACGGCTGAAGGCTCGCCGCAGATCTCGATGACGATCGCCTTCCCGCCGGGGTACGTGTCCTGCAAGGGCCGCCCGCCCTACCCGTCGCTGAAGATCGCCGTCGCCGACATGCTGGTCAGCGGGTACGGCGAGTTCGGCGGCTCGAGCTCGGCGGCCGGCGCCTACGCGTCGATCGAGGGCCACTTCACCGGTCCCAACACCCTGACCTTGGAAAGCGCGAGCGCGAGCAACGTGCTCGTCCAAGGCGAACGGTGCGCGGCGCAGTACACGAACGCGAGCGTCATCTTCTGATCGAGGGGTCTAAGTACCGTCTCGTTCAAGTTTCGTGATCAATCGCCGATGTGTCTGGAGCGATGTCGAAGCTGCCGCCGAAACGACGCCTCCTCCTGCGCGGGGCCGGCGGGCTGATCGCGCTCGGCTTCCTCGCCTTCGCCATCCACGCGGCGACCGGGGTCGGCGGCGACACCTTCTTCGAGGTCTGGGTCTACTGCGCGGTCATGGTGGGGGCGGCGGCCTCCTGCCTCGCCCGCGCGATCCTCGTCCGCCGTGAGCGGACCGCCTGGCTTCTGATCGGTTGCGGTCTCCTTGTATGGACCGGCGGGGAAATCTATTACGAGGCGGCGGTGGCGATCTCGGGCTCGGTGCCGATCCCCTCGCCCGCCGACGCCGGCTACCTGCTCTTCTACCCGCTGACCTACGCCGGGCTGATCGTGCTCCTGCGCGAGCGGATCGGCTCCTTTCCGTTCACCCGCTGGCTCGACGGCCTGATCGCCGGGCTGGCGGTCGCGGCGCTGACCGCGGCGCTCGCGCTGGGGCCGATCGCCGCCGCCTCCCACACCGACTCGAGCCTCGAAACGGCGACGAACCTCGCCTACCCGATCTGCGACCTCACCCTCCTCACCCTCGTCGTGACCGCCGTCGCCTTCACCGGCTGGCGTCCGGACGCGACTTGGTCCCTGCTCGGTGCCGGGATGATCGTCCTCGCCGCCTCCGACATCGCCTACCTTTTCCAGTCCGCCCAGGGCACCTACGTCGAAGGGGGCATCCTCGACGCCGCCTGGCCACTCGGCGCACTGCTTCTCGCCGGCTCCGCCTGGGTGCGCCCGCCCGCCGACCGTCGCGTCGTCGCCCGCGGCATGCGCGTCGCGGTGGTGCCCGTGACGGCGGCGCTCCTGGCGATGGGCGTGCTGGCCGCCGAACGCGCGGGCCACCTGCCGGCCGCCGCGGAAGTGCTCGCGTTCGCGACCCTCCTCCTGGTGATCGCGCGCCTCTCCCTGGCGCTCCGCCGGGCGGGCGAGAACCTCGCGACCTCCGAGCAGATGGCGACCACCGACGAGCTGACCGGCCTCCCCAACCGGCGCGCGCTGATGGCCGACCTGGAAGCGGCGGCCGGCCGAGCGGCGGCGCCGGGGGACTCCCACCTCCTGGTGATGTTCGACCTCGACGGCTTCAAGCTCTACAACGACACCTTCGGCCACCCGACCGGCGACGCGCTCCTGACCCGGCTCGGAACCCGCCTCCGACGATTCGGCGGCGCGCACGGTCGCGCCTATCGTCTCGGCGGCGACGAGTTCTGCCTGCTGGCGGAATGCAGCCCGGCCGAGGTCGATCCGATCGTCGCCGGCGCGCTGGCCGCCCTCAGCGAGACCGGCGAGGGCTTCCACATCTCCGCCTCGCAGGGGAGCGTCCTCCTGCCGAGCGAGGCGGGGACGGTCAAAGACGCGATGCAGATCGCCGACCGGCGGATGTACGCGGACAAGGCGACCGAGCGGACCTCGGCGGGATCGCAGTCCCGCGACGTGCTGCTGACGGCTCTGCGCGAACGACGGCCCCAGCTCGCCGAGGACGCCCTCGACCTCGGCGATCTCGCGCGGGCGCTCGCCGAAGCGGTCGGGATGTCGGCGGAGGAGCGCGACGAGGCTTGCCGTGCGGCCCAACTCCACGAGGTCGGCAAGATGGCGGTGCCGGACGCGATCCTGAACAAGCCCGGCCCCCTGGAGGACGCGGAGTGGGAGTTCATCCGGCGCCACCCGTTGATCGGCGAGCGGATCATCGGCTCCGCCGCGGCGCTGGTTCCGGTCGCCCGGCTGGTCCGCTCGGTGGGCGAGCGCTGGGACGGGGGCGGCTACCCGGACGGCCTCGCGGGCGAGCAGATCCCCCTCGGTTCGCGGGTGGTGGCCGTCTGCGCCGCCTATGCGGCGATGGTCGCGGAGCGCCCTCACGCGGTCGGGATGGTCCCGGCGCGGGCGATGGAAGAGCTGGACCGAGGCGCCGGCACACAGTTCGATCCCGCCGTCGTCGCAGCCTTCGAGCGGGTCGCGGTCGAGCGGGGACTGGCGCCGGCGAGGTCCTGAGGTCTTCCGCCCGGCCTCGCCACCGATTAGTTTCGTCGCGCACCGCCGTCTCAGCAGGGTGACCAACCGATCGGAGTGGATATGGGGAAGCTGATCTATGCGGCGATCGCGTCGCTCGACGGGTACGTCGAGGACGAGGCGGGCAAGTTCGACTGGGCGGTGCCCGACGAGGAGGTGCACGCCTACGTCAACGATCTCGAGCGGGGGGTCGGGACCTACCTCTACGGGCGCCGGATGTACGAGACGATGGTGTTCTGGGAGACCGCGGACGGCGAGGGCGAGCCGGCGGTGTTCGCGGACTACGCCGAGGTCTGGCGGGCGGCCGAGAAGGTCGTCTACTCGCGCACCCTGCGGGAGGTGTCGAGCGCGCGGACCCGGATCGAGCCCGAGTTCGATCCCGACGCGGTCCGACGGCTGAAGGACGCCGCGGCAACCGACGTCTCGGTGGGAGGCTCCGAGCTCGCCGGCCAGGCGCTCGCCGCCGGGCTGGTCGACGAGTGCCACCTGTTCCTCTTCCCGATCTTGGTCGGCGGCGGCAAGCGCGCCCTTCCCGACGGCACCCGCGCGCAACTCGAGCTCCTCGACGAGCGCCGGTTCGGCAACGGCGTCGTCCACCTCCACTACCGCGTGGCCGCGGGGGCGAGATGATGGTTACCGAGGCTGGCGATCCACCACCCCACCCACACTTCACCCGCCGGCTCGTCGTCCCGCTCGCCGCGGCCTTCAAACCCTCGTTCCGCGGCCAACGAGACGACTTCCTCTGGGTCACGGTCGGCGAAGCCAGCCTCTACGAGCCCTACTTCAGCGGCAAGAAGATCCAGGTCCGGGGCTGACGGGAACCGCCGGATCAGCGAGGCGTCGCGCGCCGGCGCTCGGAGCGAGCTGGGCCGGTTTCATCGGCCGGTTGATATGTCAGTCGAGCAGTTCGGCGCTGCTCGCGAGCGTCGCGTACTCGCCGGCGAGCGCGGCGATGAAGGCAGTATGGACCTGGGCGGCGGGCACCGTGACCCCGCCCCACTCGAGATCGGGCGCGGCGCAGGCGTCGTGGGCGAGGGTGACGTCGAAGTTCAGATCGCTCGCCGCGCGGACCGTGGCGTCCACGCACATGCTGGTCATCATCCCCGCCACCACCAGGGAGTCGCTGTCGAGACCGCGGAGGACGGACTCAAGATCGGTGTCGAGGAAGCCGTTGGGAGACTCCTTCGTGATCAAGGTCTCGCCGTCGATCGGGGCGACCAGGTCGTGGATCTCGACCCCTTCGGTGCCCGGGCGCATGAAGGCCGCGTCCGGCTCGTCCCAGATGTGCTGGAGGTGGACGACCGGGTCGCCGTTCGAGCGGAACTCCGCCAGCAGATCGCTCGCCGCCGCGGCCGCCTTCTCCGGCCCCACCAACGGGAAGGCTCCGCCGGGGAAGTAGTCGTTCTGGATGTCGATGATCAGCAGCGTCGGCATGTTCCTCCAAGCGGTCCTTTTGCTGGTCAAACTACCCCCCAGGAGCCCGCCCGGCCAGAGGACCGAGTGCGTTCGCAGTCAGCCACGCTATGCGGTGCTAACTGCGAACGCACCGCGGGGACGTGTGGCGGAAGTGTCGCCGGGACCCCCGCGCGGGACACGCACCCTCGCCTAGGACGTGGCGGGATCGGGGCCGGGCGGATTCGGCGGCACCTCGGACTCGGACTTCGACTCGACGGCCGGGAACTCCGCCAGCGTCCTCCGCCGCAGGATCTCCGCCCCGACCGCGAAGAGGATCGCGAAGAGGAGGATGCCCAGGGGTTTGCGGAAGGCGGCCACCGGGACCCAGGCGATGATCGCCAGCCAGAGGAGGAAGGCGGCGATCGCCGCGGCGCCCGCCTGTTCGCGCAGGTAGGGAGCGGTCTCGCGGCGGGCTCGGGTCGCCAGCTTCGTCGGCCCGGCCAGCCAGGCGCCGATGAAGACGAGGATGCCGAAGGCGATCGCCGAGGTGGCTACGGTCACCAGCAGCGAGGTGGCGATCGACCAGACCGCTTCGACCGCGGGCTTGTTCGCTTCGACCTCGACCAGCGAGTTGACGATCGCATGGCCGGCGATGGAGCGCAGGAAGAGGGCGAAGGCGCCCGCGACGATGAAGCCGATGCCGGCCGCGCGGAGGGCCTCGCGCCGCCGCGGCCCCGCCTGCCAGATCGCCAGGCCGTAGAAGAGCAGGGCGAGGACGGTGAGGACGATCGGCAGCGTGCGGATGACCTTGGCGATGCTCTGCGCGGTCGAGATCTGATCGGACTTCAGGATCGTCAGCTTGCCCGCGCTTTCGGGCAGCTTTTCGACGATGCTTTCGTCCACCCCGAGCTTCGCGCCGACTTCGGTCAGCACTTCGTTCAGGTCGAGGCTGACTTCGCCGCCTTCGCTGGAGATCGCGCCGCTGCCCCCGTCGAGGAGCTTGATCAGCGTTTCGTGGGCGGCCCGGTTGGCGTCCGACCAGAGGGCCTGTACCTGGGCGCTTGCCAACAGGCGTTCCGCCACTTTCGGCGCGACCTCCTGGAGGCCGCCCGCCGCCGGCCCGGCCAGCACCTTCAGCTGCGAGGGCAGCTGCTTTTCGAGTTCTTCCTTGACGTCGACCTGGGCGAAGAGTTCGTTCGCCAGGTAGGCCGAGAGGCGTTCCTCGACCTTCTTGTTCGCCAGCAGCCGGTTGCTGGTGTGGACCCAGTTGTCGGTGTTCAGCGCCTGGCGGTTCGCCCAGATCGAGAAGATCGCCAGGACCGCAAGCAGGGTCCCGACGATGACGAAGGCGAGGCTCAGCTTGCGGTGGCCGCCGCCCGACGAGGCGGGCTGCTCGGCGGCCGACGCCTCAGAGGCCACGTTCGACCTCGAGCTCGCCGCTACGCTCGGCCTCCATCAACACCCCGTAGTCGAGGTCGTTCTGGTCGGCGTAGGCGGCGGAGAACTCGGTGATCGCGCGGTCGAAGCGGTCGCCCTTGCCGACGTAGGCGGCGAGCGCGGCGCGGTCACCGGTCCGCGCGTGGGCCCGGGCCAGCGTCCAGCCGCAGAGCTGCGAGTAGCTCCGCAGGGTGGCGGCGTCCATCAGCTCGACTTCGGCCGAGCCCTTGCCGTCCCAGAGCTGGCGCACGTAGAAGTCGCGCTTCTTGCCGTCGATGCCCTCGGCGCTCAGCCAGCCGAGCAGGCCGTCGCCCGCCGCCTGCATGAGGCGCTGGCCGGAGACGACGCGATGGCCGTGGTTGCGGAAACGGCTCGCCCCGGCGACCGGCTCGAGCACCGATGGCCCCGCTTCCTTGATCTGCAGGAAGAGCGGATCCCCTTCGTTGCGGCCGAAGAGGAGGGCGATCCAGGCCCGGGTGCCGACGCTCCCCACGCCGACCACCTTGTGGGCGGCGTCGGCGTAGCTGTAACGGCCGACCAGCAGGCGCGCCGCCTCGTCGAGGGTTTCGGTGTACTCGCCGAGCAGGCCCTGGACCATCGCCGTGATCGCCGCCGGGTGCAGCCCTTCGCGCTCGGCCAGCTCCCCGATCGGCACCAACAGGGGCGGCCGGCTGGCGATCCGCACCTCGCCGTCGCGGACCTCGGTCAGTTTCGCCAGCGCGCGCAGGCTGCCCTTGTTGCGCGCCTTCTCAATGTTCTTCGACGCTCGCTTCTGGGCCGCCTTGCTGACCCGGTCGCTCCAGGCCCGGGCGAACTCCTGCATGTCGAAGCGCGCGTACCAGACGTCGAGCTCGTTCATGCCGGCGAAGCTGGCCATCGCCTCGCGGTAGGAGGTGACCCCGGCGAGGACGACCTCTTCCTGGTCGGCGACCGCGAACTTGCGGTCCCGCGCGGCGATCATCACGCTCGCCGCCAACCGCTTCACGTCCCACTCGAACGGTCCCGGATGCGTCTCGTCGAAGTCGTTGATGTCGAAGACGAGGCGGCGGTCAGGCGCTTGGAAGACGCCGAAATTGGAGAGGTGGGCGTCACCGCAGAGCTGCACCTGCAGGCCGGAGGCCGGCATCGACCCGAGGTCGGCAGCCATGATCCCGGCGGCGCCGCGGTAGAAGGTGAAGGGCGAGGCGAGCATCCGCCCGTAGCGGACCGGCACCAGTTCCGGCACCCGCGTCTGGTCCTGCTCGGCGAGGATCTGCAGCGGGCTGACCCGGTCGGGGCCCGCCTCCCAGATCGCTTGCGCGGAACGCGGCACCGACTTCCTCGCCGCCTTACCCACCTTGTGCCCGGCCCCCGCGGTGGTCACGTCGGGAGCTGCTGTCGTATCGGTCGCATCGGAAGCGCTCATAGGACTGACCCTCCCACCTGGCGCCCCCGACCGCCAGCATGCCCGCACCCGTCCGGCGGGGATACCGACCTTCGGGGGAGGAGAAATGTCGATGGGCCTCGCACCGGGTCGCCTAAGCCGACAGGCCGACGGCGGCGCGGAGCAGGAGGAAGGCGCCGACCACGGCGAAGGCGACCACGGCGGCGTGGCGGCCACGGCGGGCGAGCCAGCCCTGGAAGCGCTCGACCTCGACCACGGTCCGCTCCGGGGCGACGTAGTAGCCGACCAACGGCACCTCGATCAGGATCAGCAGCATCACGTTGAACCCGAGGATCACGAGGAGCTCGCCGACGGTCCCGTAGCCGAGGTCCTGCAGGTCGCGGAGGGCGGCAAGGTAGGCGACGCCGGGCAGGGTGAGGACGACGCCAAGCGCGAAGGTGACCCGCGCCGAGCCTCGCCCGAGCAGCTGCTCGACCTTCGACGGCCCCTTCTCGACCGCCGGCTTCCCCGCCCGCCGGCGCTCTTTATAACGCTGGTCGTGGCCGCCGTTGAGGACGAAGGCGACCAGCAGCGAGATCAGCCCGAGGGTGATTTCGATCCCCGGCCCGATCACGCTTTCGGAGCTCGACTCCGTCCCCCCGTCGCCGACGACGAAGACGATCAGGAAGCCGATCGAGAGGCTGGTCAGGAGGCCGCCGGCGATGTAGCCGAGCAGCAGCCGCTTCGGGTCCGGCAGGTAGAGCATCACCGTCACCGCGGCGAGCAGCGTCGCGTTGGCGGCGGCGACAAGCGAGAGGAGAAAGATGTGGAACATCGGCGATCGCCCTCCGCTCAGGCGGGGAGCGGCGGCCGGTAGCCGGGGATCTCCCCGGCCACCGGCACCAGCCGCTTCTCCTCCAACTGCTCGACCAGCAGGCCGAGCATCTTCTCCGCCAGCGCGCGCGACGGCTCGTCGGCGTGCTCGGGGTGGCAAAGATTCCGTTCCTCATAAGGGTCGACGGTGAGGTCGTAGAGCTCGAATTCGTCGGGCTCGGGTTCGGTCACCGTCTCCGTGTGCCGCCGCTGCAGCCGTTCGTCGCGCTGGTCGGGGACGGTCCAGAACTGCGGGTTGTCGTAGTAGCGGGTGAACTTCACAAGGTGGGGCCCGCCGTCGACCTCGACCTCCGCGACCACGGTCTGCAGGTGGTTGGGCTGCACGACGTTCGAGTAGCGGCGGGCTTTCACCGCCAGCTTCTGGAACGGGCTCGGCGGGACGACGCTGCCGTCGCTGATCTCGTCGTCGGTGGTGAAGAGAATCGGCGCCGGCTCCGTCGCGCCGTCGCCGCGGATCTCCCCGGAGAGGTCGCGACCGACCAGCGGCCGGGCATCGGAGTTCTCGCCGGCCAGCGCGGCCAGCGCCTCCCCCTGGTCGATCCCGACGAGGCCGAGCAGCGTCGGCAGCAGGTCGGCGTGGCTGGTCGGCATCTCGACCTCGCGCGGCCCGCCCCGGTGCCGCGGCGAGGAGACGATGAACGGCACGTGCAGCGCCTCCTCGTAGGCGACGTGCCACTTCTCGTGCAGCCCGCCGTGGGCGCCCTGCATGTCACCGTGATCGGAGCTGAAGACGACGATCGTGTCCTCGGCGGCACCGCTCCCGGCGAGCGCGTTCAGCACCCGCGTGACCTGCTCGTCCACCGTGGCCTGCAGCTGGTAATAGAACTTCAGGTGCGCCTCGACCCAGGGCTGCGGCGCCAGCATCCGCTTCCACTCGTCGTTGAACGAGGCCTGACAGGCGGGCTTGGTCGAGAGGTCCTCCTCGTGGGTCGGCGCCTGGTCGACGTGCGGCACCTGGGAGGGGTGCATCCGCAGCCCCTGGGCGAGCCCGAAGAGGCCGAAGAAGGCGACGTCGTGGGGGTTCAGGAACGAGCAGACGGTGAGCCAGGGGCGCTCGTCCCCGTCGCCGTCGAGGCGTCCCAGCAGCTCGATCGTCTCGCTTGCCGTGAAGGGGTCCTTCACCGTCCCGGTGTTGTGCTTGCCGAGCCCGTGCGGCTCCGGCCCGACCCATTCCGAGAAGCCGTAGTCGTCGAGCAGGTCGGCCTCCCGGTAGCGCTCGATCGCATCCGCCTGCGGCGTCCCGTCGTCGTCGATCGAGAGCAGGTAGCCGTCGCCGTCATCGGCGTCGAGGTGGGAGTGGGAGGCGTGCCACTTGCCCTTGAAGAAGGTCCGGTAGCCGCCCGCGCGGAACCAGTCGCCGAGCGTCGGCACCGTGTCCGGAGCGAGCCAGAACATCTCGCCGCCGTCGGCCGTCTTGCGCAGGCCGTCGGTCTGGGTGACGCCGTGGAGCGAGGGGTATTGGCCGGTGAGCAGCGAGGCCCGGCTCGGCGCGCAGGCGGCGGCCATCGGGTAGTGGTGGAGGAACGAGACGCCGTGGCGGCGCAGGCTTTCCACGCCCGGCATCGACTCCTCCCGGAACCGCGCCAGCTCCGCCGACTCGTAGACGGGCGGAAAGCGAAGCTGGTCGGTGAGGATCAGGAGGACGTTCGGTCGTTTCATCGTGGCTCCGAGTGGGATGGCGGGATCGCCTCACACTCCGCCACCGCGGGGCCCGGCACCAGCCTGCGCGCATGCCTCTCGCGGGGGAGGTCGGCCCCTCATCTCGGGCGGTTAGGGTTCCCTGCGTGGCCCTGCGCATCGCCCTCGCCGAGGACAGCTACATCGTTCGCGAGGGCATCGAGCAGGTGCTGCGCGGGGACGGCGAGATCGAGGTCATCGCGAGCTGCGAGGACATGGCCTCTCTGCTGGCCGCGGTCGAGGCCGAGCCACCCGACGTCGTCCTCACCGACATCCGCATGCCCCCCGACGGCGAGGACGCCGGGATCCAGATCGCCGCGCGGCTGCGCGAGACCCATCCGCAGGTCGGCGTCGTCGTCCTCAGCCAATACTCCGAGCCGGGCTTCGTCCTGCGCCTGCTCGGCGACGGCTCCGAGGGGCGCGCCTACCTGCTGAAGGAGCGGGTCGCCGACCGCACCGAGCTGACCCGGGCGATCCGCGCCGTGGCCGCGGGCGGCTCGGTGATCGACCCGAAGATCGTCGAGGTGCTGGTCACCGCGCAGGCGCGCTCGGAAAACTCGCCGCTGGGCGAGATGACGCCGCGCGAGCTCGACGTCCTCTCCGGCGTCGCCGAGGGCAAGTCGAACGCGGCGATCGCCGCGGACCTGGTGCTGACAAAACGGGCGGTCGAGAAGCACATCAACGCGATCTTCCTGAAACTCGACCTGACCTACTCGCCGGACGCCGACCAGATCTCCAAGCGGGTGAAGGCGGCGCTGATCTTCCTCGCCGAGGCCGAGTACCGCAGTTAGGGCAGGCCCGATTCGTTAGGGCACGCACCCCTTGGGTACGGGTGCGTGCAGGATGGCGCCGGGCCTGACGAGATGGGACGCTCCGTGGTCATGACCGAGAGGTCCGGACCGGTGACCGTGCTCGCGGTGGATGACCACCCGCGCTTCCTCGAGGCCGCGCGTGCGGTGGTCGAGGCGACCCCGGGCTTCGCCTGGGCGGGCGGCGCCTCCTCCGGCGAGGAGGCCCTGGCGACCGCGGCGGGCGGTGAGCCCGACCTCGTCCTGGTCGACGTGAACATGCCGCAGATGGACGGCTTCGAGCTGACCCGCCGGCTGCACGATTCCCATCCGCGCACCCTGGTGGCGCTGATCT
>MKSH01000054.1:18381-23279 GCA_001898095.1 Solirubrobacterales bacterium 70-9 | reverse complement strand
TCTTCGCCAAGGAGAGCCTGCGCCCGTCCTGGCTGCGCAGCTTCTGGCAGGAAAACCGGGACGGTCCGGTACCCGGATCGAAGTAATCTGGCCCCTCAGGGGGCCGACTTGACCGACCGCAAACTCACGGCACTCGGGCTGTTCGGGCTGGCGCTCTGCGCGATCTCGGTGGTCATCGTCCAAAGCGATCCGGTCGTCTCCGGCCGCTCGGCGCAGGTCACGGTCTCGGTCCTCACGATCGCCGCCCTGCTCGGGGTCGGCCTCTACGCCTGGCACCGCGACGCCGACGGGCGCTTCGGGCCGGTCCTCTTCGCCACCGGCGTCTGCTGGTTCTTCGTCACCTTCGCCAACTCCGGCGACTCCCTCCTCTACAGCGTCGGGCGGATCGCCGGCTGGGTCTTCGAGGTGATGCTCGCCTACGCGCTGCTGAGCTACCCCAACGGCCGGCTCGAGACGCGCGGAGCCCGGGCGGTGGTGATCGGCGGCGCGCTGCTGATCGCCCTCCTCTACGTGCCGACGATCCCGCTCACCGACCAGTACCCGTTGCCCGCGCCGTTCACCGGCTGCACCGCGAGCTGCCCGCAGAACTTCTTCCTCGCCGGCTCCGAACCCTCGTTCCTCCCCGACCTGATCAAGCCGATCCGCGACCTGCTCGCGGTGGCGATCTACCTCGGCGCCGTCTTCGTCCTCGCCGAGCGCCTGCGCGGGGCCGGCCACAACCTGCGCCGCACGCTGGTCCCGGTGCTGAGCGCCGCCTCGCTGCGCTTCGTCGCGGCGATCGTCTACGTGATGCTGCGCCGGATCGGGGCCGACGGCGACGTCCTCGAAGTCGCCGTCTTCGTCGCCCTGCTGAGCGTCCCGGCGACCGCGATCGGCTTCCTCGTCGGCCTCGTCCAGTGGCGCGTCTACTCGGCCACGGCGCTGGGGACGCTGACCACGCGCCTGGGCGAGACGCGGACGCCCGGCGAGCTGCGCGGGCTGCTGGCCGAGGCGCTCGAGGAACCCGACGTCGAGCTCTACTACAGCGATCCCCCGCCGCCCGAGGCGGGGGATGCGGCCCCCTGGCGCGACTCCGCCGACCGCGCCGTCCCGGGGCCGCTCCTGACCCTCACCTCCTGCCTGCACGAGGTCGAGGCGGAGTCGGGGCTGCGGGTGGCGCTCGTCTGCGAAGAGGGGTTCCGCGACCGCCCCGACTTCCTCGACGCGGTCTGCGCCTGCGTCGTCTCGGGGCTCGAACGGCAGCGGCTCGACGCCGCCCTGGCGAACTCGCTGGCCGACGTCGCCGCCTCGCGCAAACGGCTGGTCGGCGCCGCCGACTCGGCCCGTCAGAAGATCGAGCGCGACCTCCACGACGGGGCCCAGCAGCAGCTGGTCGCCCTGCGGGTGAAGCTGGAGCTGGCGCGGGAGGCGCTCGAGGCCGACCCCGGCGAGGCGGGTGAGATGGTCGCCGGGCTCGGTCCGGCGGTCGAGGAGATCATCGAAGAAGTGCGCTCGCTGGCGCGCGGGATCTACCCGGCGCTGCTCGCCTCCGACGGCCTCGGGGAAGCGCTGCGGGCGGCCGGGCAGCGCTCGCCGGTCCCGGTCACGATCGAGGCCGACGGGGTCGGGCGACTGCCCCAGGAGACCGAGAGCGCGGTCTACTTCTGCTGCCTCGAGGCGCTGCAGAACGTCGCCAAGCACGGCGACGGGGCGACCCGGGTCGGAATCGACCTGCACCGCGACGGGGAGCTGCGCTTCGAGGTCGTCGACGACGGCTGCGGCTTCGCCCCCGAGCGCTCGGCCGACGGCTCCGGGATGACCGGGATGCGCGATCGGCTGGCCGCGGTGGGCGGCGAGCTGCGGGTCGAGTCGACGCCGGGTCAGGGGACCCGGGTGGTCGGCCGGGTGCCGCTCGACTGACGCGGATTCCGAGGTCGGGAGCGCGCACCACCGGGATTGACGTGCTCGTGCCCTGGCGAGAGGCTGGGCTCCCTGGGACCGTCTCTGTCGACCTTGGGAACCACAAAGGAGCTACGAGATGCTGCCGCTTGCAGCTGACTACCCACTGCTGGAAATCATCTGGACGATGCTGGTGTTCTTCGGCTTCTTCCTCTGGATCATGCTGATCTTCCGCGCCTTCGCCGATCTCTTCGGCCGCCACGACATCGGCGGCTGGGGCAAGGCGGGCTGGACGATCCTGATCATCGTCATCCCGCTGATCGGCGTCTGCATCTACCTGCTGGTCGAGGGCAAGGGCGTAGCCGAACGGGAGATGGCGCGGGCGCAGAAGAGCCAGGGTGAATTCGACGACTACGTGAAGAACGTCGCCGGGTCCGGCAGCGCCGACGAAATCGCCAAAGCCAAAGAACTCCTCGACAGCGGCGCGATCACCGCCGAGGAGTTCGCGAGCCTGAAGGCGAAGGCCCTCGCGTGAGCGACCAGAATGAGATCGAGATGGGGCCGATCGACTACCTCGTGGTCGAGTGGCCGGGACAGCAGCCGAACGGTGAGCTGGCGCCGCTGCTGGTCGACCTGGTCGACCGCGGCCTGATCCGGATCCTCGACCTGATCTTCATGGTCAAGGACGCGGACGGGTCGGTCGAGGTGCTGGAGCTGGGGGAGCTGCCGGCGCTGGCCGAGCTGGCCGGCGTCTCCACCGGGCTGATCGACGACGAGGACCTGGAGGAGGCCGCGTCGGTGCTCGAGCCGGGCGCCTCGGCGGGGCTGCTCCTCTACGAGAACAGCTGGGCGGCACCGTTCGCCATCGCGGTGCGCAGGACCGGCGGCCAGATGGTCGCCAGCGGTCGGATCCCGATCCAGGACATCCTCGCCGCCCTCGAAGCGGCCGAGGCCTGAGGAAGAGAGGAAGCAATGCCACGTCTACTCAGAGGAATGGTCCGCACCGCCGCCGTGGCGGGGACCGCGACCGCAGTCAGCGGCGGCGTCCGGCGCCGGCAGGAAAGCCGTTGGGTGGAGAAGGAAGAAGCGCAGGCCGCGCAGGCTCCCGCCGCCGCCCCGGCTCCGGCTGCCGCCCCGGCCGCCGGGCCGTCGATGATCGACCAGCTGAAGGAGCTCGGCGAACTGAAAGAGCAGGGCATCCTCACCGAGGAGGAGTTCGCCGCGCAGAAGGCCAAGCTGCTGGCCTCCTGAGGCGCCCGTCCGGGCGACAATCTGAAGATGGAGCGCAAGGCGCAAGCCGGCGCCGGGCTCATCCTGTTCACGCTCTGCGTCGGGCAGTTCCTGATGATGCTCGACAGCTCGGTGATGAACGTCTCGATGGCGACGGTAGCCGACGACCTCGGGACGAGCATCACCGGGATCCAGACCGCGATCACCCTCTACACGCTGGTGATGGCGGCGTTCATGATCACCGGCGGCAAGGTCGGCCAGATCCTCGGCCGCGGCCGCGCCTTCGCGATCGGCTGCGTGATCTACGGGGTCGGCTCGCTGACCACCGCGCTGGCGCCGAACCTCGGCATCCTGCTGCTCGGCTGGTCCGGGCTCGAGGGCATCGGGGCGGCGCTGATCCTGCCCGCGATCGTCGCCCTCGTCGCCGCCAACTTCCCCAGCGACGAACGGCCGCGGGCCTACGGCCTGGTCGCCGCCGCGGCGGCCGTGGCGGTGGCGGTCGGGCCGATCGTCGGCGGCTTCTTCACCACCTACCTCTCCTGGCGCTAAGTCTTCGCCGGAGAGGTGCTACTGGTCGGCGTGATCCTCGTCCTCAGCCGGCGGATCGCGGACGAGAAGCCGGAGCGGCGGGTGCGGCTCGACCTCGCCGGCACCGGGTTCTCGGCGCTCGGGCTCGGGCTGATCGTCTTCGCGATCCTGCGCTCCGGCACCTGGGGCCTGGTCCGCGCCAAGGCCGGCGGCCCGGAATGGATCGGCCTCTCGCCGGTCGTCTGGCTGATCCTCGCCGGCGCCCTCGTCCTCTGGTGCTTCTACCTCTGGGAGAACCGCGTCATCGCCGGCGGCGGCGAGCCGCTGGTCGACCCGGCGATCCTGCGGGTGAAGACGCTGCGCGCCGGCCTCAACTCGTTCTTCTTCCAGTACCTGCTCCAGGGCGGCCTCTTCTTCGCCATGCCGCTCTTCCTCTCGGTCGCCCTCGGCCTCTCGGCGATCGACACCGGCGTGAGGCTCCTCCCCCTCTCCTTCACCCTGATCCTCGCCGCGGCCGGAGTGCCGAAGCTCTTCCCCACCGCCTCCCCGCGCCGGATCGTGCGCTGCGGCTTCCTCGCGATGTTCGCCGCCCTGGTCATCCTCATCGCCGGCCTTCAGGACGGGGCGGGCGCCGGCGTCACCACCTGGCCGATGCTCCTCGCCGGCCTCGGCATGGGGGCCCTCGCCTCCCAGCTCGGCGCGATCACCGTCTCCTCCGTCCCCGACGAGCAGAGCGGCGAGGTCGGCGGCCTGCAGAACACCGTCACCAACCTCGGCATCTCGATCGGCACCGCCCTCACCGGAGCCATCGTCATCGCCGCCCTCTCCACCTCCTTCCTCACCGGCGTCGAAGCCCACGCCGACATCCCCGCCCCGACCAAGGCCCGCGCCTCCACCAACCTCGGCACCGGCGTCCCCTTCATCTCCAACGTGGAACTCGAAGCGACCCTCAAGGAAGCCCACGTCGGCCCCCGCGCCACCGACGCGATCCTCGAACAGAACGAAGCCTCCCGCCTGGTCGGCCTCCGCACCGCCCTCGCCGTCCTCGCCTTCCTCTCCCTCCTGGCCCTCTTCCTCACCGGCCGGATCCCCGAGCGCCCCCCGGCCCCCTGAACGCCGGCCCCCGAGCCCCCGTCAGATCAGGCGCCGGCGCCTGGTCGCCGCCATCGGCCTCTGCCTCGCGGCGGTCCTCATATATGTCGTGCTCGAGGCGACCGTCTTCGCTCCGGTCGATCGCCACGGCGCTTCGGTCCAGTCGCTCA
>MKSH01000054.1:17789-18374 GCA_001898095.1 Solirubrobacterales bacterium 70-9 | reverse complement strand
GAGGCCGGCGGCGCCGACCTCACCGAGCACGAGTGGCACGGCGGCCACGAAGGGTCCTACTGGGACCGTCACTGGCCCCGGTACCTGCATTTCTATGCCGCCGCCCTCGCCGATTGCAGAAGACAGTAACCGGTGTTGCACTTAACACTCTAGGTGTTACACTCGGGATCCATGCCGACCACCAAGCCGCGGTACACGGTCACCGACACCGGAGACCTGAGCGATCAGCTCGACCAGGCGCAGCGACGCTGGCCTGAGATCGACGATCGCAAAGAGCTGTTGCTGAAGCTGGCGGCAGTCGGCCGAGATACGCTCGAGCGCGAGGCGAGCGAGCGGAGGCGGGCGGTCGAGGAGACGGCCGGGATGCTCAGCGGCGTCTACGAGCCCGGCGAACTGGAGCGGCTGCGCGAAGACTGGCCCGAGTGATCGTCCTCGATGCCAGCGTCATCATCGCCCACCTGGATCAGCGCGATGCCCATCACGAGCGGGCGAAGTCCCTGCTCGCGGGCACCGGTGTCGAGCCACTGGGCGCCAGCACGATCACCCTGGCGGAGACCCTCGTGGCCCCGGCCCGCGCCGGTCGCC
>MKSH01000054.1:15599-17632 GCA_001898095.1 Solirubrobacterales bacterium 70-9 | reverse complement strand
ACCCTCGAGTAGGCCACGACCTGTCACATCTCCCGCCTGCGGCGTGTCTGTTCAATGAGATGACGCGAAAGGCGGTGGAGCATGGGTGAGCGCGATGGGGTCGTGGCGAGGTTCGAGGCGGAGCGGCCGCGGCTGCGAGCGGTGGCCTATCGGATGCTGGGTTCGACCGGGGAGGCGGACGATGCGGTGCAGGAGGCCTGGCTGCGCTTGAGCCGGAATGATCCGGGGGAGATCGAGAACCTCGGCGGGTGGCTGACCACAGTGGTGGCGCGGATCTGCCTGAACATGCTGCGGGCGCGGAGCTCGCGGGGGGAGCGGTCGTTGGACGAGGTGCGGATGCCGGATCCGATCGTCGATCCGCTGGAGGGGACCGATCCCGAGCACGAGGCGCTGCTGGCCGACTCGGTCGGGATCGCGATGCTGCTGGTGCTGGAGACGCTGAACCCGGCGGAGCGGTTGGCTTTCGTGCTGCACGACATGTTCGGGATGCCGTTCGAGGAGATCGCGCCGATCGTCGACCGCAGCCCCGATGCCACGCGGCAGCTGGCGAGTCGCGGCCGCCGCAGGCTGCACGATGCCGACCCGGTCCCCGATGCCGACCTGGACGGGCAACGGGAGGTGGTCGAAGCGTTCATCGCCGCCGCCCGCGAGGGGGACTTCGAGCGCCTCGTCGCGGTGCTCCACCCCGACGTGGTCCTGCGCGCCGACTACGGGCCCGAGCGCGGCATCGTCGAGACCCGCGGTGCCGAGGCGGCGATCGCGCAGGCGCGGAGCTTCTCGTCGATCGGCGCCGAAGGGCACCTGGTGCGGGTCAACGGCGGCATCGGCACGGTCGCCTTCCTCGACGGCGCGCCGCTCTCGGTCGGCGCGGTGCAGGTGCGCGGCGGCCGGATCGTGGCGATCGACTTCCTCGCCGACCCCGCCCGCCTGGCCCAGCTCGACCTCGAGCGGCTGACGACCTGACCCCCTTACCTTTGTCACCCTCTGGGTGACAAAGGTAAGGGGTGGTGTCACAGAAGAGTGACCTCGTGTGTCAGGTCTGTAACAGACCCACACAGAGCAGGAGGTTCCTCATGACCCAGGTTGCAATTCAGCCTTTTACCGGCACCTATCGCGCCCAGCCTTTGCCCTCGACCTTCGCCTTCGCGGTGCGCCACTCGGACACGTTCTGGTTCCGCGGCGCGCTGCCGGACGTCGACGCGACGCTGCGCGGCGACGACGAGGAGCTGACGCTGGAGGGGTCGGCGCGGGTCGACTCGATCTCGGTCGTCGAGCCGGAGGCGATGCGGGCGAGCGTGCTCGGCTCGGCCTTCTTCGACGCCGACCGCCATCCCCGCCTCACCTTCCGCTCGACCGCGATCCGCCTCACCGAGGACGGCCAGGCCGAGGTGGAAGGGGAGCTATCGATGCGGGGCGTCGGGCGCCCCGTCTTCGCCACCGGCGAGTACTCGCCGCCGCGACAGGCCGCCTTCGGCGAGATCGCCGGGCTGCAGCTGGCGACGACGATCGACCGCCGCGAGTTCGGCTTCGACTGGCAGACGGAGATGCCGGACGGCGGCGTCGCGGTCGGCTGGGACGTCCGACTCGACGTCGACCTGCTGCTGATCCGCGAGGAGGCGGCCGGCGAAGGCTGACCGCCGACGCCGGCCGCCGCGGCTCAGGCGCTCTGGCCGCCGTCGTTGGTGAAGGCGGCGCCGGTGGCGAAGGAAGCTTCGTCGCTCAGCAGGTAGACGACCGAGTTCGAGATCTCCACCGGTTTCACGTAGCGGCCGAAGGGGACGGTGGCGACGAAGAGGGCGTGGGCGTCCTCGGCGTCGACGCCGGCCTCGATCGTTTCCATCATCCGGCCTTCCACCGGGCCGGGGCAGATCGCGTTCACGCGCACGCGCGGGGCGAGCTCCAGGGCCGCCGAGCGGGTCAGGCCGATCACCGCGTGCTTGGAGGCGGTGTAGCCGGCGAGCATGCCGAAGCCCTTCAGGCCCGCGGTGCTGGCGGTGTTGACGACCGCGCCGCCGGCGGGCATCCGCGGGGTG
>MKSH01000054.1:14600-15583 GCA_001898095.1 Solirubrobacterales bacterium 70-9 | reverse complement strand
CGATCGGGTCCACCGGGCCCTCGATGCCGGCGTTGTTGAAGAAGGCGTGGATCTCACCGCCGCCGAGCTCGGTGGCCGCCGCGGCGTAGGCGGCGACGTCGCCCGGGCTGGAAACGTCGGCGGCGAACGGCGTGACCGCGTCGCCCAGAGCGTCGGCGGTCCGCTTCGCCGCCGCCTCGTCGACGTCGACCGCCAGCACCTTCGCCCCCTCCTCGACCAGGCGGCCGCAGACGACGCTGCCGATCGTGCCGCCCGCGCCGGTGACCACCGCGGTGCGTCCCTCGAATCTGTCCATCGGTGACTCCTCTCGTCCCGGCGTCGACCGGGAGGCGCCGGCTCCCCCGGGGAGGGTGGGTCCCCGGGGGAGCGACTGGCTCGGCGCCGATCAGCGCTCAGGTCAACCTTCGGTCTTCCAGAGCTTTTCGAATTCGGTCATGTAGTCGAACGGGGCCGAGAACGGGAATTCGCCCCCCGCTTCCGGCGCGTTTTCGGCGTCGATCAGCTGGAACGGCGTGTTCTCGCCCTCCGGCTCGAACGGTTTTTCGCCGGCCAGGACCCGCATCGCCTGGTCGAACGAAGCGACCCCGAAGTACCGCTGGTCATAGGCCGCGGTCGCAGCCTCGACTTCACCGTTGCGGATGTATTCGAGGTTCTGTTCGTTGCCGATCAGGCTGACGAGTTTCACCTGGTCCGCCAGCCCCGCCGTCTCCAGCGCAGTCACCATCGCCGGCGCCGCCGGGTCGTACGGGCACATGATGTATTCGACTTCCGGGTGCGTGCGCACGTAGCTGACCACTTCTTCGCCGAGGCTTTCGGCGATCGAGGCGACGGTGAAGTAGATCGGCCCGTCGGTGGTGCAGCCCGAGCATTCTTCGAGTGCTTTCAGTCGGCCGACCTCCTGCACGTTCGCCGCCGGGAACTCTTTGTCCCCGTAGATGACCGTGTTGGCGTGGCCTTCCGAGTCGGCGACGATCCAATTGGCC
>MKSH01000054.1:12816-14586 GCA_001898095.1 Solirubrobacterales bacterium 70-9 | reverse complement strand
GCGGGCGGCTTCATCGTCGGGTTCGGGCTGGCGATCCCGTTGGAGACCGAGCCGATCACGACGCCCGCCTTTTCCGCGGCCGCGAGGCCGGTCTGCACGGTCGACGGATCGACCGCGTCGAGGATGATCGCGTCGGCGCCCCAACTGATCGCGGCGAGGATCGCCTTGTTCTGGACGCTGACTTCGCCCTGGCCGTCGAAGGTCTTCGACTCGACCCCGGCGGCCTGTGCCGCTTCTTCGATCCCGTTGGCGATGTTGGCGCAACCTTCGAGCAGCTGCGCGCAGCTGATCGCGGCGACCTTGGTGCCCGATTTGATCGTCACCGGTTCGGTCGGGCCTTCGTATTTGGCCGGCGTCACCTGGGTGATTTCTTCGAGCAGCGCCGTGTAGTCGGTCGAGCCCGCGGTTTCGGTTTCGCCGCCTTCGGCTTCACCTTCCGCCCCTTCTTCTTCGCCGGCTTCTTCTTCGCCGCCGGTCGATTCTTCGGTCGGTTCCGCTTCGGTGCTCGCGCTGCTGGAGCTGTCACTCGACGAGCTCGAGCCGCAGGCGGACAAACCGATGGCCGCGATGAGCACCACCACCGCGATCAACAGTGGACTCCATCTACTGGACTTCATGGTTCTCCTGTTCCTGTCGTGTAACCCGCTCTGTCCACTGCGCGTGACCGAGCCGGGCCTCCCCCCGCGGTCCCGCCTTTCCCGAGGCGATCGCGGAGCAGCTTGACAGATCGTCATACAAGATGTCTGTCAGGCGGTAAGCTAGCACAGGAAAGCCGCTCTGGGAAGCGGCCTGGAGCTATTCGAGGAGGAAGCAGCGATGGGTTCTTTGCACGGCAAGGTCGCCCTGGTGACGGGCGGCGCGCAGGGTCTCGGCCAGGCGACGGCGACGAAGCTGGCGGCATCGGGGTGCAAGGTCGTGGTCGCCGATCTGCAGGAAGGGAGGGCCGAGGAGGCCTGTGCGGCGATCCGCGCCGAGGGCGGCGAGGCCTCGGCGACGGCAGTCGACGTCACCGACCCGGCCGCGGTGCGGGCGATGGTGGCGACCGTGCTCGAGCGCCACGGCCGGCTCGACTGCGCGGTGAACAACGCCGGCTACGAGGGCGTGATCGCGACCACCGACGAGTACCCCGACGAGGTCTGGGCCCAGGTGATCGGGGTGAACCTGACCGGCGTCTTCCTCTGCATGAAGGAGGAGCTGAAGGCGATGCGCGCGCAGGGCTCCGGCGCGCTGGTGAACATCGCCTCGATCTGCGGGGTCACCGGGATGGCGAACTTCTCCGCCTACAACGCCTCCAAGCACGGGGTCGTCGGGCTGACCCGGACGGCGGCGCTCGAGTTCGCCACCGAGGGCGTGCGCGTGAACGCGGTCGGCCCCGGCTTCGCCCGCACGGCGATGATCACCGACCGCGGCCTGGAAGCGAAACCGGGCAGCGAGGTCTACCGCGAAATCGAGGCGATGCACCCGATGAACCGGATGGCCGAGCCGAGCGAGATCGCCGAGGCGGTCGCCTTCCTCTGCTCTGACGCCTCCTCCTTCGTCACCGGCCAGGTGCTGCTGGCCGACGGCGGATTCATGGCTCAGTGATCAGATTGTCCGATAATATGCTGGTCAGGCGGTAGCTCAACCATGGGATGGAGGGAACAGTGGATCGAGTAGCGGGCAAGGTCGCCCTGATCACCGGCGCCGCGCGGGGCCAAGGTCGAAGTCACGCCGTGCGCCTGGCCGAGGAGGGGGCCGACATCATCGCCCTCGACTTCGTCGGCGAGCTCG
>MKSH01000054.1:48-12777 GCA_001898095.1 Solirubrobacterales bacterium 70-9 | reverse complement strand
GACGTCCGCGACGGCGCCGCGATGCGCGCCGCGGTCGACGAGTGCGTGGCGAAGCTCGCCGCCCCCGACATCCTCGTCGCCAACGCCGGGATCTTCACCGTCGGCCTCTTCGCCGACCTCTCCGAGGAGGACTGGTCGGAGACCCTGGCGACCAACCTCACCGGCGTCTTCAACACCGTGAAGGCGGTCCTCCCCCACCTCCCCGACGGCGCCGCGATCGTCCTGATCAGCTCCCTGCTCGGCCTCGTCGGCGCCAACGAAACCGGCCACTACTCGGCGACCAAGCACGGCGTGATGGGGCTGATGAAGACGCTGGCGATCGAGCTCGGCTCGCGCGGCATCCGCGTCAACACGATCAACCCCGGCACCGTGCCGACCCCGATGGTCGTCCGCGAGCGCGTCTTCAAGATGTACTGCCCCGACCTCGAGGCGCCCACCGAAGAGGACTTCAAGGTCTCCTCGGAACAGAACAACCTGCTCCCGACCCCGTGGGTGGAGCCGCGCGACATCTCCAACGCGGTCCTCTTCCTGGTCTCCGACGAAGCCCGCTTCATCACCGGCGAGTCGCTGCTGGTCGACGCCGGCTTCTACACCAAATGATGCCGTCTGGTGCATGACGGTCATTCTGTACTATCGGCACACATGGCTAGCGACAACGGCTCCGATCCCGGTCTGCTCTCCCTCCGGGTCGGTCGGGTAGCCGCGCCCCTTCGCGGCCAGGTCCTCGACCTGGTCCGGCAGGGGATCCTCGACTTCCGCTACCAGCCCGGCCAGCGCCTGATCGAGCGCGAGCTGGTCGCCGAGATCGGCGTCTCCCGCACCACCGTGCGCGAGGTCCTGCGCGAGCTGGAGGCCGAGGGCCTGGTCAAATCGATCCCCCAGAAAGGCGCGATCGTCGTCGTCCCGACCCCCGAGGAAGCCTCGGAACTGTACGAGGTGCGCTCGGCCCTGGAGCAGCTCGCGGTGCGCGCCTTCGTCGCCCACGCCACCGACGAGCAGGTGGCCGAACTGCGCGACACCTGCGAAGCCTTCGCCGCCGCCTCCGACGCCGGCGACACCACCCAGGCCCTCCTCCGCGCCAAGGACGCCTTCTACGAGGTCCTGCTCGAGGGCGCCGGCAACAGCGTCGTCCGCAGCATCCTCTCGAGCCTCCAGGCCCGGGTCCGCATGCTCCGCGCCGCCTCGATGTCGAACCCCGACCGCGGCAAGAAGGTGCTCGCCGAGATCGGCGCCCTGGTCGGCGCGATCGAAGCCCGCGACGCCGACGCCGCCGCCGAGGCCTGCGCGCGGCACCTGGGCCAGGCCGAGCAGAGCGGGTTGGCGGGTATCTCGTCCTTCTCGGTCGACGCTTAGGGCGTCGGAAGACGAGCAAGGGACGCGGCCATTTCGGACGCGGCCCGGGCAGGCTAAGACCGCCTCCGAAATGGCCGGGTGCCGGGGAGACGGCGAGGGTGCGTATCCCGCGCGGGCCCGTGTGTGGAGAGAGGAGTCGCGAGGGAGACGACGGGAACTCCACGTTCCCTAAGGGAGACGCCACGAAGTGACCCTTCCGTGACGCCCGAAACGTTGATGGGCCGAAAAGCGCTCTATATCAGCGCTTTTCGGCCCATCAACGTCTGGGAGCTGTGGAGGTGTGACGTCTCCCCGGAGAAGCGCGCGGGACCTGCGCACTTCCCCCGAAAGCCTCGCGTCCTGGGCGTCTCGGGGGGACCACAGCCTGCCCGGGTCCCCGCGAGACGCCCAGGACGCACGATCCCCCGCCGGCGGGGGCCTACTGCGCCATCAGGCCGCCGTCGATCACCAGCTCGGTGCCGGTCACGAAGCTGGACTCGTCGCTGGCCAGGTAGAGGCTGCCGTAGGCGACCTCGATCGGCTCGCCGCCGCGGTGCATCGGGGTGGTGTCGACCATCGACTGGTTCACCTCGGGGGCCTGGACGTCGGTGAGCGGGGTCTTGATGTAGCCGGGCAGGATCGCGTTGCAGCGGACGCCGTCGCCGACGTGGGTGAGGGCGACGTTGCGGCTCATGTTCAGGACCGCGGCCTTGGCGGCGTGGTAGGCGTGCGCGCCGGGGACGGCGACGCCGCCCCAGATCGAGGAGACGTTCACGATCGAGCCCCCGCCCGAGTCGATCATCGCCGGCAGCGACTCGCGCATGCCGAGGAAGACGCCGGTCTGGTCGGCCGCGATCAGACGGTGCCAGTTCTCCAGGTCGAGCTCGAGGATCGGCTCGTAGGCGATCACCCCCGCGTTGTTGACGAGCACGTCGAGGCGACCGTGCTTGGCGACGATCCCGGCGACGACCTCCTTCCAGGCGTCCTCGCTGGAGACGTCGAGGGAGACGGCTTCGACCTCGGCCTCGTGCGGCTCGGGGTCGCGGACGTCGGCGCCGATCACGGTCGCGCCCTCCTTGGCGAAGAGCTCCGCGGTCGTGTGGCCCATCCCGCGCGCCGCGCCGGTGATCAGGCAAACCTTGTCGTCGAGTCGTCCCATGGCTCCTGTCTTTCGTCGATTGATCTCAGTCTTGAACTGCGAGCGCCTACGGCGACTGCACCCCGGTGACGTTGAGGTAGGTCGCGTAGAGCGAGGTGGTGGCGGTGATGTAGAGGCGGTTCCGCTTCGGCCCGCCGAAGGTAAGGTTCGCGGTCGCCTCGGGGATCAGGATCTTGCCCAGCAGCCGCCCGTCGGCGGCGAAGCACTGGACCCCATCGCCGGCGCCGACCCAGAGCCGGCCGTCGCAGTCGATGCGGAAGCCGTCCGGGATCCCCGGCGTCACCTCGGCGAAGACCTCGCCATCGCCGAGGGAGTCGTCGTCGCCGACCTCGAAGGCGCGGATCTCGTGCCCCAGCTTCGGGTCGATCAGCCAGCCCGACTCGGCGACGTAGAGCAGGCGCTCGTCCGGCGAGAAGGCGAGCCCGTTCGGCATCGCGAAATCGTCGACCATCAGCCTGACGCTGCCGTCGCACGGATCGACCCGGTAGACGCCGCAGCTCTCCTGCTCCTGACGGGCCTTGTTGCCGACGTACTCGGAGATGATCCCGAAGTTCGGGTCGGTGAACCAGATGCTGCCGTCGGACTTCACCACCACGTCGTTGGGCGAGTTCAGCGCGCCCCCTTCATAAGAGTCGGCGATGATCGTCAGCCGCCCGTCGGGCTCGTAGCGGACCACCCGGTTGCGGCCCTGCTCGCAGCTGAGGAGCCGGCCCTCGCGGTCGCGGGTGTTGCCGTTGCCGTTGCCGGTCGGCGCGCGGAGGACGTCGACAGTCCCCGACTGCTCGTCGAAGCGCAGCAGCCGCTGGGTCGGGATGTCGCTGAACAGCAGGCACCGCATCTCGGCGAAGTAGACCGGCCCCTCGGCCCAGCGGCAACCGGTGTGGAGCTTCTCCACCCAGCCGACCGGGTCGATGCACTCCAGGAACTCGGGGTCGAGCACCTCGTAGGGATCGCCCGCGAGCCGCTCGCCCTGCAGCGGCTGGGCGGCGATGATGCCCGTCGCCGGTTCGCTGCGGAAGGGCCCCGCCTCCATCGCCGGCACCTAGAGGCCGATGCAGACCGACTTGGTCTGCAGGTAGGAAGACACGCCTTCCTCGCCGAGTTCCTTGCCCCAGCCCGACTGCTTGAAGCCGCCGAAGGGGAGCGCCGAGGCGTTCAGCGAGTAGGTGTTGACCCAGACCGTGCCGACGTCGAGGCGGGGCGCCAACTTGTGGACGCGGGAGACGTCGCGGGTCCAGATCCCGGCGGCGAGGCCGAAGGCGGTGTCGTTGGCGCGGGCCACGAGGTCGTCGAGGTCGGTGAAGCGGGTGACGCCGACGACCGGGCCGAAGATCTCCTCGCGCATGAAGCGCATGTCGGGGGCGACGTCGGTGAGGATCGTCGGCTCGACGAAGAAGCCGCGCTCCCCCAGCCGGCCGCCGCCGGCGACGAGCTTCGCCCCTTCCTCGGTGGCGGCGCCCATGTAACCGGTGACCCGCTCCAGCTGCTCGGCCGAGACCAGTGGGCCGACCTCGCTGTCGGGGGCGAGGCCGGGGCCGACGCGGAGCGCCGCGGCGCGCTCGGCCAGCCCGGCGACGAGCTCGTCGTAGGCGCCCTCCTGGACGAAGAGGCGCGCCCCGGCGACGCAGTTCTGCCCCGCGTTGAAGAAGACCGCGTCGGCGGAGCCGGCGATCGCCGCCGGGAGGTCGGCGTCGTCGAAGACGATGTTCGGCGACTTGCCGCCCAGCTCCAGCGCCACCTTCTTCAGGTTGCCCGCGCTGGCCCGGACGATCTGCCGGCCGACCTCGGTCGAGCCGGTGAAGGTGACCTTGTCGACGTCGGGGTGGTCGGCGAGCGCCGCGCCCGCCGTCTCGCCGAAGCCCGGAACCACGTTGATCACCCCGTCGGGGAAGCCGACCTCGGTCATCAGCTCACCGAGGAAGAGCGCCGTCAGCGGCGTCTGCTCAGCCGGCTTCAAGACGATCGTGCAGCCGGTCGCCAGCGCCGGCGCGACCTTCCAGGAGGTCATGAAGAGGGGGAAGTTCCAGGGCACGATCTGGCCGACGACGCCGATCGGTTGGCGTAGCGTGTAGGCGAAGAACTCGGCGTCGGGCTGCGGCGGCACGTCGAGCGGGATCGTCCGCCCCTCGAGCTTCGTCGCCCAGCCGGCCATGTAGCGGAAGACGTCGGCGCTCAACGGCACGACGGCGCCGCGGGCGACGCCGATCGGCATCCCGTTGTCCAGCGTCTCCAGCTCGGCGATCTTCTCCGCCTCGGCTTCGAGCCGGTCGGCGAGCGCCCAGATCAACCGCGCCCGCTCCGCCCCTGGCATCCGCGCCCAGGCCGGAGACTCGAAGGCGCGCCGGGCCGCCTTCACCGCCAGGTCGACGTCGGCGGCGGCGCCCTCGGCGACGTTCGCGATCACGTCCTCGCTGGCCGGGTCGATCACCTCGAAGCGCCGCCCCGACTGCGCCGGCACCCACTCGCCGCCGATCAGCAGGTCGCGGGTGCCGCCGAGGTAACCGCGCGTCCACTCGGAGACCGACTCGAGCCCCGGCATCTCAGTTGGCATGGGCGGCGAGGATCCGGTCGGCCGCCCGCAGGGCCAGCGCCTGGACGGTGTTGGTGGGGTTGACGGCGGCGCCGGTCGGGAAGCTCGACCCGTCGACGACGTAGAGGTTCGGCACGTCGTGGGCGCGGTTGTCGGCGTTCACCACCGAGGTCTCGGGGTCGTCCCCCATCCGCACCGTGCCGAGCAGGTGCCAGCCGAGCAGGGTGTCGAAGCCGAGGTCCCGCACCGAGTCGGCGCCCGCCGCCTCGCAGAGCTCGCTCGCCCGCGCCACCATCTGCTTCGACATCGCGCGGCTGTTGTCGGAGAGCGTGTAGTCCGTGACCACCCCCGGCAGCCCGTAGGCGTCGGTGTTCTCCCAGTCGAGGGTGACCTGGTTCGTCAGCTCCGGCTCGTCGTCGCCGCAGACCCAGATCACGCCCTCGTGGTTCAGGTGGCGCTCCATCGCCTCGTGGTGGGCGGGCCCCCAGGGGGCGACCTGGAGCGCCGTCGTCAGCGGCGGGTAGCCGCGCATCGCCGCCATCATGAAGCCGCGCTTGAAATCACCCTTCGGGTCGCCGTCGTAGAACTGGCGCGTCGCGACGGCCCCGCCCCAGGCGCCCTGGTGGGCGTCGATGCGGTCCTCAAAGTGGCCGATCACCATCGTCTGCACGTGGGTCATCAGGTTCTTGCCGACCATCCCGCTGCTGTTCGCGAGCCCATCGGGGAACCGCGGGCTGGTCGACATCAGCAGGAGGCGCGGCGAGCCGAGCCCGTTGGCGCAGACGACGACCACCTTGGCGAGGACTTCGTGCAGCTGGCCGTGGCGGTCGTAGTAGACGGCGCCGCGGGCGTTGCCGTCGGCATCGACGGTGACCTCGCGCACGTGCGCCCCGGTCCGCAGCTCGGCCCCGCGCCGCAGCGCCGGCGCCAGGTAGATCTCCTCCGCATAGGCGAGCGCGCTGTGCGGGCAGCCCGCGGTGCAGAAGCCGCGGTTCGTGCAGGCCTTGCGGCCACGGTAGTCCTCGCTGATGATCGCCTGCTCCTGCGGCCACCAGTACCAGCCGAGCTTCTCGAAGCCGTCGACCCACTTCTCCCCCAGCCGGCCGATCGGGATCGGCCCGGTCGGGGACTCGACGTCGCGGGGCGGGCCGGTCGGGTCGCCGCGCAGCCCCGCGGTCCCCATCTCGGCCTCGTTCAGGTCGTAGTAGGGAGCCAGGTCCTCGTAGGCGATCGGCCAGTCGACGCCGAAGCCGTCCAGAGTCTGGGCGCGGAAGTCGCTCGGGGCGAAGCGCCAGAAGTGGCCGCCGTAGCCGACCGCGCTGCCGCCGACCGCGGCGTAGATGAAGGCGTCGATCGGGTTGCCGCCGCGGGCGGTGACCGGGTAGTCGCCGTCCCAGCCGCGCACCGAGGGGCGCGGGTTGAAGTCGTGGCGCGCCCGCGCCTCCCAGTCGAGGTGGGTCTTCGGGCGCATCTCCGGGGTGACCCAGTCGCCCGCCTCGAGCACGAGGATGTCGAGGCCCTGGTCGGAGAGGCGCTTGGCGACCGCCGACCCGGCACAGCCGGCGCCGACGACGAGGACGTCGAACTCCTCGCGCGCCGCCCTCACGCCTCGACCTCGCGGTAGTGCGGCGGCAGCGCCGCGACGCGGGCGAGCCGGCTCTGGTCGAAGGGCTCCATCGGCGAGCCGAGGTGCGGCAGCCGCGAGTCGAACCCGGTCCGCGCGCGCATCGCGTCGCAGACCCGCTCGTCGCGGTAGTAGGCCTCGTAGGTCAGCTCCAGGACCTGCTGAAAGGCGGCTTCGAAGCGCGGGTCGATCGAGACGTCGACCAGGATCCGGTCGCGCTCCTCGGGCGGGGCGGCGGCAAAGTCGGAGGCGCCCGCCTCGGCGGCGAGGCGGTCGAGGCGGTCGATCGCCAGCAGCACGGTCGGGCGCGCCGCCGGCGTGGTGGCGATCGCCGCGTCGACGTAGGCGGCGGCGCCCACCTCCGCCGCGCCCGGCCACTCGCCCGCGCCGGGGATCAGGCGGGCGACCCAGGCCTCCAGGGTCGGCCGGCGCGCCGCGTCGACCACCGCGAACTCGTGGACCTCGGCGGCGGCGACGTAGCTGCCCGCGGCGCCGAGGAACGCCGGGTCGGCGGCGATCATTTGCCCTCGTCGGCGGAAACCTCGGGGTCCCGGGCCGGGGCCGAGCCGTCGGAGCCGTTGGCGGCCTCGCGCTCGCGGTCGACGGCGTCCAGCGTCTGGTCGGCGACCCGGAATGCCTCCAGCCCGGCCGGCATCCCGCAGTAGACCGAGGCCTGCAGCAGCGCCTCCTGGATCTCCTGCCGGGTGCAGCCGTTGCGGACCGCGCCGCGGACGTGGACCGCCAGCTCGTGCGAGCGGTTCAGCGCGGTCAGCATGCCGAGGTTGATCAGGCTCCGCTCGCGCAGGCTGAGCCCCTCGCGGGTCCAGATCTCCCCCCAGCAATAGCCGGTGGCCAGTTCCTGGATCGGCCGGGTGAACTCGCTGGCCCGGTCGAGCGAGCGCTGCACGTGGTCGTCGCCCAGCACCTGCTTGCGCATCGCCAGGCCGCTCTCGTATTTGTTGTCGCTCACGAACCCACCCGGACCTTGCGGGTCTCGGCGCGGGCGGCGAGCACGGCGGCCAGCAGGACGCTGCCGTTGAACACCGGCTGGATCCAGAACGGGACCCCCAACAGGCTGAGCCCGTTGAAGCCGACGGCGAGGACGAGGATGCCGACGATCGACCCGATCACGTTGTAGTAGCCGCCCTTGTAGGTGGTGACGCCGAGGAAGGCGCCGGCGTAGGCGGGCAGCAGGAGCTCGGGGCCGAACGAGGGGCTGGCGCTGCCGTTCTGGCCGAGCGCGAAGATCGCCCCGACGCCGACCAGCAGGCCGCCGAGCGCGAACGCCAGGCTCTTCAGTCGCTTCGTCCGCAGCCCGGCCAGGAATGACACTTTCTCCGAGCCGCCGATCGCGTACCACGACCGCCCTAATGGAGTGTGTTCCAGTACGTAGAAGAGGACGATGATCAGGGCGAGCGTGATCCACACCGAGATCGAGACCGGGCCCGCGTACTTACGGCCGATGTCGATGACCACCCGGGGGATGTTCTGGGTGAGCACCGAACCGCCGCTCAACCCTTGGGTGAATCCCTGGAGGATGATGCCGACGCCGAGCGTGGCGATGAAGGAGCTGATGTGAGTGCGGTCGATCAGCACCGAGTTGATGAAGCCGATCAGCGCCCCGACCCCGAGCATCACCAGCAGGATCGGCAGCACCGCCCAGTCGTGCCCGGCCAGGTAGGCGCCGAGCATCGAGATGAAGCCGACCATGTAGCCGACCGAGAGGTCGAACTCGCCGACGATCAGCGGCAGCATCACCCCGAGGGTCATGCAGGCGATCACCGTCTGCGTGATCAGGATGCTTTTGAAGTTGGTCCAGGTGAAGAAGGCTTCCGCGGTCAGCGCGAAGACCAGGATCAGGATCGCCAGAAGGAAGACGGTGCCGTACTGCCTGCCACCGCCGAGCACCTTCGCCAGCGCACTGCCACCGGTCGACCCGGAGGCCGCGCCGACGTTCGGTTGTTTCGTTTGGGGACTAGCTGACTCGACGCTCATTTGGCATGTGACTCCGTGACGGTTTGCAGATTCAGGTCGTCGCCGACCAGCTCTTTGGCGACCACCCCCTGTTCGAGGATCAGCACCCGATCGCAGAGGCGAACCAGTTGCTCGGGCTCGGTGGAGAAGAAGAGGACGCAGACGCCAAGCTGGGCCGCGTCCTTGATCGCGGCGAAGATCAGCTCGCGGGCCGCCGGGTCGACGCCGTAGGTCGGGTCGTCGAGACAGAGGATCGCCGGACGCAGCGCCAGCCACTTGCCCAGCAGCACCTTCTGCTGGTTGCCGCCGGAGAGCTCGCCCAGCTTCGTCGTCCGCTGCGGCGGCCGCACGTCGAGCGCCTTGATCACCCCGTCGACCACCGACCGGTAGGTGGCCCGCTTGTGCCAGTACTTGCGCAGGTCGGGGAGCACCACGTTCTCGGCCACCGAGATCGAGGCGACGCCGCCTTCGCGCAGGCGGTCGGAGGGGACGGTGGTGAGGCCGGCGCCGATCAGTTCGGCCGGGGTGACCCGCTTGCCCATCTTCTTGCCGTGGACGACGATCTCGCCGGCCTGCCGGGGGACGGAGCCGGAGAGGATCAACGGCAGCTCGTTGATGCCCGCATGCTGGACGCCGACGAAGCCGATCACTTCTCCCGAGCGCGCGGTCAGGTCGACACCGCGCAGCTCGGAGCCGGCGATGCCCTTCAGCGAGAGCACCTCGACCCCGGCCTCGCGCTCGACCTCGGCCACCTCGATCGGGGCGGAGCTTTCCCACAGCGTCAGCACCGGCCGGTGGCCGCTCTCGACGTCGGCCACCTCGGAGACATCTTCCGGCTCGGGGACCATCTCGGCGATCAGCTCGGGGATCGAGCGGCGCGGCCCGCCCGCCTGGTGGTAGACCAGCCGACCGTTGCGCAGGACGCTGACGTCGTCGGCGAAGTCGAGCTCCCCCAGCCGGTGGGTGACCATCACCACGGCGACGCCGCCGTCGGCGATCCGCCGCAGGCGCTGGAGGTGCTGCAAGGTTTCGTTGTCGGGGATCGAGGCGGTGACCTCGTCGACGATCAGCAGGCGGATCGCGTTCGGGTTGCCGCCCGCGATGAACTGGTCCCCCATCGCGATCGCCAGCGCCAGGCCGGCGCGGTCGGCGGGGCGGACCTGGGCGCAGAGCTCGTCGACGTCGACGTCGACCTCCATCCGCTCGAGCAGCTCGCGCACGTTGCGGCGCAGCTTGCGCCAGGGGATGCGGCCGAACGCGGTGCGCTCGTAGCCGCGGAAGATCGCCACCGACTCGAGCACGGTGAGCGTGTCGATCACCGGCGCCTCCTGGTGGACGACGCGGACGCCGAGCGCGTTGGCGCGGGCGGGCGGCGTCAGGTCGGAGTACGTCTCGCCGGCGAAGCGCAGGGTGCCGCTGGTCGGCGCCTGGACGCCGCTCATGATCTTCACCAGCGTCGACTTGCCGCTGCCGTTGGCGCCGATCAGCCCGTGGATCTGCCCGGCCAGGACATCGACCCAGACGTCGCGTAGGGCCTGGACCGTGCCGAAGTCCATGCTCACGTCCTCGATCGCGAGGACCGGGGCCTCCGGGGCCACTACGGCCCCGGAGGCGACGCTCGCGATTCTTTGATCTGGAGCGATGTCGGTCACCGCTTCGTTATTTCCAGAGCTTTTCGAATTCAGGACGGAATTCGAAAGGCGCCTTGTACGCCTGCCCTTCGGGCGGCAGGTTGTTCTTGTCGACCAGCTGGAACGGGATGTTCTCGCCCTGCGGCTCGAACGGCTTCTGCCCGTCCAGCACCCGCAGCGCCTGGTCGACCACGGCCCAACCGACGTAGAGCTCGTCGTAGGAACCGTCGGCCGCCTGGACTTCTTCGTTGCGGATGAATTCCAGGTTCTGTTCGTTGCCGAGCAGCGAGACCAGCTTCACCTTTTCGCCGAGACCGGCGGTCTCGATCGCGGTGACCATCGCCGGCGCGGCGGGGTCATACGGACAGAAGATGTATTCGACTTCCGGATGGGTCCGGAGGTAGCCGACGACTTCTTCGCCGAAGTTGGTCGCGAGCGAGCTCGAGAGGAAGTAGATCGGGCCGTCCGTGGTGCAGCCTTCGCACGCTTCCAGGGTTTCCATCACCCCTTCGGTCTGCGGCGGCAGCGCCGGGAACTCTTTGGTCCCGTAGACGACCGTGTTCGCCTTGCCTTCCGAGTCGGCGATGATCCAGCTCGCCTCGTATTCGCCGGCGAGCTTGTAGTCGACACCGACGTCGAACGAGGTCCACACGTCCCCGGCCGGGGGCTTGCGCGTCTTGTTCGGGCTGTTGGTGCCGTTGACCGCGCCGCCGACGACGATGCCAGCCTTCTGCGCTGCCGCCAGGCCCGTCTGGACCGTGGTCGGGTCGATCGCCTCGAGGATGATCGCTTCGGCGCCCCAGCTGATCGCGTTCAGGATCTGCTTGTTCTGGGTGGTGGTTTCGCCCTGGCCGTCGAAGACCTTCACCGTCACGCCCGCCGCTTCGCCGGCTTCTTCGATCCCTTCCGCGATTTCCTTGCACCCCTGCAACGTCTGGGCGCAGCTGATCGCGGCGATTTTCGTGCCGGGTTTGGCCGGAGCCGGTTCGGTCGGGCCTTCGTATTTGCTCGGCGTGACTTCGGTGGCTTCTTTCAGCAGCGCCGAATAGTCTTCGCCGCCGCCGGCTTCTTCACCGCCGGCTTCTTCACCTTCGGCTTCGGTTTCGGTTTCCGCGGCGGGCGTGCTTTCGCCGCCGGCTTCGGATTCTTCCGCCGTGGTCGAACTACTGGAACTGCTGCTGCCCGAACTCGAACCACAGGCGGACAGCACCATTGCCGCGGCGAAGACAAGCAGCGCCAAGCACAGCAACTTCCGACTAGATGACGACATATCTCTCCTCATTTGTTTCTCTCCTCCTCAGACCGCGGCGGTGCCGGCACCGGCCTCGGCGCCCGACCGCATCTCAAATCCCTCGTAGCCCTGCGCGGCGACCTCGGCGCAGCGCTTGCGGTATTCCCCCACCCCGCCGATGTACGGCACGAACCGGAACGGCTTCCCCGGGGTGTTGGCGCCCATGTACCAAGATTTCGTCCGCGTCAGCAGGGTGGTGTTGGCGACGTCGTCGACGTGCTGGGTCCACTCCTCCTCGGCGGCCAGGTTGGCCTCGATGCGATCAACGCCGTTCTCCTTCGCGTACTGGAGGCAGTCGAGGACCCACTCGATGTGCTGTTCGATCGAGGTCGGCATGTTCGACAGCACCGAAGGGCTGCCGGGGCCGGTGATCATGAACAGGTTCGGGAACCCGTGGGTCGAGAGGCCGAGGTAGGTCGACGGCGCGCCCGCCCACTTATCGGCCAGTCGGGCGCCCGCGGAGGTGTGGATGTCGATCTTGTCCAGCGACCCGGTCATCGTGTCGAAGCCGGTCGCGTAGATGATCACGTCGAGGTCGATCTCCTCGGCGGCGGTGCGGATGCCCGCCTCGGTGACCTCCTCGATCGGCGCCGAGCGGATGTCGACCAGGTGCACGTTGTCCTGGTTGAACGTCTCGAAGTACTCGGCGTCGAGCGGCGGGCGCTTCGTCCCGATCGCGTGGTCGCGCGGCGTCAGCAGCTCGGCCGTGTCCGGGTCCTCGACGACGGCGCGGATCTTCTCGCGCACGAACTCGGCCACAGTCTCGTTCGCGGCCTCGTCGACGACCAGGTCTTCGTAGCCGCCGAAGAGCAGTTTGAAGCCGCCGTAGTCCCAGTCTTCTTCGTAGGTGGCGAGGCGCTCCTCGTCGGAGACGCTGAGGGCGGACATCGGGCGCGGTTCGACCAGGTTGCCGGTCGGGGTGTAACGCGCCTCCTCGCGCAGCTCCATGCAGTTGGCCTTGATCCGCGCCTTCTCCTCCGCGGTCAGCGGCCGGTTGCGGTTCGGGATGCTGTAGTTGGCGGTGCGCTGGAAGACGTAGAGCTCGCCGACTTCTTTCGCGATCGGCGGGATGATCTGGATGCCGGTCGAGCCGGTCCCGATCACGCCCACCCGCAGGCCGGTGAGGTCGACGCCCTCGTGCGGCCACTGCGCCGTGTGGTACTGCTTGCCAGCAAAGCTGTGGATACC
>MKSH01000053.1:4791-5086 GCA_001898095.1 Solirubrobacterales bacterium 70-9 | reverse complement strand
AAGGAGATGGCGCTCGGGATCACCTACCTGAAGGGGATCGAGGCGGCGGGCGGCCTGCCGGTGGTGATGCCGCCGTTGGCCGACGAGGCGATCGAGCCGCTGCTCGACCGGCTCGACGGGATCTGCCTCTCCGGCGGCCCCGACCTCGACCCGGCGCTGTACGAAGCGGAGCCGCACCCGGAGCTGGGGCCGATCGAGCCCGACCTCGACCGCTTCGAGCTCGCCGTCGCCGCCCGCGCCGACGCCCGCGAGATGCCGATCCTGGCGATCTGCCGCGGCACCCAGGCGCTGAACA
>MKSH01000053.1:3184-4769 GCA_001898095.1 Solirubrobacterales bacterium 70-9 | reverse complement strand
CCAGCACCTGCCCGACCTCTCGGATGAAGTCGCCCACCGGCAGGCGAACCCGGGCAACGAGGCAAGCCACCCAGTCGGCGTCGATCCCGACTCGCAGCTCTGGGAGGCGTTCGGGGGAGGCGAGATCGAGGTGACCGACGTGAACTCCTTCCACCACCAGGCGATCGACCGGCTGGGCGCCGGGCTGCGGGTCAGCGCCCGCGCCCCCGACGGCACGATCGAGGCGATCGAGGACCCGAGCCGGCGCTTCCTGATCGGCGTCCAGTGGCACGCCGAGACGCTCACCCACCGGGCCGCCGAGGCGGAGCTGTTCCGCCGCTTCGTCGAGGCCTGCCGCGACGACGGCGCCGAATACGAGCGGGCCGCCCGACGCCGCGAGGTCGCGTGACCCCGGAGTCCTCGGGGGCGACGTTGCCGGCCTGGGCGACCTGGCCGCAGCCACACGAGCAGGGCGCGTACACGGTCGGGATCGAGGAGGAGGTGATGCTCCTCGACCAGCTGACCTGGGCGCTCGCCCACCGGATCGACTCGGTCCTGCCCCGCCTCCCCCACGGCCGCACCAACAGCTTCACCGCCGAGACGCACGGCTCGGCGCTCGAGATCCAGACCGGCGTCCACGGTCAGGTCGGCTCGGCGACGGAGGAACTGGGAGCGCTGCGGCGCGAGCTCGACGACACCCTGAAGCCGCTCTCGATGCGGGCGGCGAGCGCCGGCACCCACCCCTTCGCGGTCTGGCAGGAGATCGTGATCTCGGCGGGCGAGCGCTACCAGTTCGTCTACGGATCGATGCGTGAGCTGGCCCGACGCGAGCCGACCTTCGGCCTCCACGTCCACGTCGGCGTGCCCGATCCCGAAGGGGCGATCCACGTCGCCAACCGCCTGCGCGCCGAGCTGCCGCTGCTGCTCGCCCTCTCGGTCAACTCGCCGTTCTGGCAGGGGCGCGACACCGGTCTCGCCTCGGCGCGGACGCCGCTCTTCCAGGCCTTCCCGCGGGTCGGCGTGCCGCGCGCCTTCCGCACCTACGACGAGTACGTCGAGTCGGTCGACGTGCTGATCCGCTCCGACGCGGTTCCGGAGCCGACCTTCCTCTGGTGGGACGTGCGGCCGCAGCCGCGCTTCGGCACGGTCGAGGTGCGGATCATGGACGCCCAGACCACCCTCGCCGACACCGCCGCGATCGCCGCCTTGGTCCAGTCGATAGTGCGCCTGGAGGTCGAGGAAGGATCGCGGACCTACGACCTCGGGATCCCGCCCGAGGTGCTCGACGAGAACCGCTTCCTCGCCGCTCGCGACGGCATGGACGCCGAGCTGATCGCCCACGAGCTCGACCAACGCCTGCCCGCCCGGGCCCTGCTCGAAGACCTGCTGATCCTCTGCCGCCCGCACGCCGAAGACCTCGGCTGCGCGACCGAGCTGGAAAGCGTCGCCCGCCTCGCCGAGCGCACCGGCGCCCGCCGCCAGCTGGAGCTCAGCCGCAGCCTCGGCTCGTTGCCCCGCGTCGTCGCGGTGCTCGCCGACGACTTCCTCGCCGGCACCTGAGCCCCTCCGGGCGGCGCATCCAGCGACCGAAGGGAGCGGTGCGAGC
>MKSH01000053.1:1940-3163 GCA_001898095.1 Solirubrobacterales bacterium 70-9 | reverse complement strand
GGAGGGGCTCAGGTCAGTCAGTAATCGAGCGGGCCGAATTCGTTCGGCGCGATCAGGAACTGGCTGACGACCAGGTTCGCACAGAGTTTCGAGACGCCGTCGCGGATCCGGTCGATCCGGACCTCGATCACCGCGGTGCTGCGGCCGGCGTGGAGGGGCCGGGCGTCGGCGACGATCTCGTCCCCGAGCCGGCCCGCGCCGAAGACGTTCAGCTTCAACTCGATCGTGGTGAAGTCGAAGCCGGGTGGGATCACGCGGAAGGTCGCCCAGGCGGCGACGGTGTCGCCGAGCGCGGTCCAGACACCGCCGTGGACGAAGCCGCCGGGATGCAGGTGACGACTATCGACCATGATCCGCCCGCTGGCGTGGTCGTCCTCGATCTCGAGCGGCTCGATGCCGAGATCGGCAGGGAAACTGCCCGCCGCGAAGTCGCGGATGTCCTCCGGCTTGACCTTGGAAAGATCAGGCATAGGTCGGTATGTAACAAGAACTTGCCCCCGGGCGGGGGCTAGTTCGTCACACAGTCCCGGATCGTCGAGCGCTCAGACCCGCTCGACGATCATCGCCTTGCCCTGGCCGCCGGCCACGCACATGGTCTCCAGGCCGACCTGCTTGTCGTCGGTCTCGAGCACGTTCAGCAGCGTGCCCATGATGCGGGCGCCGGTCATCCCGAAGGGGTGGCCGAGGGCGATCGCGCCGCCGCGCGTGTTCAATTGCCCGAGCTCGATCCCCGTTTCGTCCATGATCGGGATCACCTGGGCGGCGAAGGCCTCGTTCAGCTCGACCCGGTCGATGTCGCCGATCGTCATCCCGGCACGGTCGAGCACCTTCTTGATCGCGCCGATCGGGGCGACGCCCATCAGCTCCGGCTCGTTGCCGTAGGTGGCGGCGGTGACGATCCGGGCGCGCGGCTTCAAGCCCAGCTCCTTCGCCTTCGTGTCGCTCATCAGCAGCACCGCGGCGGCGCCGTCGTTCAGCGGGCAGGAGTTGCCGGCGGTGACGCCGCCGCCGCCGAAGGCCTCGTCCAATTCGGCCAGCTTCTCCAGGGTGGAGGAGGCGCGCGGACCGTCGTCCTTGCTGACCAGCGTGCCGTTCACGTCGACCGGGACGATCTCGCGGTCGAAGAAGCCGTCCCCTTGGGATCTCACCGCCAGTTCCTGCGAGCGCTGGGCGAACTTGTCCATGTCCTCGCGCTTGACGCCGTACTTCTTGGCGACGTTGAC
>MKSH01000053.1:0-1889 GCA_001898095.1 Solirubrobacterales bacterium 70-9 | reverse complement strand
TGACCCACTCGACCCCGACGGCCAGGTAGGCGTCGCCCTCGCCCGCCTTGATCGCATTGCCGGCGTGGCGGATCGCGTCGAGGCTGGAGGAGCAGTAGCGGGAGACCGTGACCCCGTTCACGGTCTGCGGCAGCTTCTCCGAGAGCAGGGAGATGATCCGGCCCATGTTGAAGGCCTGGAGGCCCTGCGGCATGCCGACGCCGCAGAAGACGTCCTCGATCAGGGCCGGGTCGACCTCGGGGTTGCGCTCGAGCAGCTGGTCGACCACGAAGGCGCCCATCTCCTCGGGACGCAGCGAGGCCAGCGAGCCCTTGAAGGCGCGGCCGATCGGCGTGCGGATGGTGTCGACGACTACTGCTTCGGGCATCTCTGGCGCCTCCTTGGCGATTGGTGCGGTGTCTTGAGCCGACGGGCAGCGTAGTGGAACGCGAGGTCGGGCTGATTGACTGGTCGGTCAATCTATTGTGACATTTCGCACCTGTCAGGCGTCAGGCATCCCCGATCTCCGTTACATTCGGCAGATCCAGCCCGCCCGGGAATGCGGGAAGACGCCGCCACGCGGCACGGAAAGGAGGCCTCGACATGCCTGAGGGCTACTGCGTGAAAGAGCGCAAGAAGGTCGAGATCAAAGACGCCAAACAGGTGACGATGAAGAACGGTCGCCCGGCGATCCAGGGCGTCTGCCCGGACTGCGGGACCAAAATCTTCAAGATCGGCAAACTCGAGGCCTGAGCCACGCGGGACTGCGGCCTGGGGAACCAGGACGGGACAGCTAGGACGGGAGGCGCACGCCGACCGCCGCCCAGGCGGTCGTGGCCGCCTCCGACGCACCGCTCACCCCGAGCTTCGCGTAGGCACCGTGCAGGTGCTTCTCGACGGTTCGGGGTGAGAGGCCCATCACCCGGGCGATGTCGGGGCCGCGCCGCCCCAGCGCCACCCAGCGCAGCGCCTCCGCCTGACGGGCGGTGAGCCCGAGCGCTTCCAGCGCCGGCACGCTCAGCCCGCTCACCTCCGGCTCGATCACCAGCATCTCGCTCCCCCCTTCGGGGCCACGCAGGACGCGCAGCGAGAGCGGGCCATCGTCGGTTTCGACGACCAGCGGCTCGGTCGCCGGCGTCCCCGCCTCACGGCGGTCGGCAAGCGCCGCGGTCACCTCGGGGCCGAGGCGCTTGGAGCTTTCGCCTTTCAGCGGACCGGCGAGGAGCCGCCGCCCGGCCGGGGTGGCGAGGTCGACGCGGCCGTGGCGGTCGACCACGATCACCGCCGTGCCGACCTGCTCGAGCCCGGCCTCGAGCGCGGTGATCGTCGCCTCGCGCGCCGCCGCCAGCTCAGCGTTGCGGTAGGCCTGGATCAGGTGCGGGCGGGCGGCGGCGAGGCCGGCGACCTCGCGGTCGGAGAAGTCGGTGCGGGAGCGGGTGAGCGCCAGACCGATCACCACCGGCGGGCGCGACGGCAGCGTGAACGCGCATTGGTACTCGGCTTCGATCTTGCCGTAGAACTGGCGGTAGAGCGCCAGCCGGTGGTACTCGGCCCGGGTGAGGAAGTGGGAGATCCGGTACGGCCGCCCGTCGCGCGTGCGGCGCATGTAGGCGAGCACCGGGTTTTCGCCCGCCAGTTCCTGGAAGACGGCTTCGAGCTCGGCGCCGACTTCCAACGCCGGGTCGGTGGTCCACCAGGACCCGAACGGCTCTTCGTCCATCTCGTTGTAGGAGGCGACGTCGGCGGGGACGAATTCGCGCAGCAGGACGGGGATCCCGTTGCGGAAATCGTCGAGGTCCTCGAATGCGTGAGCGTTGCCGATGAGCTCGGCAAGGGAGACGGACACTGCCCGGAAAGGTACCTCTGCGCGGTGGTTCTGGGGGAATTTCACCCAGGGGGCCGGCCAGGCG
>MKSH01000052.1:18530-20106 GCA_001898095.1 Solirubrobacterales bacterium 70-9 | reverse complement strand
GTCGACGACGCCTTCGAGAGCGACGAGGCGGTGGTCCGGCTGGCATCGCAGCTGGACGAGATCGACCCTGAATGGCAGCGGCATCTGTCGTGGCCCAGGTCGGCAGATTGACTGCGCCGTGGGAGGATAGTCCGACACGCCGTAGTACAAGTCTGTATATTGCAGCGTCAAAGCTATGCCGAATCCGCGCCTGAATGACGCGGAACGGGGGAACCACAGGGGCCAAGTCGGCCCCGCGGGGCGAATCGGACGTCTGAGTCCGTAGCGCGATCTCTTTCAGCGCGAGCCCGTCAGCTAACTCCGTAGGCCGACGAAGGAGATGGTCTTGCTTTCAAAGAGAACTCGGCTGGGAGGGGCACTTGCTCTCGTCCTCCTCGCCTTACTGATCAACGCCGGCGGCGCCTCGGCCGCCTGCAACCAGTTCGGTGGCGTCTCGGCCGGCCAGGATCCCTGCGCGCCGGAAACCTCGACCGAAGCGCCGCCTGTCGCCGCCGTGCCGGGAACGGCGCCCGTCCCCACCGTGCCGGGAGCCAGGGCGAAGCTGGTCGAAGGCATGGCGATCGCACCGGCGAGTGCCCCGCCGGCCGTGAAGAAGGTGATCGAATGGGCGAACCGGATCCGCACCAAGCCCTACGTCTGGGGCGGTGGGCACGGCAGATGGTGGGACACGGGCTATGACTGCTCGGGCGCGGTGAGCTACGCCCTGCGGGGCGGCGGCCTGATCACCTCACCGCTCGACTCGACGGGCCTGATGAGTTGGGGCGAACCTGAAGCCGGCAGATGGATCACCGTCTACGCCAACTCCGGCCACACCTACGCGGTGATCGCGGGGTTGCGCTGGGACACCGCGGGCTCGGCCGACGGTACCGGTCCACGCTGGTATGCGGATACGGCCTCGGTCGTGTCGGGGAAGTTGGCGGTCCGCCACCCGCTCGGCTACTGATCCGAACCGCGCGCACGATGCTTTTGGAGCCACACCTGAAAGACGCGAGGTTCTCCCCCCCTCCCGCCTGTCCGCGAGCCCACCTCGGCGCCTCCGACATCCACTCCTCACCGGGTGCCGGAGATGCCAACCCAGTATCGCGGCTGAGTGCTGTGCCTGGCTACTATGCTGCGTAGAAGATGAAGTCCCAGCCCCTTTCCTCGGCCCGACCCGCGCTTCGATGATCGGCGGGCCTGGCCTCGGTCTCGCCTTCGCCGCCGGCTTCGTGTCCTTCGTCTCTCCTTGCTGCTTGCCCCTGGTACCGGGCTATCTGGCAACGGTCACCGGCGCCCCCGGCGGAGGCGAACGCGATCGCCGCTTCGATCCTCAGGTCCTGGGCCGCAGCCTCCTCTTCGTCCTCAGCTTTTCGAGCATCTTCGTCCTCCTCGGCTTGAGCGCCACCGCGCTCGGCGCCTTCCTGTTCACCAATAAGCCGACCCTGGAACGAGTCGGCGGTCTGGCGATTATCGCGATGGGTTTGCTGATGATCGGTTCCGTCTTCGTCGTGCGGCTCAACCGCGACTGGCGCCCGAACTGGCTATCCGAACGCGCCGGTCGTGGCGGGCTGGTGACGGTTGGCGCTGCCTTCGCCCT
>MKSH01000052.1:6797-18521 GCA_001898095.1 Solirubrobacterales bacterium 70-9 | reverse complement strand
GGGCCAGTCGACCGGAGAGGCCGCCCTCCTGCTCACCGTCTACTCGGCCGGGCTGGCGGTGCCGTTCTTGCTCTCCGCAATCGCCTTCGACGCGGCGCAAGGGAGCCTCGGCTTCATCAAGCGCCATTACACCGCTATCCAGGTGGGCGCCGGCGTGCTTCTGTTGACGACCGGGGTTCTGGTGATCAGCGGTGAGCTGTTTCGGCTCAATATCGAGGCACAGCACCTCCTTGGTCGCTTCGGCCTCAACTTTTTCCAGTCGGTCTAGAGCAGGCGCGTAGCAGCGCCCAGGATGTGCTGGACAGGCGGCACCGACGCGCTTGTGGCCTACGGTCATCCGTAGGCCACAAGCGGACGAAAGGACGGGCACTCGACCTTCTCAAGGAGCGTCCAGCCGGAAACGGCACGGCCCATGCGGTTCGCTCCCGCCCGAATCGGGCTGGCGACGTCGCGCTGGCCCGACAACCATGGGTTCGAGGTGGTCGCGGATCTCGGACGGACTGTCGGCATGCCTCCCAGCCATTGCCCGGGCCGGCCTTATCTACTACAGTTAGTCGTACGAAGGAGTCATTCACCGCCGCGAAGGAGAAGACATGGCGACCATAGCCCCGATCCTCACCCCACTGGCGCTGCTGGCCTGTCCGATCGGCATGGGCCTGATGATGTGGTTCATGGGCAAGGGCATGATGGGCGGCAAGAAGGACGAGGGCGCCGACGAGGCCTCCGTCGCCGAGCTGCGCGAGGAGCAGCGGCGCCTGTCCGCCGAGGTGGAGCGCCTGGAGCGCGAGCGCGGAGAGGACCAGGCCGACCGCGAGCCGGTCGGGCGACTGTGACGACGGCCCTCTTCATCCTGGCCGTCCTCGCGGCGGCATCGGTCTGCCCGGCGCTGATGTGGTGGAACGACCGTCGTGGACGCCGAGGCTGCCTCCCCGGCCGGAGCGCCGAGAGCAGGGGCGCGGATGAGCTTGAGCCCTTGCGGCGACGGCAGGCGGAGCTGACCGAACGGATAGACGAGCTGGAGCGGAAGACGCCGGTCTCGACCCGGTGATCAGCGCTTGCATCTGGGGCTGAGCGGTACCGCCCCCTCCCCCGTGGGAATCTGATCGAACTTGCACCAGGTGAGGCGCCGGGTCCGCAGGTCGGCGACGGCGAAGAAGGGATATCGGATGGCGCCGACGCGTGCCGTGCATCGGTAGGGGCGCCGGCTTCCTCGCCGGGGATCGACCGCCGTGCAGCTCACGCCCCGGGTCGGCCCGGCGAGTTCCTTGCGCCGGACGCGGCCACGCACGTCGGCGGCTATCGCCCGTTCGAAACCGACCGCCGGAGGGACGCCGGCATGCAGCTTCGAGGAATGCGGCGCCTGGTCGTGGAGGACTCCGCTTCGCACCCGTTCGCCGGCCCTCAGGAGTTCGGCCGCGTTCCCGTCGGAGGAGTTGCCCGAACCTCCCACCACGATGATCAGCACGACCGCGGCCGCTCCGAAGCCGGCCACCGTCAGCAACCAGCGAAGCCACAGCGGAATCCCTCGCGTCATTGCGCCCTCCAATCTACGACAATCCATAGGAGATGAAGCTGTCCTCCCGCGCCCCGCTCATCCTGGCGACTCTCCTTCTGGCGCTGGTCGCGATGGCGGTCGAGGCCGCGCCGGCAGTCGCCCACGCCGCCTTCCTCGAGTCGACGCCCGCGCCCGGTCAGCGGGTCCGGGACAGCCCGAGGCAGATCAGGCTCGAGTTCACCGAGGCGCTGAACCGAAGTCTCAGCAAGGCGACGATCACCGACCTGAGGACCGGCAGGAAGGTCGCCGCGAGGACTCTCACCGGTCCGAGCCGCGACCTCGTCCTCCGTCCCGCCGCCGCGCTGCCGACCGCGGCCTACCGCGTCGACTGGTTCAGTGTCTCCACCGACGACGGCCACCCGCTCGAGGGCTCGTTCAGCTTCGGCGTCCGCACCGCCGCCGTCGGGGGCGCGCACGTCGTCGAGCAGGACCCGCTGGCCCGGGACGGATGGCTCCGCATCGCTCTGCGGGCGATCTTCTATGGTGCCCTGCTCTTCTTCGCCGGGGGCGTTCTCGATGCCGCCGTACTCTCGGGCCGCGAGGGCCGGGCGCGGTGGCTGCTGCCGCCGGGCGAGCTGCGCCTGGCGCTCGACGCGGCCGGGGAGAACCCCGACTCGACCGCCACCGCGATCTGGCGGCGGACCATCAGCGCGGGCTGGCTGGCTGCGGCCGCGGGCGCCGCCGTCGCGGTCGCCGAAGCGGCCGACGCCGCCGGGGGGCTCGAGCCCACCGGCCTCAACGACTACCTGCTGACCAACACCGCCGGCCTCGGCCGCGTCGCCACCGTGGTGGCCCTGGCGCTGGCCGCCCTCCTCGCCGCCCGGCTGCCGCGGTCGGCGGCCCTCGCCTGTGCCGCCGCCTTCGCCGCGATCGCCTTCAGCGGGCACGCGAACTCCGCCGACCCACGGGCCCTCGCCGTGCCGGCCGACTGGGTCCATCTGCTCGCCGCCGCGGTCTGGATCGGCGGCATCGCCCAGATCGTGGTCACCTGGGCCCGTCCGGCGATGCGCGGCGGCGAGGAATTGCGCGGCGCGGTGATGCGAGGGGTCCTGCGTCCGTTCGGGCGCGTCGCCCTCCCGGCCTTCCTGGTCGTCGTCGCCAGCGGGCTGACCAGTGCCCTGATCGAGCTCGGGAGCCCCCAGGCCCTGTGGCAGACCGCATACGGGCGGACCCTGGCGGTGAAGATGGGCCTGGTCGGTTCGATCGCGGTGTTCAGCTACCTCCACGCCCTCCGCCTCCGCCCCCGCGTCCTGGCCGCCAACCCCCACCCCGATCCCAGGGAGGAGAGACTCCACTGGCGCCTCCTTCGCGACGAGCCCGCGATCGGGGCGGTCGTGCTCCTCGTCGCCGCCCTCCTGGTCGCCTATCCGCTGCCGCCGCGACAGCTGAGCGGCGCCGAGGGAGCGGCGGCGCCCGCCTCACCCTGCCGGCCGTCCTGTCCGCTTCCGAAGCTGAAGTCGAACCAGCTGGCCGTGGCAGACGCGGCCGGCTCCTCGATCGTCGCCGCATGGGTGCGGCAGGGACCCGCGGGCCTCGAGGGCACGCTGCGCCTGTTCGACACCGAACTCAAGCCACCGGCGGGGAAGCCGATCCTCGCCGGGGCCGAGTTGAGAAGCTGCGGGCCGGGATGCTGGAGCTTCCGCCTCTCCGGGCGCCCCCGGACGATCGCCGTGTCGGTGACCGAGGAGGGCAACCTGTACACGGCCCGCCTACCGGTCCGGTGGCAGGCGGGGAGAGGGGCTGACGAGCGCGCGCGGCAGTTGCTGGGTCAGGCCCAGGCAGCGATGAACCGGCTGCGGAGCGTGCGCGAGTACGAACGGGTGACGAGCGGACCCGGGAGCCTGGCCGTCTCCCACTACCGACTCCAGGCCCCGGATCGCTCCGCGTTCCGGACCGACCTCGGAGTGCGCTCGATCACGGTCGGCCCTTATACCTGGGAAGCCCAGGGGCAGGGTCCGGTCACCGCGAGGACGCGCTGGGTCCGCACCCGCTACGCCGGCGGCGGGCCCGCGTTCAGGACGGGATCCTGGTTTCGCTGGACGCCCTACGCCCAGGCCGTGCGCCTGCTCGGCTACCGCCGCGAGGACGGCCGTCGGGTCGCCGAGCTCGCCCTCTACGACCAGGGAACGCCCTCCTGGTGGCGCTTCACCATCGACCTCGGCTCGATGCGGGCCACCAAGAGCCGCCTGATCGCCCAAGGTCACTACTCGACCCAGCGCTACTTCGCCTACAACCGGCCGACCCGGATAGCGCCCCCGCGCGGCGGCTCCTGACCCCCGCCCGGACGCTCAGGCCTTCGCCGGACCTCCGCAGCCCTCCTCCAGTCCCCAGAGCTTCGCGATCTCGGCGGCGGAGAAGTGCCGCCGCGCGATCAGGAACCTCGCCTGGCCCTTGAAGGCCTGCCAGCGCCAGCACGGACAACAGCAGGGGCCACCGAGGCTGGAGAGCTTGGTCGCCCGCGTGTAGATGGCCGCCTCCCGCCAGTCCAGCGCGATCTTGCGGTAGCCCAACAGACGCTGGGCGAGGCGGACGGAGACGTCGTAGGGGTCGCTCGGGACGAGCCCGGTCTGGCGGTAGGCCCGCAGGCCGCGGAGCTGCTGTCGGTAGCGAGCCCGGTCCATCGGGAAGCAACACGATCCCTGCAGGCGCTCGCTCATCGGCATCTGCCGGAGTTCGGTGGCGGCCAGGTTGCAGCGGTTGGTCTGAGCGCCCGCGAGCTCGGCGAAGTGATCGGCGACCGGCGTCATCGCCTGCGGGCGCCCTGAACCCGCACTCTTCCGTGAGTCGGCAGCCGTCAGGTTCAGGACGAGCACGGCGGCGGCGACCGCAGCCAGAAGCCCGAGGCCGAGGAACAGGCGAGACGTGGCTCGAGGTCGGCGCTCCATCCCTAGCCCGTCACGCCACCCGGAACCTGCGCCGGGGTCCCGAAGGCGACGACGATCTGCTGGGCGTCCTCGAGGTGGAGGTCCCCGAACGCGTTCGACGGCTTGCCGTCCACCCACATCCTGACCGCCTTGGGACCGGAGGCTCGATAGGGGCCGAGCCGCCGGTTCGAGAATGGCACGCCCCAGACAGCGAAGAACTGGCCGAGGCGGGAGCCGGGCATCCCCTCGTCGTGGATCGTGCCGCTCGGGTCGTGGGTGTGGAGGCCGGCCATCTCCATCGACGGCCGGGCCGGGTCGATGCCGATGTCCGCCGGCACCGCGACCTGCCCGCCGTCGACGTAGACGGTGATGTGAGGATGGACGTGGTAGGAGCTGCTCATCGTGTCCATCATCGTCGGGACCTTGGCGGCCGCCTCGCGTTCTCCCAGGCCTTCGTAGTGCGTGCCGAAGGCGCCGCCGACGTCGGCCGAGCTCGAACTGCCACCGCTGCCGCCGGCGATCGCCACGACGAACCCGGCGATCAGGAGGACGGCGAGCACGGCCGCGAGCCCGTAACCCCACATACGTCTCCGTCCACTTCCTTCGGCGGCCTGCCGGCGCTCGACGCGCTCCTCGCGACGGCGTTCCTTTCCTTCCGTGCGGCTCGTCATCGTCCCCTCAAGTGCTACGCAGCATAGTAGATGACTTTCAGCTTAGTAGACTTCGCCAATGGCCGCAGGACAAAACTCAGGACCGCCCCCGCTGCATGAGCTCGAGTCGGAGGTCATGGAGGAGGTCTGGGAGCGCGAGGAGGCGACCGTCCGCGACATCCTCGAAGCGCTCAACTCCGGGCGCAAGCAGCGCGCCTACACGACGATCATGACGATCATGACGCGGCTCGAGAAAAAGGGCCTGCTGCGACGGCGAAAGCGGGGCAAGACCCACGTCTACCGCCCGAAGATGAGCCGCGAGGAGTACCTGGAGGCACGGGCGCAGAACCGGGTCGACGAGCTGGTCGCCGACTACGGCGACCTCGCCCTCGCCCACTTCGCCCGCCAGCTCGGCACCCTCGACCCCAAACGCCGCGCCGAGCTACGAAAGCTCGCCAAAGGCCCCTGATGCGCGGCGCCGGGAGGCTCTACCTGCTGCACCTGGCGCTCGCGACGCTGGCGGCGGTCCTCCTCGGCGCCGCCGCGACGCTGATCGTCACCAGGCAGAGCCTCGCCGTCCCGAGCTCGCAGGCGATCTCGGCGGCCTGCGAAAACTGGCTCGGTGCGGGCGGGCCCGCCTCGCTGCTCGGGCTCTCGATCGCCGTGCTCACGCTGGCCGCCGTCGGCCTCGGAACGCGCTCGCTTCGCCGCCAGCTTCGCGCCAGCCGACGCTACCTGGCCGCCCAGCGACCGAGCGCCGAGTCGGTCGAGATCGAGGGGGTCGGCTGCCGGCTGATCGACTCTTCCGAGCCGCGCGCCTTCTGCGCCGGCTACCTGCGCCCGCAGATCTATCTGAGCCGCGGTGCGGTAGCGCAACTCGAGCCAGCCGAGCTGCGTGCCGTCCTCGCCCACGAGTCCCACCACGCGCGCCGCCATGACCCGCTGCGCCTGCTCGCGGCGCGCGCCCTCGCCGACGCGCTCTTCTTCATCCCGATCCTGGGCCGCAGCAGCGAGCGCTATGCCGCGCTCGGCGAGCTTGCGGCCGACGAGGCAGCGGTGGCGGCGAGCGGCAGCCGCGCCCCGCTCGCCGCCGCCCTGCTCAAGTTCTCGGAGTCCTCCGCGCGGCCGGCCGTGGTCGTCGGCCTGGCCCCCGAGCGCATCGACCACCTGATGGGCGATCCCGAGGTGACACGCTGGCGGCTCCCGAGCTCGCCGATGGCGCGCAGCCTCCTCGTGCTCGCGGCGCTGGCGGCGGCGAGCTTCTCGATCTGGCATGGCATCCTCGATCCCAACATGCAGGTGCCCTTGCTCCTCGCCGCGGCCTGTGCCGGGCTGATGATCTGCGGTCCTGCGACCCTCGCGATAGCCGCGCTGCTCCTCTCCGGCCATGCCCTGCGGCGGCGGCGCAGCTGGGCCGATGGCTGAGCCGACCCCCGACACCACGCGGGAGGAGACGGAGCGCATCCGCGCCCTTCAGGACAAGGAGGCGCCGCGCTACGACCGCCAGATGGACTTCTTCGACCGGGTGCTCTTCGTCGGCGGACGCGAGTGGGCGTGCTCGCGCCTCGAGGGCGAGGTGCTGGAGATCGCGGTCGGCACCGGGCGCAACCTGCCGTTGCACCGCGTGGAGGTGAGCCTGACCGGGATCGAGCTGGCGCCGGAGATGCTGGCGATCGCGAAGCAGCGGGCGACGGCGCTCAACCGCGAGGCGAACCTCCGCGTGGGTGACGCACAGGCGCTCGACTTTCCCGACGCGAGCTTCGACAGCGTCCTCTGCACCCTCGCCTTCTGCACGATCCCCGACCCCGGCGCCGCGGCCCGCGAGGTCTTCCGCGTCCTGCGCCCGGGCGGGCTCTTCGCGTTGCTCGAGCACGTCCGCAGCCCGGTGCGGGCGGTGCGCGCGGTGCAGCGGACGATCGAGCCGCTGACGATCCGCTTCGAGGGCGACCACCTGACCCGGGAACCGCTCGAGTACCTCGACGCCGCCGGCTTCGAGGTCACCGAGCTGGAGCGCTCGAAGTGGGGGATCGTCGAGCGGGTGGCGGCGCGCAAGCCCGGCTAGGGAGGCAGCCCGACTCCTGCGGTCTGGTCCTCCTCCTCCCGCACGCGATAGTACGACCGGCTTGAGTACTATGCCGCGTAGCACATGGCCAGCCGCAAGGAAGAGAAAGAACGGCTCCGCCGGCTCCGCGTGGAGAAAGAAGAGCGGCAGCGCGCGACCGAGCGTAAACGGGTGGTGATCGGCACCGCCGTGGCCGGCGTCGTCGTCGCCGTGATCATCGCCGTGATCGTCGTGGTGGCGGTGTCCAGCGGGGGTGGCGGCACCAGCGGCGCGTCGCACATCAACGTCGAATCGGGCTCGACCAACGGGGTCCCGCCGGACGGGCGCAGCGGCACGGCGCCGCAACCGGTCAAGGTCACCGACCTGAAGACCGCCGCCAGGCAGGCCGGCTGCACCCTTCGTCTCGGCCTCCCCGACGAGGGGAATGAACACATCGCACCGGGCTCGCCGACGCCGCCCTACGAAACGAATCCGCCGACCTCCGGCCCCCATGTCGAACCTCCCTACCAGCAGGCCGACGGCGCCTATTCGCAGATGCCCGAAGAAATCGACTTCGTCCACTCGCTCGAGCACGGCCGGATGGAGATCCAATACTCGCCCAGCCTGCCCGAAAAAGACCAGTTGGCGCTGAAGGGGCTCTACGACACGATGTACTCGGCGACGCTGCTCTTCCCGAACGGGAAGATGCCCTACCAGGTGGCGGCGACCACCTGGACCAACCTGATCGGCTGCAAGACCTACAAGGGAGCTATCACCGAGGACGCGATCCGCGACTTCGGCAAGGAAACCTGGGGCAAATACGGCGGCGAGCCGCCAGAAGCCTTCCCATTCAACGGGCCGACGCCGGCCAATCCGGCGGCCTAGGCACGGCCCCCGGCGATGGCCGGATACCCGATGTGTCCGGTGCGACGGGATACGATCGCGAGCGATCATGGAGGGCGTGTGAAAGTGCGGGCGCTCCGGGAGAGGGCGCCAGAACCCGGGCGCGCGTCGCAACCAGATCCGCACCGCGCTGATCGACCGCGGCGTGCTGCGGGGCATGCTCGCCAGGGTCTCCGGTGTGCACGGCACCAGCGGCGTGCTCGAGGTCTGGCCGAAGGTCGTCGTCGACCGCGGCGACTTCTTCACCGCGCAGAGCTCGAAGACGATGCTCGACGGCCGACATGGGGATGACCCTCCTCGTCACCCTCAATGCCCTGCGCCTCCTGCGGCGCAGCTCGACGTAGGAGGTCGTTCGCTCCCGTGGGCGACGGAGTCGTCGCCAAGGCTTCGCTGCTCGTCCTCTTTCCGGTCGCCGCAGCCGTGATCGGGGCGACCCTCGCGGCCTGGCGGCCGCCCGGGGCCAAGACCACTGGCGCGATCCAGCACTTCGCCGCCGGGGTCGTCTTTGCGGCCGTCGCGGGAGAGGTTCTTCCCGACATTCGCGATCAGTCTCTGGTGCCGGTAGTCGCCGGGTTCTCGATCGGCGTCATCGTGCTGCTCGTGCTGCGCAGGTTTGCCGAGCGAGCCGAGCAAGCGGCGAAAGAAGGGCCGACACTGCCGATCGCCTTACTTGTCACCATCGGCATCGACCTCCTGATCGACGGCCTGCTCGTCGGCATCGGCGTCACCCTGGGCGCCAGCCAGGGCCGGGTGCTCACGATCGCCCTGACGCTCGAGGTGCTGTTCCTTGCCCTGGCGATGTCGGCCGGCCTGACCAAGGCAGGTGAGCCGCGATTCCGGGCGGCGGCGATTCCTTCCCTGCTCTCGCTCAGCGTCGCTGTGGGGGCGATCGGAGGCGCGGCGCTGCTTGCCGGCGCTCCCGCCGACTTGCTCGCCGGTGTGCTCGCCTTCGGCGCCGCCGCGCTGCTCTACCTGGTCACCGAGGAGCTGCTGGTCGAGGCTCACGAGGGCCCCGAGACGCCGCTTCTGACGGCGATGTTCTTCGTCGGCTTTATTGCCCTGTTCGCGCTGGAGGGCGCGATCTGAGAATCAGCTGGGGCAGTCGGATGTGGGTCCGCTTCAGTAGCCGGTGGCATTTCGACCACACGCTGACGACCGCGATCGCCGACCATCAGCAAGCGCGAGCCGGCGCTCGACGCCTTGCCCCTGGCTGTCGTCGCCGGCGGGGAAGACGAGTGCGGTCCCCTCGACGGCGACCGAGACCGCGTCGCCGGCTTGCGGCAGTAGGTGACCGGCGGCACGGGCGACGATCTTGCGGCAGCCGGGATCGCCGAGATCGATCCGAGCCGTCGCGTCGTGGCCATAGAACGTAGTCGAGAGCACCAGACCGCGGGGCCCGCCGGCTGCGGGGCCTTGACAGAGGATCTGCTCCGGTCGCAACAGAACCGTTGCCCCACTCCCATCGGCAGCGGCGGCGCCGCGGGTCCGCAGCCGGCCAAGGGCGGTCTCTACGTAGCCGCCGTCGAGCCGGCCCTCAAGTAGCACCGCCTCGCCGACGAAGGCCGCGACCTCGGCGTCGACCGGGTCGCGGTAAATGGTCTGCGGGTCGGCGGCCTGGACGATCCGCCCGCCGCGCATGACGGCGACGCTGTCGGCCAGCGAGAGCGCCTCCTCCTGGTCGTGGGTGACCAGGAGGGCGGTGGCGCCGGCCGCCCGCAGCGCCGCCCGGACCTCGCCGCGCACCTGGGCGCGGAGGGCGGCGTCGAGCGCGTCGAAGGGCTCGTCGAGCAGCACCAGGCCCGGTTCGGGCGCCAGCGCCCGGGCCAGCGCGACGCGCTGCTGCTGGCCGCCGGAGAGCTGGTGGGGGAGGCGCTTGCCGAGGCCCTCGAGGTCGACGAGCGCCAGCAGGTCCTGCACCCGGCCGCCGCGGCGTTCTGCCCGCGAGAGGCCGAAGCCGACGTTGGCGGCGACGTCGAGATGGGGGAAGAGGGCGCCCTCCTGAGGGACGAACCCGATCGCCCGCCGCTCCGGCGCGAGGTGGGTGCGGGCGTCGCAGAGCACCCGGCCGCCGAGCCGGATCGAGCCGCCGTCGGCGCGCTCGAAGCCGCCGAGCAGCCGCAGCAGCGTCGTCTTGCCGCAGCCGGAGGGGCCGAGCACCGCGGTGAGGCTGCCGGCCGGGACGTCGAGGTCCAGGCCGGAGAGCACGGGCGCCTCGCCGAAGGCCTTGCTCAGGCCGGCGACCGAGAGCGGTGTGGCAGGGCTCATCGCTCCTCCGGTGGCGCGACGACGCCACCGAGGCGACGGGTCAGGAGGTAGGTGGGCAGGGCGGAGATCGCGACCATCAGTGCAGCGTAGGGTGCCGCCGCCCCGTAGGAGAGGGTCGACGCCTTGGCCCAGAACTCGGTCGCCAGCGTCTCGGTGCCGATCGGCGCCAGCAGCAGGGTCGCGGTCAGCTCGGTCACGGTCGCGAGGAAGACGAGCGCTGTGGCCGCGGCGAGGCCGGGCAGGATCCGCGGCAGGGTGGCGCGGATCATCGCGGTCAACGGCCCGCAGCCGAGCGAGCGCGCCATCTCCTCATGGACCGGCGGCGCCTGTGCCAGCGCCGCCCGGGTGGCGACCAGGGCCAGTGGCAGCGAGAGGATCGCATAGGCGACGATCAGTAGCTGGGTGGTCCCGTAGATCGCCGGGAGGTAGTGGATTGAGAGCACGATCAGCGCCAGCGCGATAACGATCCCCGGCAGCGCGAAGGGCAGGTAGGTGGCGCGCTCGATCACCGTCGCCAGCCGGCTCGGGTGACGCACCGCGAGGACCGAGACCGGCAGCGCCAGGAGCGTGGTCAGGAGTGCGGCGCCGAGCCCCAGCTTCAGGGAGGTGCCGGTTGCGGCGAGCAGGGCGGCGAGGTCGATGCCGGCCGAGCTGCCGTCCGCGACCCAGTAGACGAGCGTCGCCATTGGCAGGCCGAGGGCGAGGCCGATCAGCCCCCCGAAGCCGGCGAGGACGCCCCAGCGGGAGCGACCAAGGCGGGCCGGCGTCGGCGGCCGCGCCGACCCCGAGTCGACCCGGGCGTAGCGCCCGCGCCCGCGCGCCCCCAGCTCGGCGACGAGCAGCACCAGGCAGAAGAGCACCAGCACCGAGGCCAGCATCGAGGCCGCCGCGCCGTCGAAGCTGAGCTTGTACTCGTCGTAGATCGCGGTCGTGAAGGTCTGGAAGCGCAGCATCGCGAAGGCGCCGTACTCGGAGAGCATGTGGACCGCGACCAGCAGCATCCCGCCGAGCAGGGCGATCCGCATCTGCGGCAGGGTGACCCGGAAGAAGGTCCGCCATGGCCCCATCCCGACCGAGCGGGCGCTCTCCTCCAGCGCCGGGTCGGTGCCGCGCAGGACGGCGGCCACCGGCAGGTAGACGAGCGGGTAGTAGGCGAGGGTGACGATCCCGGTGGCGCCCCAGAAGCCCTGCACCGCCGGCGTGATCGAGACCCAGCTGTAGCTGGTGACGAAGGCCGGGACGGTGATCGGCAGCGCCGCCAGCACCGCCCAGACGCGGCGACCCGGCAGGTCGGTGCACTCGACAAACCAGGCGACGGCGACGCCGAGCACGGCGCAGACGATCGTCCCGGCCACGACCAACGTCGCCGTGTTGACCAGCAGGGTGCCGACGAATTCGCGGAACAGCAGCCGCTGGACTTCGTCCCAACCGGTCGCCAGCGTCTGG
>MKSH01000052.1:6143-6758 GCA_001898095.1 Solirubrobacterales bacterium 70-9 | reverse complement strand
CGCCGCGCCCGGCGCCAGGAGGTCGGCGCGACGGCAACTCCTCGGCGCTGGGCGGTGGCGGCCTCCATCGTCCTAGAGCAGCCCCACCTGCTGCATCAGTTCCAGCGGCGCGCTGCCGTCGCCGAGGTCGGCGGGGCTCACCGGCGGCGGTTCGAGGCCGTCGAACGGCTTCAGGCCGGGCGGCGGCGCCACGTCGGCGTTCAGCGGGTACTCCCAGTCGCCGCTTTCGGTCATCGCGGTCTGGCCTTCCATGCCGACTACATAGGCGAGGAATTCCTGGGCCAGCTCCGGCTCATCGCTCGAGGCCAGCGCCCCGGCGCCGGAGACGTTGACCAGAGCCCCGGGGTCTTCGTTGCCGAAGTAGTGGAGCCTGGAGGGGACCTTGTCCTTGCCTTCCTCTGCCACCGCATCGAACCAGTAGTAGTGGTTGATGATCCCGGCGGCGACCTGGCCGCTGTCGACGGCGGCGATGATCCCCTCGTTGTCGTTGTAGTGCTTGGCGTTGGCGGCGAAGCCTTCGAGCCAGCTCCTGGCCGCCGCTTCGCCGTCGAGCTTTGTGATCGCGCTGACGATCGGCACGAAGTCGGGCTCGGAGGGAGCGATCGCCAGCTTGCC
>MKSH01000052.1:0-6098 GCA_001898095.1 Solirubrobacterales bacterium 70-9 | reverse complement strand
CTCGCGCCGCGACTCCGACCCAGCGCCCGCTCGGCGAGCTGTACTGGGAGGGGACTTCGGCGAGGGTCGAAGGTTCGACCTTGGCCAACAGGCCGTTCTCGGCCAGCGCTTCCAGCGGCGGCGTGTTCTCGGTCAGGACGACGTCTGCGGGCGAGGCGTCGCCCTCCTGCTCGATCTGACTCGCACGCCCCTCGTCCTCGCCGCAGCGAATCTGGACCTTGGCGCCGTTCCCCTCTTCGAAGCCCTGGGCCAGTGCTTCGGTCATCGGTTCGTGCTGGGCGCTGTAGAGGGTCAGCGAAGCGTCCGAGTCCGACGAGGACCCGCCGCATCCGGCGAAGAGCAGGGCAGCGAGAGATCCCAGGCAAAGAGCAGCAAAGATCTGTCGGTAGATTCGAGAGCCCACGAAACCTCCTGGAGGATTAGATCCGAATTAGGGGTACCTAATTCGGATACCCTAATCGAATTGAGTCTCGCGGGTTCCCGTTCGCCCGAGCAGCTGCATTGCGACCAGGGCGATTCCGACGACGATTGAGACATCGGCGAGGTTGAAGGGAGGCCAGTTCGGCAGTTCGAGCCAGTCGGTGACACGGGAATCACCGAAACGATCGACCAGGTTGCCGACCGCGCCCCCCATTGCCAGGGCGCCGGGGATCGAGACGAGCAGCCGCCGGCGGGACAAGATCACGATGCCGGCGACGATCGCCAGAGCGCTGATCGCCGGCAGCAGCCAGGTGCCCCCGCCGGCGAGTAGTCCGAAGGCCGCCCCCGAGTTTTCGGCATGCACCATCGCCAAGCCGGGGAGGATCTGACTGCGCTCGCCGGGGTCGAGACTTGCGCCGGAAGCCGACTTGGTGCTCGCGTCGATCGCCAGCGCGGCGCCGGCCACGCCGATGAGTGCAAGACCCACGCGAAGCGACCGAGCATGGCTCTTCGCGCTGGCGCTCAGCATCATCTCGCTTGCAGCCTCGAGGCGGCAGGGCATGTGTGCAATGCCGACGGAACCAGGCGCTCGGCCTGGCGGGGCGAGCCAGGGTCTTCCCTCTCGGCCATGACAGCCAGGCCTTCCCCTGCCCGAAGGAGGTCGGGAAAGAAGACATCGGCCCCGCGCACCCTGAGCGGGAGCGTGCCCCCAGGCAATAGCCCGTTGGTCACGTCGATGCGACCGGCCGGGCCGGTCCACGGGCTGCCCGCACGCCGTTGCCCACAGCCAGCAACTCGGCTGCCTCATGGATGGCCACCGCCACGACGACCGTCAGCAGCCCGACAACCGCGCTCGGGATCAGCAGCGTCAGCAGCACCACGCTGAAGAGCAGGTTCTGGCGCGAGATCCGCGTCGCCCGGCGACCGAGGCGCAGCGCCTCCGCGACCTTGCGCAGGTCATCTGCCATCAGCGCCACGTCGGCCGCCTCGATGGCGGCGTCGGTGCCCCCGGTTCCCATCGCAATGCCCACGTCGGCGCCGGCGAGCGCCGGTGCATCGTTGATTCCGTCCCCGACCATCGCGACGGCGCCGTGACGCTCGCGCAGGGCCTCGACCGCCCGGACCTTGTCGTCGGGTTTGAGTTCGGCGCTGACGTCGTCCAGGCCGGCCTGTCGGGCGATGGCGCGGGCGGTGCGCTCGTTGTCGCCGGTGAGCATCGAGATGTGGCGGACGCCCAGGCCCCGCAGCTCTGCGATTGCGGTCGCGACTTCCGGGCGGGCCTGGTCGCGCAGGGCCAGCAGTGCCAGCAGCCGCTCGCCCTCGCCGACGAAGACCACGGTCTTGCCGTCGTCTTGGAGAGCTTGGGCCTGCGGCGGCGCAGCGCCGGAGGCCCGCTGCGCGACCAACTGCGGGCTCCCGACCCAGACCTCGCGTCCCTCGACCTGGGCGCTTGCCCCGTGGCCGACCAGTGCCTCGAAGTCATCGGCCGGCGGCGGGTCGACCCCACGCTCCCGTGCATAGGCAACCACCGCCTTGGCCAGCGGATGCTCCGAGCGGGCCTCGACCGCCGCCGCCAGCCGCAGGGCATATGTCTCCTCGCCGGCCAGAGCAATGAAATCGGTGACCTCGGGACTGCCCTTGGTCAGGGTGCCGGTCTTGTCGAAGCAAACCGCCTGGATTCGTCCCAGCGCTTCGAGTTGGAGGCCACCCTTGATCAGGATGCCCTCGCGACCGGCGCGGGTGATCGCCGCGGCCGCGGCGACGGGAACCGACATCACCAGGGCGCAGGGTGCGCCCGCGACGAGCACGGTGACGGCTCGCAGCGCCCACTCTTCCCAGTTCCCGCCGAGCAGCGGCGGGACCAGGGCGACGAGCACCGCGCCTCCGAGCACCGCCGGGCTGTAGCGGGTGGCGAAGCGGTCGACGAAGCGCTGCGCGCTCGACTTCTGGCTCTGTGCCTCCTCTACCATGTGCACGATGCGCTGCAACGTGTTGTCGGCGTAGGCGCGCGTGACCTCTGCCTCGAGCGCCCGCTCGCCGTTGACGGTGCCTGCGAAGACCTCCTGGCCGGGTCCCTTCTCGACCGGGATCGACTCGCCGGTGACCGGCGCCTCGTTCAGCGTCGAGCTACCCTTGCGAACGATCCCGTCGGTCGGCAGCGCCTCCCCCGGGCGCACCACGAAGATCTCACCCACCACCAGCTGCTCGGCGGCAACGACCTCTTCCCGGTCGCCGACCAGACGGCGCGCCTGCTTGGGAGCGAGATCGAGAAGGTCGCGGATCGCCGAGCGGGTACGCGAGAAGGTCAGCTCCTCGATCGCCTCTGCCAGTGCGTAGAGGAAGACCAGCGTCGCCGCCTCGGCGAAGAGCCCGAACACCGCCGCCCCGGCCGCGGCCAGCAGCATCAACGCCTCGATGCCGACCTCGCGCTCCTCGATGAACTCCTCGAAGCCCTCGGCGGCGAAGTAGCGCCCACCGATCGCGCAGGCGAGGAGAAAGATCGCGATCGTTACGCCGCCGGCGACGTCGAGCGCCTCGAGCGCCAGCCCCAGGCAGAGCAGGAGCCCGGCCAGCAACGCGTTTCGGAGCGGCGGGAAGCGATAGGTCGCTTCGCCCCAACTGAGTCGGTGCTCGGTCTCGCTCTCGTCGCTCACGCAGCGGCCCTCGCCCGGCCGCGGCCGTAGCGTGGACAGGAGCCCACAGTCTCCCCAGCGCGCCCGAGCACCCGATCGGCTGCCTCGAGGAACTCCGGCACGCCCTCGGTCAGGCGGTAGTAAACCTCGCGGCCGCGCTGCTCCCGCGCGACCAGCCCACAGTCCCACAAGCAGGCCAGGTGTGCCGAGACATTGGGCTGTCGCAGCCCGGTGGCCCGGACCAGGTCGGTGGGTCGCCGCTCGCCGGCGACCAACTCCGTGATGATCGCCAGCCGGCTCGCGTCGCCGAAACCGCAGAAGAGCGCCAGCCGCTGCTCGAAGTCGGGAAGTTCCATCGGTCTGCAAATATACAAATTGTGAGCGATAGGTTTTCAGTCCGGGATTTAGGCAAGGGCCTCGCGAGTTCAAACGGTGGTTTTGCAGAACCTGGCTCCCAGGGGTTTGCGAACTGAACGAAGCCGGCGCATGCGGCGAAACGCACCGCGTAAAACGGCAGGTCAACCGGAGGAGATTTTGATGAACGAGACGGTCCAAGCCCTCATCTGCCCCAAGTGCGGCAGCGAGATGCGGAGCTATGAGCGCAACCAGGTAGTGGTCGACCAGTGCACGGGCTGCAAGGGAATCTTCTTGGATCGAGGCGAGCTCGAGCGCCTTATCGACGCCGAGGGCAACCACTATGAGAAGGAGTACTCGGGGCGCCAGGAAGAACAGGAAGAAGACAAGGGCGGGCGCCGCCGCAAGTCTAAGAAGCGGAGCTTCTTAGAAGGACTCCTCGAGGGGGGCGGCGAGTAGCGCCGATAGCCGTCGCCGCCCAGGAATCACGAGCGGAGCGGCGTGCGGAGGGGGTTGCCCGGGGCGCCGGGCTGTTCGGGTCCCTGGCGCTCTGCCTTCTGATCCTCGCGTCACCGGCCCGAGCTCGACCGGAGCCACCCACCGTCACCCTCGCGCTGTTGCCCGCGGGCACCTCGGTTGGGCAGCTGGTCCGGGCAGGCGGTCTTTCGCCCGGTCTCCTCGGTGCCGGCATGGGTGAGGTGCCGGCCTCCCAGACCTATCTCGATATTGGCCAAGGCAGCCGTGGCTTCGACCGCATCTATGACCCGACCGCCCTGCCGCCGTTCCATGTCCGCCGAACCCGTGTGGCGGGTTGGAGCCGGGTGGTTGCTCGCGCCAGCTCGGCTCCGGCGGAAGTCGTCCCCGGGCTGTTAGCTTCGGCCTTGCGCAGAGCCGGCCTTGCGGCGGCTGCTGCCCCCGGCCTCGGACTTCCCTCGCTCATCGCTGCGGGCCTCGATGGGCGCCTGCGGCGTACTGCGAATCCCGCAAGGGGGCTCGACGTCCGACGCTCATCCCTGCGCGAGCTCCGCCGGTTGGTCGCGGGCCTGCGTGGCGCCGACCTCCTGATCGCGATCGAGCGCCCACCGCCATCTCCGCAGGGGGCGCTTACGATCGGCATCGCCGGGCGCGGGTTCGGCGGCGATCTCACCTCCGACAGCACGCGGATGGATGGCTACGTGCTCACGACCGACATCGCGCCGACGATCCTGGTGCGCCTCGGGCTCGGTGTTCCGGCCCAGATGTCGGGACAGCCGATCCACTCGCAGGGTCCCCTCGACCCGAGCGCCGTGGCCTCGCTCGGAATGCGGCTGGCCGCGATCTCCTCGCGACGCGGGCCGGTGCTGGGAGCGGGAGTGGCCATATGGCTCGCCGCCCTCCTGCTGGTGATCGCCGCCACGCGAGGGCGGGCCGCCCGATCCGGTGTGCGTCTCGCCGGGCTCGCCGTTGTCTACCTGCCACTCGTGCTGCTCGCCGGCGCTGCCCTGCGGCCAAGCCAAGGAGCCGAAGGGCTACTGGTGATCCTCGGCGCGCCACTGCTTGGAGTCCTGACCCTGGCCGGCCTCGGAGGCGGCTATCGTGCGCTGGCGTTTGCCTCGGCGTTGACGGTTTCCGCCTACGTGGTCGACGTGATCGCGGGCTCCCCGCTGACGCCGCTCTCGCTCTTGGGCCCGAACCCCGGCCTGGGCGTGCGCTTCTATGGGATCGGCAATGAGCTTGAGGCGCTGCTTGCGGTGCTGATCATCGCCGGCACGGGAGCGGCATTCGCCGGCTTCTGCCCGGGGATCCCCGGGCGCCGGGCAGCCTTGGTCTTTCTTGCTATCGGCGCTCTCCTTGCCTTCGTCTTCTCCGCCGGTGCCTTCGGCGCCGACATCGGCGCGGCGATCACGCTGCCGGTCGGGGCCGCGGGCGCAGCGGTCGCGATGCCCTCGCCTCGCCGGCGTCGCGCCGGCGCTGTACTGCTAGTCCTCATCTGCCCATTCGTTGCGCTGGGGCTTGTGGCGCTGGTCGACCTGGTCTCCGGCTCCAACTCCCACTTCGCTCGCTCCGTGCTCGACACCAACAGTCTCGAGCAGCTCGCCCGGGTTGCCCGCCGCCGGCTGCAGGCGGCGGCGGGAAGCTTCGTGAGGCCGCTTCTGCTCGCCTTCATGCCGCTGGTGCTCGCAGTCTGCGCTATCGCCATCTTGCATCGCAACCGGCTGGCGGACTGGCTGCACGGCCTCCCCGCGATGCGTGCCGGTCTGCTCGGTGCGCTCGCCGCGACCGTAGTCGGGAGCGTGGCCAACGACTCCGGCCTCTTGTTCGCCGAGGTAGGCGCCGCCTACCTCCTGGTCTTCACCGGCTACGTCTGGGCGGAGGCAGGCCACTCCGCGGTTCCGGCGGCGCAGTCCTCGGAGCCGTGACCGCTGCTGCCGTGGTCATCGCCGAGGCATCATCAAAAGCAGGCGAAGACGCGATCATCGCCCAGCGGGCGGTTTACTCGCCGCTGCCAGCGGAGGTGTTCATCAAGGTGCGGGATGGGCTGATGTGGGCAACATCGGTCTCCGGCGACACCTGCAGCCGCGATGGCCCGCGCGAGACCAACCGGTATCCTGGGAGCTAGTCTTGGTTCCCGGTCACCGACCAACAGACTGAAGTTCTCCGGCTATCCCAACTGGCCGGGCTTCATGACCTGCCAGAACGGCTCGTGGTGCA
>MKSH01000051.1:3712-4394 GCA_001898095.1 Solirubrobacterales bacterium 70-9 | reverse complement strand
CCGTGCCCTGCTGGAGTTCGGCCTGACGTGGGAGGGCGCGGTCGCCGACACGATGGCCCACCGCCCGTCCCTCTGACCCCCACCGTCCCCGTCGAGGAGCCCCGCATGATCCCGTCCCCCCGGAACGACGACACGACCCTGTACCTCGCGCCGGTGCGCACGATGGACCCCGATCGCCCGCACGCCGCCGCGTTCGCCGTGCGCGAGGGTCGGATCGTCGCGGTCGGCGACGTCGACGAGGTGCGTGCGACGCTGCCCGCCGAGTACGAGACGGAGGAGCTCGACGGTGTCGTGCTCCCCGGCCTCATCGACGCGCACCTGCACATGCAGCGCGGCGGCCTCAAGGCGAGCGAGCACGTGCCCGACGACGTCGACGTCGACGGGTTCATCGAGGCGATGGCGCGCACGTTCGACGACGAGGACTGGACCGGCGAGGACCCGCCGACGCTCGATCAGCGTGTCGCCGCCCTCGACCTCGTGCAGCCGCTGTTCCACGCCCTGGGATTCACCGGCATCGTCGACCCCGCCGTCACGATCGACGAGATGCGCGGATATCAGGAAGCGCACCGTCGCGGGCGGCTGTCCATGCGCACGGTCGCGATGCCGTACCTCGAGATCGGGTCGCCCGCGACGCCCGACGTCGACGCCGTCATCGCCCACCTCGAGGGGACGGGAGTGTCGA
>MKSH01000051.1:1711-3636 GCA_001898095.1 Solirubrobacterales bacterium 70-9 | reverse complement strand
CGGATGCCGAGTACGCCCGCCTCGTCGCGTTCTGCGCCGCGAACGGCTGGGGCGTCGGCACGCACGCGGTCGGGGGAGCGGCGATCGGACTGGTCGCCCGGGAGTACGCCCGCGCGGGCGCCGCGGTCGCGGAGAACCGCTACCAGGTCATCCACGGCTATCTCGAGCCGAGCGGCGAGACGATGCGTCTGGCCGGCGGCGTGGGGACCGTGGCATCCCTCCAGCCCTCGATCATCTGGCACAACGGCGTGGGCCTCCGCGAGAAACTGGGGGAGCGGGCGGAGCGCGCGAACCCGATGCGGTCGTGGATCGACTCCGGCGCGGTGCTCGCGCTCGGCTCCGACGGACCGTACTTCGCGTTCGACCCGCGTCACCTGATGTGGCAGTCCGTGACGCGGTTCGTGGCGAACTCCGCCGAGCCGCTCGATCCGTCCGAGGCGATCACGCTCGACGAGGCGCTCGCCGGCTACACGACCGGAGCCGCCTACGCGAGCCTCGCCGAACACGACCGCGGCATGATCCGTCCGGGCATGCTGGCGGACTGGGCGCTGTGGTCGGACGACCCGGTGGATGCCGGCGTCGAAGCGCTCCGCGGACTGCGGGTGCGCCGCACGGTCGTGGGCGGCCGCACGGTGTACCGGGGGACCGCCGCGTGATCGAGACGGTCCTCGGCCCCGTCTCCGCGGAGGGGTGGGGGCCGACGTCCACCAATGAGCATCTGCTCACCGACTCCCGCGGGCTCGCCCGCCCGCTCCCGGACGGGACGTTCCTGGACGGGCCGCCGCGCCTGGAGGCGTGGGGAGACCTCCGGTGGAACTGGATGTCGATGCCGGACAACCTCACCCTCGACGACCCGGGCGCCGCCGCGGCGGAGCTGTCCGCCGCGAAGGCCGCCGGCCTGCACGCGATCGTGGAGGCGACGTCCTGGGGCATGGGTCCGCGGCACGCGGATCTGCCGGAGGTCTCCCGCCGCAGCGGTGTGCGGATCGTGGCCGCCTACGGTTCCTACATCGACAAGACCCTCCCGATGTGGTGGCGCGACCTCGACGAGAGCGGGATGTCCGCGCTCTTCCGGACGGCCCTGACGGATGCCGTGCCCGGGACGTCGTACCGCGCGGGTCTCCTCGGCCTCCTCGGGACGAGCGCCGAGATCACCGCGGCCGAGGGGCGGGCCCTGCGCGCCGCGGGACGCGCCGCCGCCGAGGCCGGAGCGTCGGTGAGCATCCGCCTGGATGCCGCCGCCCGGCGCGGCCCCGAGGTCGCCGGCATCCTGACCGCCGCCGGACTCGCGCCCGAGCGGATCCTGTTCTGCAACATCGACAAGGTGCTCGACCTGGACTACGTGTGCGAGGTCGTCGACACCGGCGCGGTGGTCGAGTTCGCGTTCGGCAGCGACCACTCGTTCGGCGGAGGAATCCGCGACCACACCGACCGCGAGCGCCTCGACTTCCTCGGTGCGCTCGTCGCCGCACGGCCCGACGCCGCGATCACGCTCAGCTGCTCCGTCTGGACCAAGGGGCAGCTGACGCGCTACGGCGGTATGGGTTACGGCCACGTGCTCACGCGCATCGCCCCGCTCCTCGCGGGCCTCGGCGTCGACGACGCCCGCCTTCACGACATGCTCGTCGCGCGCCCCGTCGCGCTCCTGGACCGGATGGAGACCCCCGGATGACCCTCACTGATACGCCCCTGCACCGACGGAGCGCACGCGACCTCGCCGCCGGCATCCGCGCCCGGGAGTTCTCCGCCGAGGAGGTGATGCGCGCGCACCTCGCGCGCATCGAGGAGCGGAACCCCGCGATCGCGGCGATCGTGACGATGGTGCCCGAGTCCGAGGCGCTCGCGATGGCGCGGGAGGCGGACCGTGCCGTCGCGCGCGGCGACGAGGGGGGGCTCCTCCACGGCCTTCCCACCGCCGTGAAGGA
>MKSH01000051.1:0-1695 GCA_001898095.1 Solirubrobacterales bacterium 70-9 | reverse complement strand
GACGCGCGGGTGCGCCCGTCATCGGCAAGACGAACCCCCCCGAGGCCGGCCTCGGCACGTTGACGTTCAGCGCTGTCGCCGACACGTGCCGCAACCCCTACGACCTGTCCCGGCACGCGGGCGGCTCGAGCGGCGGGGCGGCGGCCGCGGTCGCGGCGGGCATGCTGCCGTTCGCCGACGGTTCCGACAGCGGCGGGAGCCTGCGCTACCCCGCGGCGTTCTGCAACGTCGTGGGGCTCCGACCGTCCCCCGGCCGGGTCGCGAGCGGCCGGCTCGACAACGGCTGGACGGCGCACGGCGTCCTCGGCCCGATGGCGCGGACGAGCGACGACGTCGCGTACGCGCTCGCCGCGATGGCGGGTCCCGACCCGATGGCGCCGCTCTCGATCGCGGAGGACCCGGCCGTGTTCGCGTCCCTGACGCCGCGACATCCCGGATCCGTCCGCATCGGTTGGAGTGTCGATGCCGGTGGTGTGCCGATCTCGGCGGAGGTCGCCGCGGTCCACGCCCGCACCCGCGACACGCTCGCGGCCGCGGGGTACGACATCGTCGACCTGGATCTCGAGCTGGCGGATGCCGAGGCGGCCTGGGAGACGGTGGAGATGTACAACTTCTTCGCCTCGTATCGGGGCGAGGCGGCCGCTCACCCCGACCTGATGCGTCCCGACCTGCTGCGCAACGTCCGCCAGGGGGAGCGCATCACCGCGACCGAGCTGACCGACGCGCTGCGGACGCGCACGGAAGTGTTCCGGCGCACCGAGCGACTGTTCGCCGACGTCGACGTGATCATCGCCCCCGCCACCCCCGTCGTCGCCCCGCCGGCCGAGGTCGAGTGGGTCGAGCGCGTGGGCGACACTGTCTACGATCGCTATTTCCGGTGGCAGATGCTCGCCAACCGCTTCACCGTCACGGCGCACCCGGTCGTGGTCACTCCGGCCGGATTCCACGAGGATCTGCCCGTCGGGATGCAGGTCGTCGGTCGCCATCGCGGCGAGGCGGAGCTGCTCGCGATCACCTCCGGAATCGAGGCGGTGCGGGGTCTGACCGCCCGATCGCCGCGCGACTGAGCGACGTTTTACTTCGGCGAAACATTCTCGGCATGTACAAGCGGATCCAATCCTGCAATATTGGATCCAGTTACACACCAGATACATCCATGATTTCTCCACCCGGTCGGCGGGTGCGGCGCGTGACCCGACGCGAGCCGTACCCGCTCCGCCCCTTCCGTACAGCCCGAGGAGTACTCCCATCATGAAGACCCCGAACCGCTCCCGGCGGATCGCCGCCACCGTCGCGGGACTCGCCGCGATGAGCCTTCTGGCCGCCGGTTGCGCCGGCGCCACCGACTCCCAGCCCGCCTCCAGCGACGGTGCCGCCCTCAGCGGCCAGGTCGTCTGGGCCGACTACGGCGGGCCGACCAACGAAAGCCGCCAGGTCGCGTACTTCGACAGCTTCATCGACGAGACCGGTGTCGACGTCGTCTCGACGAGCATCGAGGACTCGGTCTACAAGAGCGAGCTCAAGGGCGAGGAGGGTGACTACGACATCTTCCAGGCGGGCATCTCCGACATCCTGCCCAACCTCGACAACCTCGCCGAGATCCCGGCCGACGCCCAGGGCAGCCTCCTCCCCGAGAACGTGCGGCCCTACTACATCGGCGGATTCGTCTTCGGCATCGCCCAGGGGTGGCTGACC
>MKSH01000050.1:12000-13025 GCA_001898095.1 Solirubrobacterales bacterium 70-9 | reverse complement strand
CCACGTCGCCCTCGCGCAGCCCGAGCGCGTGCCAGGCGCCGGCGACGCGCTTGGCGCGGGCCAGCAGCTCGGCCAGGGTCAGGGTCGCCGGGCGGACCTCGGAGTGGAAGACGAGCTCGGTGCCGGGGAACTGCTCGGCGCCGCCCCGCACCACCTCGCCCAGCGTCTCGCCGCGGTGCAGGCCGAGCCGGCGCCACTCCTCCTCCATCGCCGCGCGCAGCGGGCGGATCGCCTCCGGCAGCAGCTCGCGCGGGTCGGTGGTGCCGATCCGGGGGGCGCCGTCGCTCACCGGTCCGCCCTCACAGGACCATCCCCGCCAGCCGCCGGCGCTGCTCGCGGGCGCTGCCAAAGAGCGCCGCGTCGGCCTCGATCCGGCGCAGGTAGAGGTGCAGGTCGTGCTCCCAGGTGAAGCCGATGCCGCCGTGGACCTGGAGCGCGGTGCCGGCGATCCAGGTGGTCGCGTCGGCGGCGTAGGAGGCGGCCACGGCGACGGCGCGGGCGGCGCCGGGATCGCCCGCCGCGAGCAGCAGGGCGCCGCCTCGGACCGCCGCCCGCGAGGCCTCGACCCGCAGCAGCATGTCGGCGCAGAAGTGCTTCACCGCCTGGTAGCTGCCGATCGGCCGACCGAAGGCGATCCGGTCGAGCGCGTACTCGACGGTCAGCTCCTGGAGGCGCTCGCCGGCGCCGATCGAGTCGGCGGCGACCAGCAGCGCGGCGAGGTCGAGGACTCCGTCGTAGGTCGAGCCCTCGGCGCGGACCACCTCGGCGTCGGCGGGGATCGCCACGCCCTCCAGCTTCACGGTCGGGAAGCGGCGGGTGAGGTCGAGCGTGCGCGCCGGTTCGATCGTCACCCCGGGCGCGTCGGCGGGGACGACGAAGTCGGTGAGCCGGCCGTCGAGCCGCGCGGTGACGACGAGGTCGGCGGCGAGGGCGGCGGCGGCGACCAGCCGCTTGACGCCGTCGATCACGAACCCCTCCCCCTCCCGCCGCGCCGCCGCGCGCACCCCCTCCGCGCCCCAGGACTC
>MKSH01000050.1:0-11993 GCA_001898095.1 Solirubrobacterales bacterium 70-9 | reverse complement strand
CCGCCGATGAGTTCGCAGAAATGGCCGGTATGCGGTCACTACTGCGAACGCGCCCGAGGGTCCCGGCGAGGGCGGCGGTGGCCAGGGCGTTGCCGAGGAACGGCATCCAGTTCACCGCGCGGCCTAGCTCTTCGGCGACGATGGTCGCCTCGGGCGGGCCCGCTTCGAGGCCGCTCAGCTCCTCGCCGGCGAGGACCGCCGCCCAGCCCATCTCGGCGGCGCGGCGCCAGCCCTCGGCGTCGCGCTCGCGCTCGCCCTCCAGCACCGCGCGGGCGTCGGCCACCGGGTAGTGGCGGGCGAGGAAGCCGCGGGTCGCCTCGGCGAGCTGCTGCTGCTCGTCGTCGAGGTCGAGCTCCAGCGGCAGGCCGGGGAGGTCAGCTGATGCTGTACGCGCCATCGATCCGCAGGACGTCGCCCGTGTGGTAGGAAGTGGCGGGCGAGGCGAGGTAGACGGCGGCCGGCCCGAGGTCGGCGGGCAGGCCCCAGCGCCGCGCCGGGATCCGCGGCATCACCGCGCCCGCGAAGCGCTCGTCGGCGAGCATGTCGTGGGTCAGCTCGGTGTCGATCCAGCCGGGCATGATCGCGTTGGCGCGGATCCCCTTGCGGGCGAGCTCCACCGCCAGCGTGCGCACCAGCGAGACCAGCGCGCCCTTCGTCGCCGCGTAGGCGGCCGAGCGCGGCGCCCCCTCGATCGCGGTCAGCGAGGAGGTGGCGACCAGGCTGCCCCCAGTCCCCGCCTCGATCATCGCCGCGGCGGCGGCGCGCAGGGTGAGGAAGACGCCCTCGAGGTTGACCGCCTCGACTCGCTTCCAGTCGTCCAGATCGGTCTTCTCGAACGGGGTCGGCCGGGCCGGGGTGCCGGCGTTGGCAAAGCAGGAGTGCAGGCCGCCGAGGGCGCCGACCGTCTCCGCCATCGCCGTCGCCACCGCGGCCTCGTCGCTGACGTCGCAGACCGCGGCGTGGACCTTGCCGCCGCCCGCCCCGCGCAACTGCTCGGCAGCCGCCTGATTCTTGCCCGCGTCGGTCCCCCAGATCGCCACGTCGGCGCCCGCTTCGGCGAGCGCCAGAGCGATCCCGAGGCCGATCCCGCCGTTGCCGCCGGTGACGAGGGCGGCCTGCCCGGTGAGGTCGAATGGTCCTGGCACGTCGTCTTCCCCTTTCAGCCGCCGCGCTTCTCCCTGGGCATCCCCAGGGCGCGCTCGGCGACGATGTTCCGCATGATCTCCGAGGCTCCGCCGGCCACCGTGAAGGTGCGGGCGTAGAGGTACTCGTCCTGCCAGCGGCCGGATTGCCGCGCTTCCGGGTCGCCCTCGGTGAGGAGCGAGCGGGAGCCCTGCAGCCGCATCCCGTATTCGACCATCGCCAGGTTCAGCTCGCTGAAGACGAGCTTGCCGATCGGCAGGTCGGAGGGGCGTTCGGCGCCGCGCAGCTCGCGCGCCAGCCGCTGCTGGACGAGCAGGTTGTTGATCTCGATCTCGGCGGCGAACCCGGCGATCCGGTCGCGCACCTCCTCCGAGTCGGCGGGCCGGGCGCCGTCGGCGCCCTCCTCCCGGGCGAGCTCGACCATCGAGTCGAGCAGCTTGCGCAGCCGCCTGCCGCCGGCGCCGAGCCCGGCGCGCTCGGCGCCGAGGCTCTCCATCGCCACCCGCCAGCCGTCCTCGCGGCCACCGAGCAGCGCGTCCGGCCCGAGCTCGACGCCCTCCATGAAGACCTCGCTGAAGTCCTCGGTGCCGGTGATCTCGCGCAGCGGCCGGATCTCCAGCCCCGCCGCGGACATCGGCACGATGAAGGCAGAGATGCCGCGGTGGCGCTCGGCGGCGGTGTCGGTGCGGGCGAGGAGGAAGCCGAACTCGGCCCAGGCGGCGTTGCTCGACCATACCTTCTGGCCGTCGACCCGGTACCCCCCGCCCTTCAGCGGCGCGGCCACGGTGCGCATCGCGGCCAGGTCGGAGCCCGCGTCGGGCTCGCTGAAGAGCTGGCACCAGGTCTCGCGCCCCTCGCGGATCGCGGGCAAGAAGCGCTCCTGCTGCTCCGGCGTGCCGAAGCGCAAGAGGGCGAAGGCGGCGAGGTGGGTCTGGTCGGTGAGCGGCGGCAGCCCGGCGCGGGCCACCTCTTCGCTGACGATCAGGTCGAGCACCGGGTTCCACTCGCGGGTCCCCCCACCGAAGCGCTCCGGCCAGTCGGCGCCGAGGTATCCGGCCTCGAAGAGCTTCGCCCGCCACTCGCGGCGGACCTTGTCCTCGGCGGCGTCCTCGGGGCTGCGGAAGCCCGCCCGCTCGGGGATCGAGGGGGCCTCGGCGGCGAGGAACTCGCGCACCTCGGCGCGGAAGGAGTCGAGCTCGGCGACCTCGCCGAGCCTCACCGCCGCGACCTCTCCGGCGCCGTCACTTGCCCTCCCCTCGGTAGACCGAGAGCGGCCGGAAGTTCCAGCGCGGCGCCTCGCCCGCGGGCGCCACCTCGGTGTCCACCTGGACCCCGCAGCCGGGACAGCAGTAACGGCGGAAGACGAGGTCGTGCTGGGGGCGCTCGAGGATCGGGGCGCCGATCGAGTCGGCCGAGACCGGCTCCTCGTCGGTCGCCGCCCACCACTTCCAGTTGGTCGAGTTGGCGGCGAAATCGTGCTCGCAGCGGCGGCAGCGGTACCGCCCGGCGGCGTCGATCGCGAGGCTCTCGCCGAGCACCTGCGGCTCGCCCGCGACCGGCTCGCGGTAAATCGGCTCGCCGCCCGAGCCATCGCCCAGCGGCAGCGCCTCGTGGCCCAGCGGCAGCTCCCGGCGGGCGACCCGGCGCTCCTCGCGCAGCCCCTCGGTGGCGCTCTCGTCGACCGCTCCGTCGGCGTCGACGCAGACCCCGTAGACCTTTTCCGCCGCCTCGATGCTGACGTAGCCGCGGGCGATGTCCTCGGCCACGTGGGCCGGCTCGCGCAGCAGCGGGTCGCCGAAGCCGGGGCCCCCGGTGGCGCGGATGTAATAGGCGTCCTCGGGGGTCACCGAGTAGCCCCGGCCACGGGCGGGCGGCTGCTCCGCGGCGGCGGCGTACTCGTGGACGGGAAGCTCCTCGCGCTTGTCCCAGTGGTCGTGGACCGAGGGCATCGCGTCGTGGGCGAAGCGGATCGCCGCGCCCGCCCCGGGCTGCCCGCCGCAGACCGCCGAGGACGGCGCCGTCAGCCGGTTGTGGAAGACGACGATGTCCCAGCGCTCGGTGTCGTACGGCGTGCAGAGCGATTCCAGCGCCAGCCCGCCGCGGTTTCTCCCGGCCCCGCCGGTGTCGGGCGAGAAGCGGGTGTCGAGGAAGAGCACCGGACTCTGGATCTCGTACTCCTCGACGTTGGGGATGAAGGCGTCGATCGTCTGGATCCCCATCATCGCGTTCTCGCCGTCGCGCGCCTCGACCGCGCTGGCGCCGCCGGAGCCGCCGCTGAAGACGTTCCAGAACCACGGGTCCCCGTACTGGTTCGGGCCCTGCAGCCAGGCGAAGGTCCAACTCCCCCACGGCCCGCTGCGCCGCACCGCCGCCTCCGGGTCGCCGGCCAGCAGGTAGTTGGAGGCCTCGAGGATCGCGTCGGTGCCGAACCAGCTCGCGTAGACGGTGGCGCCGGAGATCGGCGCGGGCTTGCGCGCGTTCACCAGCGTCCCCGCCGGGGCGATCACGGTGACCGGCTCCAGCAGCCCCTCGTTGAACGGCAGCTCCGGCGCGTAGACGGTGCCGAGCGCCGCCATCGCGTCGCCGATCGCCCCCACCGCGGTCCCGTTCAGCACCCCCGGCGCCTGCTCGTCGGTGCCGGTGTAGTCGACGGTGAGCTGCGAGCCCTCCTTGATCAGGGTCGCGCGAATCGTGTAGATCTTGTCGTCCTCGCCGTCGTGCTCCATGTGCGCGGCGCCCGCGTAGGCACCGTCGGGGAGGTGGGACAGCCGCTCGCGGAAGGCGGTCGCGGCGTTCACGATCTGCGCCGCGTGGATCTTCCGCACGGTCGCGCCGCCGTGCTGTTCGATCATCGCCGCGCAGCGCTCCTTGCCCATCCAGACCGCGCCGGTGATCGCCTTCAGGTCGATCTCGGTCGCCTCCGGCAGCCGCGTGTTGGTGAGGAAGGCGTCGAGGACGTCCTGGCGGAACTTGCCCGCGTCGTAGAACTTCACCGGCGTGAAGCGGACGTTCTCACCGAAGACTTCGGAATGTTCGACCGAGTAGCCGCCCGGCACGGCGCCGCCGACGTCGGTCACGTGGGCGCTCACCCCCACCCACATGAGGATCTCCTCGCCGTCGAAGACCGGGGCGACGACGACCACGTCGTGGGAGTGCAGGCCGCCGCCCTCGTAAGGGTCGTTGGCGAAGATCACGTCGCCCGGCCGCAGGTCCCCGGCGAAGCGCTCGAGCGAGTGCCGCACCGTGTTGGAGATCGCGTAGCCCATCTGCAGCGACCAGGAGATCGTGGTCAGGATGTTGCCTTCGGCGTCGAGGCAGCCGCAGGCGAAGTCGGAGGCGGAGACGAAGAGGAAGGAGCCGGAGAGGTTGACGAGGGCGCGCCCCATCTCCCGGTTCATCGTCAGCTCGTAGTTGTAGAGGATCTCCGAGAGGACGGGGTCCCAGTCCTCGCCGCCGCGCCGGTCGTTCACGAGTACACCTCGATCGTCAGGTTGCGGGCGGCGTCGATCATCGCCGCGGCGCGGCTGGGGACGAGGATGGTCGAGTCGGCGTACTCGATCAGCGCCGGGCCGGAGACGGCCGGGCCGGGGCGCAGGTCGGAGGCGCGGTAGACGGGGACCTCGGTCAGCTCGGTGGCGCGGTCGTCGGCGAGCGCGGCGCGGGTGCCGATCGGGTCGGCCCCGCCGGTCCCGCCGCCGCCATTGCCGTTGCCGCCGCCGATCAGCGAGCCGTGCGCTTCCGGGCGCGGCACCCGGCCGATCCCGATCACGCGACAGGTCTTCACGTCGTAGCCGGCCTGCGGGGCGGCGGCGCCGGTCCCGTAGGTGGCGGCATAACGACTGTCGAAGTCGGCGACGGCAAGCACCAGGTCGCGCTGCTCCAGCGGCCCCTCGGCCTGCAGCTCGACCTCGAAGTTGAGGATCTGGCCACCGTAGGCGACCTCCAGCGAGCGCCGCAGGTCGGTCCGCTCGATCCCCTGCTCGTGCGCGGCGAGCGAGCTCTCGACCTGCGAGTCCAGGGTCGCGAAGAGCTCCCGCAGCTGCGCCAGCTCGTCGTGCTCGACCGTCCCCCCGGGGCCGAGCCGGCGCCGGGTCGAGCGGTTGGCGCTGTAGGAGATGTCGGTCGAGATCAGCCCCGAGGCGCTGAAGACGGAGGCGAAGCCGGGGACGACGACGCGGCGGATGCCGAGCTCCCGGGCGACCGCGGCGCAGTGCAGGCCGCCGGCGCCGCCGAAGGAGACGAGCGAGAACTCGCGTGGGTCGAGCCCGGCGAAGACCGTCCGCAGGCGCACCGCGTCGGCCATCGTCGCGTTGACGATGCGGAAGACGCCGGCCGCGGCGGCGATCGGGTCGAGCCCCAGGCGGCCGGCCAGTTCGGTGATCGCCCGTTCGCCCGCGTCGCGGTCAAGCTTCATCTCGCCGCCGAGGAAGTAGTCGGGGTCCAGCAGTCCCAGCACCAGGTTCGCGTCGGTGACCGTCGGCTGGGTGCCGCCGTTGCCGTAACAGGCGGGTCCGGGCCGGGCGCCGGCGCTCTTCGGGCCGACCCGCAGGCTGCCGTCAGGGGCGACCGTCGCCAGCGAGCCGCCGCCCGCGCCGACCGTGGTCACGTCGACCATCGTCGTCGCCAGCGCCTGGCGGTCGAGGAACTGCAGCGAGGTGATCCGCATCTCGCCGTCCTCGATCAGGGCGACGTCGGTGCTGGTCCCGCCCATGTCGAAGGTGATCAGGTTGCGCTCGCCGCGTTCCTCGCCCAGCGTCCGCGAGGCCATCGCGCCGGCGACCGGGCCGGAGTAGATCGTCTGCCCGGCGGAGGCGACGGTGCCCTCGATGTTGCCGAGGCCGCCGTCGGACTTCATCAACAGCAGCTGGCCGTGGAAGCCGCGCTCGCGCAGCCCGTCCAGCAGCTTGCCGCTGTAGCGGCGCAGCTCCGGCCCGGCGAAGGCGGTGATCACCGTGGTGCTCATCCGCTCGTACTCGCCGATCACCGGGGCCGCCTCGACCGAGGTGGCGACGAAGGCGTCGGGGGCCAGCTCGAGGATCACCTGCTTGGCGCGTTCCTCGTGGGCCGGGTTGCGGAACGACCAGAGGAAGCAGACGGCGAAGGAGTCGATCCCTTCCGCGATCGCCGTGCTCACCGCGCGGCGCACCTCCTCCTCCTCCAGGGCGACGATCTCGCGCCCCTGGTAATCGACCCGCTCCAGCACCTCGATCACGTCGTCGCGCGGGACCAGCGGCGTCGGGTGGGTCACCTTCGCCGGATCGCGCTCCTGGTTGCGGTACATGCGGGCCAGCTGGTAGAGGTCGCCGAAGCCGCGCGTGGTCAGCAGCGCCACCCGCGAGCCCGCCCGGGTGAGGACGACGTTCGTGGTCACCGTGGTCGCGTGCAGGAACTCGTCGACCCGGCCGAGCAGCTCGCGCGCGGAGATGTCCAGCGCGTCCGCCGCCAGCTCGATCCCGTCGAACACCCCGCGCTGGAAGTCGGGCGGGGTCGAGGGGGTCTTCCAGCTGCGCAGGAACCCCTCGTCGTCCTGCAGGACGACGTCGGTGAAGGTGCCGCCGATGTCGATGCCGAGCCGCATGTCAGGCAGGGGCCCCCTCGGCCGCCGGCGGGGCCGCGTCGGACGCGGGGGCCTTGCCCTTCTTCGCGTTGCGGGTTTTCGTTTTCGCCAGGACGACGGCGATGATCAGGACCAGGCCCTGGTAGGTGTCGACGACCCAGAACGGGATGCCGTAGAGCTGCAGCCCGTTGATCCCGACCGCGACGATGAAGAGCGCCACGATCAGCCCCGGCACGTTGAAGCGGCCGGGTTTGATCATCGTCGAGCCGAGGAAGGCCGAGGCGTAGGCGGGCAGCAGGTAGCTGGCACCGGTGTTCGGCGGGCCGGAGCCGAGCCGGGCGCCGTAGACGACGCCGGCGATCGTCGCGAACAGGGCCGAGACGAGGAAGGTGATGAAGATGACTTTGCTGGTCGGCGCGCCCGAGGGCCGGGCGGCTTCGCGCCCCGCGCCGGTGGCGTAGAGGTTGCGCCCGAACGGGGTGTGGTCGAGCACGTACCAGACGATCAGCGCGAGGACGATCAGGTAGACGGTCGTGATCGGCACTTCGAAGATTTCCGCGCGGCCGATCGTGGTGAACGCGTGGGGGATGTTCTTGGCGATCGTTTCGCCGTTCGCGATCACCTCGGAGAGGCCGAGGAAGACCGAGCTGGTGCCGATCGTGGCGATGAACGGGTCGACCTTCGCGATCACCACCAGGCCCGCGTTGATCCCGCCCGCGCAGAGCCCGGCGAGCAGGGTGATCAGGATCGCCACCGGGATCGGCATGTCGCCGCCGGTCGTCTGGAAGAGCCAGGTGACGACGACCACGGCGAGCGTCATCACGCCGCCGATCGAGATGTCGAAGACGCCGGCGGCGAGCGGCAGCAGCAGGCCGAGAGCGACGATGCCGCCGATCGTCTGGTTGCTGACGACGCCGATCAGGTTGTCGTAGGTGAGGAACTTGCCCGGCAGCGTGACGGCGAACAGGACGATCATCCCGGCCAGCAGCACCACTCCTCCGTAGCGCTCGAAGAACGACGCGCTGCGCTTCCGATCACTCACGAGACCCTCGCTTTCTCCGACCGATAGCACTCCTCGGTGATCGTCTTGCGATTGATGCGCTCGCCGGTCAGCTCGGTGGCGACGCGGCCGCCGCGGATCACCAGGACGCGGCTGCAGACCGCCTCGAGGTCGTCGAGGTCCGAGGAGCAGAGGACGACGGCGAGCCCGTCCGCCGCCGCGGTGGCGACGAGGTCGAGGATCTCCGCCTTGGCGCCGACGTCGACCCCCTGGGTCGGCTCGTCCAGCACCAGCAGGTCGGGTTCGATCCGCAGCCACTTGGCGACCGCGACCTTCTGCTGGTTGCCGCCCGAGAGCTCGGCCAGCTTCTGCTCCGGCTGCCCCTTGACGTCGAAGCGCTTCACGATGTCGGCCGCCTCGCGGCGCTCGCGGCGCAGGTCGAGGCTCCAGCCGCGGGTCAGCGGGCGCAGGTCGGCGAGGGTGACGTTCTCGCGGATCGACAGCTCGGGGATGCCCTTCAGGTGGCGCGGCGAGGGCAGCACGGCGGCGCCGAGCGGGCGCAGCTTCGCCGGGTCGGGATCGTCGATCACGCGGCCCGCGACGACCACGTGGCCGGACTCGACCGGGACCCGCCCGAGCAGCACGCCGGGGATGTCGTGGACGCCCGACCCGGCGAGCCCGGCGACGCCGACGATCTCCCCGGTGCGGATCACGAAGTCGGCCGCCCGCAGCTCGCCCGCGGTGACGCCCTGGAAGTCCAGAAGGCTGCCCTCGCCGTGGATCCGGGTCGCCTCGCGGGCGGTGGCGGGGACGGCTTCGCCGGCGTGCGAGCCGACGATCAGGGAGACCAGGCGGGCGTTGTCGAACTCGGCCCGCGGCCCGGTCCCGACCACCCGTCCCTCGCGCAGCACCGTGACCCGGTCGGCGATCTCCTCGATCTCCTCGAGGCGGTGGGAGATGTAGGCGATGCCGACCCCGCGGGCGGTCATCCGCCGGATCAGCTCGAAGAGCTTCGTCACCTCGGAGGAGGGCAGGGTCGCGGTCGGCTCGTCGAGGAGCACCAGGCGGACCGCTTTCTCGTCCTGCATCGCCCGCGCCACCGCGACCTGGGTGCGCTCGATCGGGGTCAGGTCGGCGACCTTCACGTCGGGATCGAGGTCGAGGCCGACGATCGCCAGCGCCGCGGCGGCGCGACGGCGCTCGGCGCCCCAGCGCACCCGCCAGCCGCGGCCGGTCAGGTAACGGTCGCCGAGCCGCAGGTTCTCCAGCAGGCTGAGCTCGTCGAGCAGTCCGAGCTCCTGGTGGATGAAGCGGAGGCCGGCGCGGTGCACCGCCTCCGGGTCTCCATAAGGGATCTCCTTCCCTTCCACCTTGAAGGCGCCCGAGTCCGCGTCCGGCTTGTGGAAGCCGGCGAGCACCTTCACCAGGGTCGACTTACCGGAGCCGTTGTGGCCGATCAGCGCGTGCACCTCGCCCGCGCGGACGTCGAAATCGACGCGGTCCAACGCCCGCGTGCTGACAAAAGTCTTCGAGACGCCGGCGACCGACATCAATCCCTCCATGCGGCGGCATCCTGCGGCCCAGGCGCGGTGAGACCAAGTGATTTTCCTCCAGAGAATCCGCTTCGCGTGCGCGGCGCCCACGCGCAGACTCGCGACCGGAACTAACCCCGGGGTACGGGGAAGGAGAGAGAATGAAAAAGCTCAGCGTCCTCTGGATCGCTCTGCTTCTGGTCGTCGGCGGCGTCATCGTCACCGGTTGCGGCAGCAGCAGCAGCGACACCACCGGGAGCGGTGGCAGTACGCAGGAAACGGAAGCAGAAGAAACCGGCGGCGGCGAAGAAACCGAAGCCGAAGGTGAAGAAGAAGCGGAAACCGAAGAATCGGGCGTCGTCGCGGAAGCGGCCGCGGCCACCAAAGAAGCGGAAACGATCCCGACCGAAATCCTCGCCACCGAACCGGTGACGCCGAAAGCCGGCTCGACGATCTTCCACGTCGCCTGTGACCTCTCGCTGGAAGGCTGCGCCAACCAGGCCAAGGGTCTGAAGTCGGCGGTCGAAGCGATCGGCTTCAAGTACGAACAGTGCAACGGCGGTTCGTCGCCGGAAACGATCTCGTCCTGCTTCAAAAACGCGGTCAACGCGAAGCCCGACGTGATCATCCCGAACGGGATCGGCATCGAAGGCGCCGGCGAAGGCTTCGCCGAAGCGAAGAAGGCCGGCATCCCGATCGTCGGCATGTTCACCGGGGATCCGAACGGCGCCGAAGGCGTCGCCACCGAGGTCGCCGGCGAAACCTGCCCGGAAGAGGGTGAAGCGGCGGCCAAATGGGTGATCGCCGACAGCGAAGGGAAAGCCAACGTCGTCTTCGTCGGCACCCAGACCTACACCTGCAACAAACAGCGGCAGGAAGGCTTCATCAAGACGATGAAGACCTGCCCCGAATGCAAGGCCAGCACACTGACCTTCTCGATCGCGACGATGCAGTCCTCGCTGCCGCAGCAGCTGCAGGCCGAGCTGCAGTCGAACAGCGAAATCGAATACATGGTCGGCACCTTCGACGCGGTGTCGCTGGCGGCGGCGGAAGCCATCCGTCAGGCGGGCAAGACCGAAGAAATCCAGGTCGGCGGCTTCGACGCCAACGGTCCGAACCTGGAAATGATCCGCAACGAAGAAATCCAGAAGTTCGACGTCACCTCCGGGACCACCGAACCGGGTTGGGTGGCCGCCGACGCGGCCGCGCGGGTGATCAACGGCGAAAAACTGGAACCGAGCACCCCGGTCACCACGGTGATGGTGACCGCCAACAACATCGAACAGATCGGCGAAGCCTACGTCGGCGCCGAAGGGTTCGAAGAACAGTTCAAAAAACTCTGGGGCATGTAGCCACAGGGTCAGGCCAAGCAAAGGGGCGGCCTCGTGCCGCCCCTTTTTTTGGGCGCGCCGGGGAACCATCAGTAATTTCACCGATGCGGATCGGGCGCCGCTGAGTCAGGCTGCGGGCGATGCTCCCCCGGCGGCCGCCGCTGCGCGGCCTGATCGCACTGCTCCTCCTCGCCGTACCCGCCCTTCGCCCGGCGCCGGTGGGCGCCGCCAACCTCGCCGGCGGGGTCGGCCCGGAAGCGATGCCGATCGGCTGCAGCTCCGCGGTCGGGAGCACCGTGTCGCAGGGGCCGCGGCCACGACGCGAGGTGGCCTTGACCTTCGACGACGGGCCGAAGTCGCGGCAGACCCGGCCGATCCTCTCGACCCTGGAGCGGCTGGACGCTACCGCCACGTTCTTCGTCGAGGGTCGCCACGTGGCCGGAAACGACGCGCTGCTGCGGGATATGCTCGCCTCCGGCAGCGAGATCGCGAACCACAGCTACGACCATCCGAAGCGCCCCGGCCTTGCCGAGCTCTCGACCACCGACGAAGCGATCCAAGCTGCCACCGGCTTCCGTCCCTGCCTCTTCCGCCCCCCGTACGGCCTGATCGATCCGACGGTCGAAGCGGCGGCCCGCGACGAGCGCTTGGAGATGATCCTCTGGGACCTCGACCCCGGCGACGACCACGGATTCGGCCCCCGGGCGATCGAGGCGCACGCCGTCCACCGAGCCCACCCCGGCGCGATCATCCTGATGCACGACGGCGGCCGCCACCCGCAGACGGTCACCGCCCTGGCGGGCATCGTCGAAGGTCTTCGTGCCCGTCACTTCCGCCTGGTGACCGTCACCGAACTGCTCGGCGGTCGCTTCCGTTACCGAGAGAGAGGAGCGTCACGATGAGCCCAGCCGAGATCGAGACCGCGATCGAGCGCGAAAAGGACCTGCTGCCGTTCGGCTGGGGACGCTTCGGCAAGTCGCTGGAGGGGATCGCCGAGGTGGTCGAGCCGGACGAGCAGCTGCTCGCCGCCTGCATCGGCCTGAACCCGACCTTCGAGCACAAGTCGATCACCCTCGCCGGCGGCCTCCGCGAGCTGACCAAGAGCACCAACGTCGTCCTCGCCGCCACCGACCGCCGCCTCCTCGTGATCGCCACCGGCGCCGCCGGCGGCACCCGCGAGCACAGCGAGATCCCCTACGCGGGCATGACCATCGACGAGGTCGGCAAGCGCGACCTGAAGCTGAGCTGGCCCGACGGCACGATGCGGATCAAGGGCCTGGCCAAGCCGATGGCTCCGCCCCTGGTCGACGCCCTGCGCTCGAAGCTCACAGGCTGAGCGGGGCACTTCGCGGCCGAAGCTGCCGGGGACGGTGCGATTCGGGGGTCCGGCGGTCGGCGTCCGCACTTCCCCGTAGCCGGTACGGGGAACT
>MKSH01000049.1:28891-30091 GCA_001898095.1 Solirubrobacterales bacterium 70-9 | reverse complement strand
CAGGTGATCAAGCCGTCCTTGACGTAGACGTTCCAGGAGCAGGAGCCGGTGCAGTTGACGCCGTGGGTCGAGCGGACGACCTTGTCGTGGGCCCAGCGGCCCCGATAGCTGCGCTCCCAGTCTCGGTCCTTGGCGACCAGCTGGCTCCAGCGCTCCTCGGAGATCGGCCCCCGTCGCAGGAAGCGGTGTGCTTCGAGGAGCGGATTGGAGCGACCGGCCGCCACCGACCCTTCCTATCACAGTGAGCTCGCCCCAGGTTTCATTTACACATCGACAGTGGACCAAGCGGCAGGTACCGCTACGATGCCTGGTCGGGACCGGACGGTCGGCGCTGTCGGCGTCGGGCTCGCGAGACAGAGGGGGACGGATGAAGAGTTGGGACCTGGGCGGACTGAACCTGAAGCCACGGCTGCCGGAGATCCTCTCCTCGAGCGACGATGCCCGCGTCATCGCGCTCGACCTGGCCGCGGGCGAGACCCTCGAGGAGCACGAGGTGCACGAGCGCGCCTTCCTCCTGGTGCTCGTCGGGGAGATCGAGGTGACCGGTAACGGTGCCGAGATCCGCGGTGGCCGCGGGCTGTTGGTCGAGATCGAGCCGCGCGAACGCCATCGGGTCGAGGCGACCGCCGACGCCCGCCTGCTGCTACTGCTGACGCCGTGGCCCGGCGCCGGCCACCCCGGCGCGCTGGAGCTGCGCGAGAAGCTCTACACGCGTCGCCACGCCGCCAAGCGCTCCGACGTCGCAGAGGGTTGACTCCGCGGCCTGCATGATGCGCGATGGCGCCTGGCCCGCACCACCGAGCCGGCGGCGAGGACGAGGAAGGAGAGGATCGCGACCTCACCGAGGACGCCGCCCCAACGCCAGGCGTGGAGGTTGCTCTCGAGGTCGCCGAAGACCCGGATCGCGACGCTGGCGTGCAGCAGGGCCAGGGGGACGTAGAAGGAGCGGCGGTAGGGGAGCGCGACGCCGAGGAGGGCCGGGACGATCACCGGCGCGTGGGCGAAGATCATCGAGAAGACGAAGCCGAGGAAGATGAGGTGGACCATCGCGTCGTAGGCGTAGCCGCCGCCCAGCAGTTGCCCTTCCCACAGCCAGAGCACCCCCGCGACGCCCAGCCAGAAGTAGCCGGCCAGCAGGGCGACGGCCATGTAGCGCGTGAGGCCCGTCATCTGGATCGTGCGGCGGGCGACGTCGTAGCG
>MKSH01000049.1:28322-28811 GCA_001898095.1 Solirubrobacterales bacterium 70-9 | reverse complement strand
CCCGCCGCGGCGGATGGCGCATGCGCGAGAGCTCAAGCCGCTCGCCGACGATCGTCAGCACCAGGAACGCGGCCAGGAACGGAACCACCGCGGTGATCGGTTCGGATGCCAGCCAGACCGCTGCCCCCGTCGCCCAGGCGGCCGCGCCGAGCCCCATCACGACGTTGTGCCAGGTCGGGTCGAGGCACTGGACGGCGACGAAGACGGCGACCAGGGCAAGGCCGCCGACGAAGAGGAGGAACTGGCCGGGCCGCGTCGGCAGCCCGAGGAGCAGCCACAGCGCCCCGGCCGCCGCCGCGGTGGGCGCCAGGTAGGGCCAGCGCCAGGCGCGGTGCCCGCCCAGGGCGACCGCCCGCTCGAGGCCGATCTGGGTGCCGAGGAAGCCGAGCACCAGGAGCGGCCCGTGCTCGGCGGCCAGCGCCGGGCGCAGTGGCGGCAGGTCGAGGCCCAGCCGCAGGAGGCCCGCCCAGAGGCCGGCCATCAGCGCGA
>MKSH01000049.1:27000-28239 GCA_001898095.1 Solirubrobacterales bacterium 70-9 | reverse complement strand
CCAGGTGAATTGGTCGGGGTGCTCGGCCTCGAACTGGTAGCGCAGCGGTTTCGGGTCGTGATCGTTGACGAGGATGAATCCGGCGCCGGCGGCGAGCGCCTCGTAGGTGTCGAAGATCAGCTGGTGGCGGCGGGACGGCGGCTCGCTGCGGACATCGAGCTGCGGGTCGGTGGTCGGCATGTGCTTTGGCTCCTTTGTCGCTCGTCGGCCCGGGTTGGGCTTCCGCCATATTTACACATGATGAGTGGGTAAAATACCCGTGCCCTGACGGGTGGAGCCCCTACCCACGCGTCGCGTTGCGGGCCAGGCCGCTGCCGAGGCGGCGCATCAGCCCGATGAAGGTCGCCAGCCAGGCGGCCAGGGAAAGGCCGAGGAAGACTTGCGGGATCGGGTCGAGGAATTCGAGCTTCAGCGCTTCGGCCATCCGGAAGGTGGCGACCGCGTACATGCCGAGCGGGAAGACTGCACCCCAGTAGAGCGGGTCGTATTCGAACGGCAGGCGGCGGTAGCCGTAGCGCCAGACGGCGAGGATCGCGATGATCGGGATCCACCAGGTCCCCGTCGCCCAGTAGAAGACGGTGAAGCCCTCGAGGAAGGGGCGCAGCGAGTGCAGGAACGGGGCGTCGGAGCTGATCGTGCTGTTCTCGACCAGCAGCGACCCGGCCAGGGTCGAGATCGCCATCGCCCCCATGTTGATCCAGTAGGGCGGGGCGAGGTCATCGGGCTCGAAGCGGAAGAAGGTGTAGCGATAGAAGATCAGCGAGATGATCCAGATGTAGAGCATTCCGCCCCACAGCCACATCGAGAGGGCGACGAAGTTGGCGTGCAGGCGCAGCGGCTGGCCCCAGTGCGCGGCGAGCAGGGCGATCAGCACGGCGATCGACTGGGTGGCGACGACGGCCAGCAGCCAGGTGCCGCTGATCCCCTGCGCCAGCGAGGGCTTCTCGCGCTTGATCGTCAGGGCGGTGAAGACGGTGTAGGTCAGCGCCAGCCAGAGGATCACGGCGAGGGCCAGGAGCGCGATGGCGATCGTGAACTCCTTGCCGATCAGGATCACTTGATTGCCGAGCACGGCGGTCGCCGCGACGACGGTGAGGAAACCGAGGCCGCGCTGGTGGCTGATCAGGTCGTCGACCATGCGTCGGGGGTAAAGGCGCAGGCGCAGCAGGCTGAGCGCCCAGATGACCACATAAGCGACGCAGTTGAGCGCGAAGAGGCCGACCGCCACCGGCCTCAGCC
>MKSH01000049.1:26357-26918 GCA_001898095.1 Solirubrobacterales bacterium 70-9 | reverse complement strand
TGCCCGCCAGCCAGGCGGCGACCGGGGCCGCCTGGCGCTCCGATCCGTGCGCCGCTGCGGCAGCCAGCCTCAGCACGCCGTCGAATTCGACCTCGCTCGGACCCTCGAGGCCGACCTCACCCGCGAAGCGCTCGACCCATTCCTTGCTCGTCATCGGACTCCCTCCGTGTTCGTTGGACACCTGCCGCCATGCTCTGACGGTACCGTCGGTGTCGCGCCGCGCAAACCGGGGAAGCACCGATGCGCGTCGGTCTCGCCCCGTCGCCGGCGCGGGGCTCACCTCGCCGCGCCTGCGGGGTTCCGCGGATGAAACGCAGGCCCGGGCCACCGATCATCGCCAGGCAGTCCAGGCGGACCACCCCGACCGAGGAGACCCGATGAGCACGACCATTGATCCTGACCTCTCGCTGGGCGAGCTGGCCTTGGAACGACCAGAGCTGGCGCGGATCTTCGACGAGCTGCGCCTGGACTACTGCTGTGGAGGCTCGGTCAGCCTCGCCGCCGCCGCTGCGCAACACGGCTTGGACGAGCGCACTCTGGTCTCCACCCTGGAGGCGGGCG
>MKSH01000049.1:21810-26322 GCA_001898095.1 Solirubrobacterales bacterium 70-9 | reverse complement strand
CCACCACGCCTTCCTGCGCCGCGAACTCCCCCGCATCGAGGAACTGCTTGCCGAAGTGGTTGCGCGCCACGGGTCGACCCAACCCACCCTGGTCGGTCTACAGGGGGACTTCCTGGATCTGTACGGCGATCTGCTCGACCACATCGACCAGGAGGAGGAGGTGCTCTTCCCGTTCTGCGCCGGGCTCGACGCCGACGCCGGACCAGCGGATCGCGTCCTCGAACAGCTGCGGATGCATGAGGCGGCGCACTCCGACGTCGGCGAGACGCTGGCGAGGATGCGTGAGATGGCCGGCGGCTACGACTCCTCCGCATCCCTCGGCACCACCCATAAGGTCCTGCTCGAGTCGCTGCAAGGTCTCGAGCAGGACCTCCACCAGCACATCCACGAGGAGAACAACGTCCTCTTCCGGCGCCTGCGCGACGAACTCGGCGAGCCCGCCGCGGCGACGGGGTGAGCCGTTGCCACGGGTGATCCAGGGCGGGATGGGGGTGGCCGTCTCGGGCTGGCGGTTGGCCGCGGCGGTCGCCCGGACGGGCCAGCTCGGCGTGGTCTCGGGGACCGCGTCGGCGGTCGTGCTCGCCCGTGGGCTCCAACGCGGCGATCCGGGCGGTCATCTGCGGCGCGGGCTCGCGGCGTTCGCCGACGGTGCGGCAGCTGCCCGGATCCTCGGGCGCTACTTCCGCCGCGATGGCCTGCCGGCCGGTGGCCGCTTCCGCGCCGTGCCCGTCCCGCGACACCGGGCGCACCGCAATTTCCTCGAGCTGACCGTGGCGGGCAGCTTCGTCGAGGTCTTCCTCGCCAAAGAGGGACACGAGGGCGTCGTCGGCATCAACCTGCTCGAGAAGATCCAGATCCCGACGCTCCCCTCGCTCTACGGTGCGATGCTGGCGGGCGTCGACTGGGTGCTGATGGGGGCGGGGATCCCGCGACACATCCCGGCGGCGCTGCGGTCGCTGGCCGAGCATCGACCGACGACCCTGCCGTTCGCGGTCGCCGGCGCCGGCGACGACTTCACCCTCGCCTTCGATCCGCGCGGCGCCGTCGCCGGCTGCCGTGAGCCTCTGTCGGCGCCGCGTTTCATGGCGATCGTCGGCTCCCACGTCCTCGCCACCCACTTGGCGCGCGCCGCCGAGAGTCGGCCGGCCGGCTTCGTGGTGGAGGGGCCGGTCGCGGGCGGCCACAACGCGCCCCCGCGCGGCACGCCGAAGCGAAACGCCGCGGGCGAACCCACCTACGGGCCGCGCGACGAGATCGATCTCGCCCGGATCCGCGAGCTCGGCGTCCCCTTCTGGCTGGCCGGCGGATACGCGAGCCCGGAGCGACTGCGCGAGGCGGTGGCGGAGGGGGCCCGCGGCGTGCAGGTGGGCACCGCGTTCGCGCTCTGCGAGGAGTCGGGGCTCGACCCGGCCCTGCGGCGTCGCACGCGTGCGCGGGCGGCGGCGGGCCGGCTCGCCGTGCGCACCGACCCGGTCGCCTCGCCGACCGGTTACCCGTTCAAGGTGGTGCAGCTGGCGGGCACCTTGGCCGACCCCGAGGCCTACGCCGCCCGCCGGCGGCGCTGCGACCTCGGCTACCTGACGACGGCCTACCGCAAGGCGGACGGCACCGTCGGCTACCGCTGCCCGGCCGAGCCGCAGGCCGACTACGTGGCGAAGGGCGGGGATGCGGCCGACACGGTCGGGCGCATGTGCCTTTGCAACGGGCTGACCGCTGCCGTGGGGCTGGCCCAGCACCGCGACGGTGGCGGCCACGAGCTGCCACTGCTCACCCTCGGCGACGACGCGAACTCCGTCCTCGCCGCGCTCTCGCCCGACGGACGTCCCTACCATGCCAAGGACGTCGTCCGCTACCTGCTCGCGTCCCCGGACTGCGGCTGACCTCAACCGCCGATCGCGCAGGCGGTCCTCAGCGTCGATCGGCCACCTCCGTCCACCGTGCGGCACCCGGCCGCCGATCGCGTACGGTTGGCCGATGCACGCGACCGACACCGACGCGGCGGCGCAGGCCCGCCTTGCCGCGGCGGCCCGGGCGTTGGTCGGGCACCTCGATCTCGAGGGCGTGATCGAAGTCCTGCTCGATGCGGGCCGGCGGCTGAGCGGCGCCGGCTACGCGGCGCTCGGCATCCTCTCCGAACGAGGCGACGCGTTGGACCGCTTCGTCACCCTCGGGATCGACGACGAGACCAGCGCCGCGATCGGTGCCCTTCCCCACGGCGGCGGCGTGCTCGGCGAGCTGATCGGGGCGACGGCGCCGCTGCGCCTGGCCGAGCTCGGCTCGCATCCGAGCTCCTGCGGCTTCCCCCCGGGGCACCCGCCGATGCGCACCTTCCTCGGCGTGCCGATCCGTATCCGCGGAGTCGACTGGGGGAGCCTCTACCTGACCGAGAAGGCCGGCGGCGCGGAGTTCGACGCGGGCGACGAGGAGATGATCGCGGCGCTGGCGGAGTGGGCGGCGATCGCGGTCGAGAACGCGCGCCTCTACGAAGGCCTGAGCCGGCGCCGCAACGAGGTCGAACTGAAGCGCGACCAGGCCGAGAGCTCGGCCCGGGCGCTGGCGGTGATGACCGACATCGCCCGCTCGGTCGGGGGCGAGACCGACGTCGATCGGATCCTCGGCCTGATCGTCGACCGCGGCCGCAGCCTGGTCCAGGCCCGCGCCCTGCTGATCATGCTGGCAGAGGGCGAGGAGCTGGTGATGGCGGCGACGGCGGGCGAGCTGGAGGCGGACCTGCGCGGGGTTCGGATCCCGATCGCGGGCACCCGTCCCGGTGAGGTGCTGCGCAGTGGCCGCGCCGAGCGGCTCGGTGATGGCGAGGGCGCCGCCGGGCAGCTGGCCGGCCTCGGCGTCGCGGCGGAGGCGGCGATCGTCGTGCCGCTCACCTTTCGCGGCACCTCCTCCGGGGTGCTGCTGGCCTTCGACCGCGAGGCGGAAGGGCCGCGCTTCGGGGTCGAGGACGAACGCCTGCTGCGCTCCTTCGCGGCCAGCGCCGCGACCGCGGTGGCGACGGCGCGCTCGGTCGAGGCCGAGCGCCTGCGCCACAGCCTCGAGGCCGCCGAGCAGGAGCGCAAGCACTGGGCGCGGGAGCTGCACGACGAGACCCTGCAGGCGCTCGGCGGGCTGCGCATGCTGCATGCCGCGGCGTTGCGCGAGGACGCCGGCTCCGCCGAAGTGCGGCGGGCGCTGGCCGAAGGCGCCGAGCTGATCGATGCCGAGATCGACAACCTCTCCGCCCTGATCGCCGAGCTGCGCCCGGCGGCGCTCGACGAGATCGGGCTGGTTCCCGCGCTGCGCACGCTGGCCGAACGCAAGGGCCGTGAGGGGGGGTTACGGATCGAGGTGTCGGCCGACCTGCAGGACGGCGGCGAGCGGCTGCCGGCGGAGACCGAGAACGTCATCTACCGCCTCGTCCAGGAGGCGCTGAACAACGTCGTCAAGCACGCCGGGGCGACCCGCGCCGAGGCGGTGCTGCGGCGCGTCGGCAACGTCGTCGAGGTCAGCGTCGCCGACGACGGGCGGGGCTTCGATCCCGCCGCGACGAGCGGTGGCTTCGGCCTCACCGGCATGCGCGAGCGGGTTGAGCTGGCCGCGGGGACACTGCGGATCGAGTCGGGCGGCGACCGGGGGACGAAGATCTCCGCCTCGATCCCGATGGCAGTCGCGGGGCCTCATCGGCCCAGGAGCCCGTTGTCGAGCACGTAGGTGACGAGCTCCGCTCGGGTCTCCAGGCCGAGCCGCCGCTGCAACTTGATCCGGTGGGTCTCGACCGTGCGCCCGCTGAGGAAGAGCCGTTCGCCGATCTCGGCGTTGGTGTGCCCGAGCGCGACCAGGCGCAGGATCTTCACCTCCTCCTCCTCGAGGCCGTCGGGCGGGCCGGGCGGCGGTTCGACCACGATCCGCGCCCCGAGTTGCGGGTTCAGGTAGAGCTCGCCGCGCGCCGCCAGGCGTACCGCCTCGATCAGCTCGCCCTCGGCCGCCCGCTTGAGGACGAAGCCGACGGCCCCCGCTTTCAGCGCCTCGCGGGCGAAGGCGGGGTCGTCCTGCATCGTCAGTACGACGATCTGCGTCTGCGGGAATTCATCCCGCAACCCGGGGATCGCGGCGAGGCTCGGTTCGCCAGGCATGTTCAGGTCGAGGATCAGGACCGTGGGCCGGTGGACGCGCACCTGGCGCCGAGCCATCGCCACGTCGTCGGCCTCCGCCCGGACGTCGAAGCCATCCTCCGCTTCGAGGATCAGCCGCAGGCCGGCACGGACCACGCGGTGGTCGTCGGCGATCACGATCGTGGTGACCGGCGGCTCCACGGCGGTGGGCTTCTCGTCGGCGTCGGAGTCGGGCATCCGGGTCATCTTCGCGTGTCCGGCACCGCGGGTCATCCGTCGCCGACCCGCGCCTGGGAAGGGGGAACCCACGACGCCCGCCCGTGCCGCGGGCTAGAGTCGGCGCGCGTGTGCGCGCCGACGCGAAAGATCTCCCTGGTGCTCGCCGACGACCACCGCGTGGTCCGTGCCG
>MKSH01000049.1:18704-21729 GCA_001898095.1 Solirubrobacterales bacterium 70-9 | reverse complement strand
GCCGCTGGAGGTGCTGGCCGAGCTCGCCGGGAGTTCCCCGGGGCCGGCCGTCGTCGTCCTGACGATGGAGGACGACCCCGCCTTCGCCCGCCGCGCGCTCGACGCCGGCGCCCGGGGCTACCTACTGAAGCGCTCCGCCGAGGAGGGGCTGGTCGACGCGGTCCGCGCCGTCGTCCGCGGTGAGGTTTACGTCGGGCACGACGTCGCCGCGGCGCTTGCGGGCCGGTCCGAGGCGAGTCCGGCCGATGACCTGACCCCGCGCGAGACCGAAGTGCTGCGGTTGATCGCCCGCGGCGAGACGAACGCCGAAATCGCCGCCGAGCTGGAGCTCAGCGTGCGCACGGTCGAGACCCATCGCACCCGGATCCAGCAGAAGCTGGGTCTCGCCGGCCGCCCCGAGCTGGTCGGCTACGCGCTCGAGCGACGGCTGATCTGAGCGTCGCCGGGCGTCGCGGCGGAGCAACTCCGTGGGGTGCGCGGGTGTCCCACGGATGCACGGTTCGGCCGTCTTCGCGAGCCTTGATCCATGGCAGACAAACCACCGTCATCGCTGGTCTATTCCTGCTCGGGCTGTTCGAACGTCGCCCAGCTCGCCAACCACATCGCCGTCCGTCTCGATCGCCTCGGGATCGCCGAGATGTCCTGCATCGCGGGCGTCGGCGGGGACGTCAAGGCGCTGGTCAAGACGGCGACCGCCGGCCGCCCGGTGCTGGCGATCGACGGTTGCCCGCTGAGCTGCTGCGAGAAGGTCCTCGGCGCCAAGGGGGTGACGCCGCGGCAGTTGGTCCAGCTTCATGACCTGGGCCTGAAGAAGCGCAAGCACGTCGACTTCGAGCCGGCCGAGCAGGACCGCGTCTTCGCCCAGGTGCTCGACGAGCTGGGGCCGGCCCTGCTCGAGGCGGACCCCTCCCTGGGGCCCCGCATCGACGCCGCCCGGGCCGAATCGATCGCCGCCGAGGGCGGCGACAAGACCGGGGTCCTCCTCGTCAACCACGGCTCGCGCGCGGCGGGCTGGCGACGGATGCTGCTCGACGTGCACGCCCAGGCGGAATCCGACCTGTTGGCGATCCCGGGGGTGGCCCAGGTGCGGAGCGCCTTCATGGAGTACGCCGAGCCTTCGATCGCGACCCAACTGCGCGCCTTCGACGCCGCCGGGATCGAGACCGTGATCGTGGTGCCGCTGCTGCTGACGATCAGCGACCACACCTTCGACGACATCCCGGCGATCTGCGGCCTGCACGAGGACGAAGCCCGGCTCACCCAGCTTCGCGAGGAGAAGATCGAGGTCTACGCGGCCGAGGCCGAGCTGCGCTTCGCGCCCCTGCTCGACTTCTCCGGCCTGGTGCGGACGAACCTCGCCCGACGGGTGCGGGCGATCGTCGGGCGACCGCCGCCGGACCCCGGGGCGCGCCGCGACGGACTGGTCCTGGTCGGCTACGGGAGCGCCGAGTTCGAGGACGAGTGGACCCGCTTCTTCGCCGAGGCGCGGGGCTTCGCCGAGTCCGAGCTCGGCTTCGTCGCCTCCGCCCACGCCTGGTGCGGCCACATCGTCGGCTACCGGCGCGCGCCGACGATCGAGGCGATCGAAAGCGTGCTGCGGGTCGCCGACCGGGCGATCGTGCTGCCGGTCCTCGTCGCCTACGACCCGATGTTCCAGGAGCGGATCATCGGTCGCGCGGTCGAACGTTGCGCGGCGCCGGACCGCGTGCTCTACCGGCCGGACTCGATCCTGCCGGAGCCGGCGGTCGCCCGCTGGGTCGTCGACGTCGCGCGCCGGATGGCGCCCGCGTCGGCCTGAGCCCGGCGCGCCGCCGCCGGTCCGGGTCGGCCCCGCGCGGGCGACGGGGAAACACCGGATGAAGGCCGAGGGGCCGACAGCCACGATCTATGCATGAGCCGCAACGGATCCTCACCGCTCGACCAGCTCCGATACTTCGCGTCGGTCGGCGGCCTCGACGCCGACCTGCCCTGGAGCGCCCGCAGCCGCCGCTCGCGCGCCTGGGAGCGCGCCTACCGGGACCGCTGGCAGCACACCAAAGTCGTCCGCTCCACGCACGGGGTCAACTGCACCGGCTCCTGCTCGTGGAAGGTCCACGTCAAGGACGGGATCATCACCTGGGAGACCCAGCAGACCGACTACCCCTCCAACGGCGCCGAGACCCCCGACTACGAGCCCCGCGGCTGCCCTCGCGGCGCCTCCTTCTCCTGGTACACCTACTCGCCGCTGCGGGTGAAGTACCCCTACGTGCGCGGGGCGCTGCTGGAGCTCTGGCGCGCCGCGCGGGCGAGCCACGACGACCCGGTCGACGCCTGGGCGGCGATCGCCGGCGACCCGGCCTACACCTCCCAGCGCGGCAAAGGCGGCTTCGTCCGTTCTTCCTGGGAGGAGGTGGGCGAGCTGATCGCCGCCGCCCACGTGCACACGATCGAGCGCCACGGGCCCGACCGGATCGCCGGCTTCTCGCCGATCCCGGCGATGTCGATGACCTCCTACGCCGCCGGCGCCCGCTTCCTCTCGCTGATCGGCGGGGTCTGCCTCTCGTTCTACGACTGGTACGCCGACCTGCCGCCCGCCTCGCCGCAGATCTGGGGCGACCAGACCGACGTGCCCGAGTCGGCCGACTGGTGGGACGCCGGCTACCTGATGATGTGGGGCTCCAACATCCCGATGACGCGTACGCCCGACGCGCACTTCATGACCGAGGCCCGCTACCGCGGTCAGAAGACCGTCGTCGTCTCCCCCGACTACTCCGACCACACCAAGTTCGCCGACGACTGGCTGCCCGCGGCGCCCGGCACCGACGGCGCCCTGGCGATGGCGATGGCGCACGTGATCCTGAAGGAGTTCCACGTCGAGCGCCGGGTGCCCTACTTCACCGACTACGTCACCCGCTTCACCGACCTGCCCTTCCTGGTCCGCCTCGAGGAGCGCGACGGGGACCTGGTGCCGGGGCGCTTCCTGCGCGACTCCGACCTCGGCTCCGAGGCCGAGAACGCGGAGTGGAAGCCGACCGTCTTCGACGCC
>MKSH01000049.1:18113-18672 GCA_001898095.1 Solirubrobacterales bacterium 70-9 | reverse complement strand
CTGGGCGGCATCGACCCGGCGCTCTCGCTCTACGGCGACCACGAGCAGCTGCTCGAGGTGTCGCTGCCCCACTTCGACGGCGAAGCAAGCGAGCCGCTGCGCCGCGGCGTGCCCGTGCGGCGGATCGCCGATGCCTGGGTGACCACCGTCTTCGACCTCCTCTGCGCCCAGCTCGGGGTGCGCCGCGACGGGCTGCCGGGCAGCTGGCCGAGCGGTTACGACGACCCCAGCCGGCCCTTCACCCCCGCCTGGCAGGAGGCGATCACCGGCGTCGACGCCGGCGTGGTGACCAAGGTCGCCCGCGAGTTCGCCCGCAACGCCGAGCGCACCAAGGGGCGCTCGATGATCGTGATGGGCGCCGGCACCAACCACTGGTTCCACTCCGACCTGATCTACCGGGCGATGCTCAACCTGGTCCTGCTCTGCGGCTGCCAGGGCGTGAACGGCGGCGGCTGGGCCCACTACGTGGGCCAGGAGAAGGTGCGCACGATCACCGGCTTCTCGACCCTCGCCTTCGGCCTCGATTGGTCGCGGCCGCCGCGCCACCAGGCGGCGACGC
>MKSH01000049.1:6038-18100 GCA_001898095.1 Solirubrobacterales bacterium 70-9 | reverse complement strand
TCCTACCCGACCTTCGACCGCAATCCCCTGGACCTCGCCGAGCAGGCCGAGCAGGAGGGCGTCGAGGTCGGTGAGCTGGTCGTCCGCGAGCTGCGCGAGGGGCGGCTGCGGTTCGCCTGCGAGGACCCCGACGCGCCGGCGAACCATCCCCGCCTGCTGACGGTCTGGCGCTCGAACCTGCTCGGCTCCTCGAGCAAGGGGCACGAGTACTTCCTCAAGCACCTGCTCGGGGTCGACACCAACGCGGTGACCGCCGCGGAGGCAGCGCCCGAGGACCGCCCGCGCGAGGTGCGCTGGGCCGAGCAGGCGCCGCAGGGAAAGCTCGACCTGCTGACGACGATCGACTTCCGCATGAACGGGACCTGCCTGCACTCCGACGTCGTGCTGCCCGCGGCGACCTGGTACGAGAAGCACGACATCGCGACCACCGACCTGCACCCCTTCGTGCACTCCTTCAATCCGGCGATCGCGCCGCCCTGGGAGGCGCGCAGCGACTGGGACGCCTTCCAGACGATCGCGACCGACTTCTCGCGGCTGGCGGCCGACCGCCTCGGCACCTGCCGCGACCTGGTTGCCGTGCCGCTCCAGCACGACAGCCCCGACGAGATCGCCCAACCGCCCGGGGAGGTGCGCGACTGGCGCGCCGGCGAGTGCGAGCCGATCCCCGGTCAGACGATGCCGAAGCTGCTCGTGGTCGAGCGCGACTACGGCGCTGTGGCGGAGAAGATGGGGTCGCTGGGGCCGCTGGTCGAGCAGCTCGGCACCCCGTGGAAGGGTCTTTCCTGGGTGCCCGACCAGGAGGTCGAGGCGCTGCGCCGCAGCAACGGCGAGGTCGCCTCCGGCGTCGCCGCCGGGCGCCCCGCGCTGTGGCGGGCGGATCAGGCCTGCGAGGCGATCCTTGCCCTCTCGGGGACCAGCAACGGGCGGCTCGCGATCGCCGGCCTGCGCGACCTCGAACGGCGCGCGGGCGTGCCGCTCACCGACCTCGCCGCCGAGCACGCCGACGAGCGGATCACCTTCCGCGACGTCGGCATCCAGCCGCGCAAGACGCTGACCTCGGCCGAGTGGTCGGGGATCGAGTCGCGCCAGCGGCGCTACTCGCCCTTCACCCTGAACGTCGAGCGCGAGGTCCCCTGGCGCACCCTGACCGGCCGCCAGCAGTTCTACCAGGACCACGAGTGGCTGCTCGTCGACGGCGAGTGCCTGCCCACCTACAAGGCGCCGTTGCCGGCCGCTGGTCGCCAACCGGGCAAGGCCGCGGTCGCGGTCCGCTACCTGACCCCGCACTCGAAGTGGTCGATCCACTCGACCTACCAGGACAACCTGCACATGCTGACCTTGTTCCGCGGCGGCCCGGTGGTCTGGATGAGCCGCGAGGACGCCGAGCGGATCGGGGTCCGCGACAACGACTGGATCGAGATGACCAATCCGCACGGGGCGGTGGCGGCGCGCGCCGTCGTCTCGCACCGCATCCCGGCCGGCACCTGCCTGATGTACCACGCGCAGGATCGCCACGTGAACGTGCCGATCTCGGAGACGACCGGCAACCGCGGCGGCACCCACAACTCGGTGACCAGGATCCAGATGAAGCCGTCCCACATGATCGGCGGCTACGCGCAGCTCTCCTACGGCTTCAACTACTACGGCCCGACCGGTTCCCAGCGCGACGAGGTGACGCTGATCCGCAAGCGCCAGAGCGAGGTGACCTACTGATGAGAGTGCGGGCGCAGGTGGCGATGGTGATGAACCTCGACAAGTGCATCGGCTGCCACACCTGCTCGGTCACCTGCAAGAACGTCTGGACGAACCGCGAGGGCGCCGAGTACATGTGGTTCAACAACGTCGAGACCAAGCCCGGCGGCGGCTACCCGAAACGCTGGGAGGACCAGGAGCAGTGGCGCGGCGGCTGGGAGCTGGACCGCGCCGGGCGCCTGCGGCTGAAGGCCGGCGGCCCGGTCCGCAAGCTCGCCAACATCTTCTACAACCCGAACCTGCCCGAGATCGACGATTACTACGAGCCCTGGACCTACGACTACGAGACGCTGACCAAGTCGGGCCCGTCCAAGCAGCAACCGGTGGCGCAGCCGATCTCGCAGATCAGCGGCGAGCCGTTGCAGCTGGAGTGGGGGCCGAACTGGGAGGACGACCTCGCCGGCGGTCCTGAGCACCTGCCCGGCGACCCGCTGCGCGAGGGCGTCGAAGAGGCGGTCAAAGCCGAGTACGAGCAGGTCTTCATGATGTACCTGCCGCGGATCTGCGAGCACTGCCTGAACCCGGCCTGCGTCGCCTCCTGCCCCTCGGGGGCGATGTACAAGCGCGAGGAGGACGGGATCGTGCTGGTCGACCAGGAGGCCTGCCGGGGCTGGCGGATGTGCGTCTCCGGCTGCCCCTACAAGAAGGTCTACTTCAACCACCTCACCGGCAAGGCGGAGAAGTGCACCCTCTGCTACCCGCGGATCGAGGCCGGGCTGCCGACCGTCTGCTCGGAGACCTGCGTCGGCCGGATCCGTTATCTGGGCCTGGTCCTCTACGACGCCGACCGGGTCGAGGAGGCCGCCTCGACCCCGGACGAGACCAAGCTGCTCGACGCCCAGCTCGACGTCTTCCTCGATCCCGACGACCCCGAGGTCCGCGAGCGGGCGCGCCGCGAAGGGATCGCCGAGGATTGGCTCGAAGCGGCGCGGCGCTCGCCGGTCTGGGCATTGGCGCTCAAGCACAAGATCGCCCTGCCGCTCCACCCCGAGTACCGCACGCTGCCGATGGTCTGGTACGTGCCGCCGCTCTCGCCGGTCATGTCGACGGTCGAGGGGGAGGGCGCCGAGAGCGATCCCGACGCCGTCTTCCCGGCGATCGACTCGCTGCGCATCCCGATCCGCTACCTCGCCAACCTGCTCGCCGCCGGCGACGAGGAGGTGATCCGCGGCGTCTTGCGGCGCCTCGCCGCGATGCGCTCCTACATGCGCGAGCGCACGATCTCCGGCCAGGGGGACCCGGCGCTGGCCGCCGCGGTCGGGATGGAGCCGCGCCAGCTGGAGGAGATGTTCCGGCTGCTGGCGATCGCCGACTACGACGACCGCTTCGTCGTCCCGCAGGCGCATCGTGAGCTGGCCGGGCGGCTGGCCGAGGAACAGGGCGCCTGCGGCCTCGACTTCGCCGGCGGGCCGGGGAGTTGCGCGCCCGGTGCCGACGGCGCCGGCGACGGCGGCGTCGCGACGCTGACGATGGCGCAGGTCAACCCGCGGCTCGAGGCGTTCCGGGTGCGGCGCTCGAAGCGGCGCAAGGAGGAGGCCGGACCATGAGCCCTTGGCGGATCCTCTCGCTGCTGCTCGACTACCCGGAGGCGGAGCTGCTCGACTGCACCGAGGAGCTGGCGGCGATGACCCGCGAGCTCGAGAGCGCCGCGGCGCGCGAGGCGATCCTCGCCTTCCTCGCCCACCGCGCCGGACAGACCGCGAGCGAGGCCCAGCGCGAGTACGTCGAGACCTTCGACTTCGCCAAGCGGGCGACGCTCTACCTCAGCTTCCACGCCTACGGCGACCGTCGCCAGCGGGGGATGGCGATGCTGCACCTGAAAACGGCCTACCGCGAAGAGGGGTTCGCGCTCGGCGACGGCGCCCTGCCCGACTACCTGCCGGCGATCCTCGAGTTCGCGGGCGAGATGCCGGAGGCCGGCGTCGCGGTCCTCGGCGATTTCCGTCCCGCCCTGGAGGTGGTGCGTGCCGCCCTGCGGGCCGAGGAGAGCGCCTACGCGGGCCTGCTCGACGCGCTCTGCGGGCTGCTGCCCGCCGTCTCCGGGAAGGACCTCGAGGAGGCGCGACGGATCGCCGCCGAAGGGCCGCCGAGCGAGTCGGTCGGCCTCGAGCCCTTCGGGCCGCCGGAGGCGATGCCACCGGCCTGTGCGCCCGTCGCTCCCGGCGCCGGGAAGGTGGCGCAGTGAGCGGCGGCGCCCTGATCGTCTGGGTCGGGATTCCCTACGTCTGCCTCACCCTTTTCGTCGCCGGTCACATCTGGCGCCGCCGCACCGGTGAGCTCACCTGGACGACGCGCTCCACCCAGCTGCTCGAGCGCCGGCTGCTGCGGATCGGGTCGCCGCTCTTCCACCTCGGGCTGCTGGCGGTGATCGGCGGCCACGTGCTCGGTATCCTCGTCCCCGAGGAGGCGACCGAAGCCCTCGGCGTCTCGGAGGGCCTCTACCACGCGGTCTCGGTGACGGCGGGGACGGCCTCCGGGCTGGCGATGACGATCGGCTTCGCGATCCTGCTCTACCGGCGTCTCGGCGTGGCGCGGGTGCGGCGCACGACCACCCGCGTCGACCAGGCCACCTACGCGCTGCTGGCGCTGGTGATCGCGACCGGGATGTGGGCGACGATCGGCGTCAACCTCTTCGGCGGCGGCTACGACTACCGCCAGACGGTCGGCCCCTGGTTCCGCGGCCTCTTCCTCTTCGACCCCGACCCGACGCTGATGTCGGGGGCGCCGCTCATCTACCAGGTGCACGCCCTGGGGGCGATGGCGCTCTACGCCCTCTGGCCCTTCAGCCGCCTGGTCCATGCCTGGTCGGTACCGATCGCCTACCTCCGACGCAGCCCGATCCTTTACCGTCGGCGTGCCCCGATTGCCGCTCCCGTCTCGCCGCCGAAAATCGAACCAAGGAGGATCCCGTGAACGAGAAGCGCGCCGCCGCGCCGCTCCGTGAGCTGACCCTGGCGACCCTGGCCTTCTTCCTCTGCTTCGCCGCCTGGGGGATGCTGTCGCCGATCGCTCCGAAGCTGCAGGACCAGCTCGGCCTCTCCGACACCGAGACGGCGATCATGATCGCGCTCCCGGTGGTGCTCGGCTCGCTGCTGCGGATCCCGCTCGGTCGCCTCACCGACCGCCACGGTGGCCGCCTGATGTTCACCGGGATCCTCGTCTTCTCGGCGCTGCCGCCGCTGCTCGTCGGCACTGTCGCCAGCTACCCGCTGCTCTTGTTGTCGGGCCTTTTGCTCGGCGTCTCGGGGGCCTCGTTCGCGATCGGCGTGCCGTTCGTCGCCGCCTGGTTCGAGGGCGAGCGCCAGGGCTGGGCGCTCGGCATCTACGGCGTCGGCACCGCCGGCACGGCGGTATCGGCGTTCGCGATGCCGGCGCTCTTCGACGGCCCCGGGCGCGGCGTCGCCGGGGTGATCTACGCCGCCGCGCTGTTGGCCTACGCGGTGATCTGGTGGACGCTGGCGCGCAACGCCGAGGCCGAGCGGTCGGAGCCGGTCCCGATCCGCGAGGTCCTCCGCCTCGGCCCGGCGCTCTGGCAACTGGCGCTTTTCTACTTCGTCACCTTCGGCGGCTTCGTCGCGATGTCGATCTACCTGCCGAAGCTGCTCAAGGACTGGTTCCACTACTCGCTCACCGCGGCGGGCCTGCGCACCGCGGGCTTCGTCGTCGTCGCGGCGGTGGTCGCGCGACCGATCGGCGGCTACCTCGCCGACCGGATCGGCGGCTACAAGGTGATGGCGGTCGCCTTCCTCGGGATCGGCCTCGACGCGATGGCCCTCGCCTGGCAGGCCTCCGACCCGAGCATCGTGCCGACGACGATCATCTGCCTCTCGCTCGGCTTCTTCCTCGGCCTCGGCAGCGGCGCCGTGTTCAAGCTCGTCCCGCAGCGCTTTCCCCAGGCCACGGGCGCCGCCACCGGTATCGTGGGCGCGGCCGGCGGCCTCGGCGGCTTCTTCCCGCCGCTGGTGCTCGGCATCGTCAAGGACGCAACCGGGACCTACGTGATGGCATTCGTCTTCCTCGTCGCCTTTGCCTGGATGTGCGCCGGGCTGGCGATGATGCTGGCCGGCACCGTGATGCAGGCGCCGTCGGATACGACGACGGCGCTCGGGACGCGCCGTTGAGGCCAGGCTCCGGCGCCCGCGTCCTGATCGCGGGGGGCGGGGTCGCGGCCCTCGAGGCCGTTCTCGCCCTGCAGGAATTGGCGCCGGGGCTGCGGGAGATCGTCCTGCTCGCCCCCGATCGCCATTTCGAATACACGCCGCTCTCGGTCGCCGAGCCGTTCGACCTCGGCCGCGCGCACCGCTTCGAGCTGGCCGAGGTCCTCGGTCCGCGGGGGGTCGAGATGGTCGTCGACTCGCTGGCGGCCGTGGACGCCGAGCGCCGCCAGGCGCGGACCGCGGGCGGCCTCGAGCTTCCCTACGACGCTCTCTTGGCAGCCACCGGAGCGGGACGGCACGAGGCCCTGCCGGGCGCGATCACCTTCTCGGGAACGCGCACGGCCGCCGACGTCCGGCGTCTCCTGCGCGAGGCCGAAGCCGGGAATCTCGCCCGGCTCGTCTTCGCCGTCCCGTCGGGGGTGACCTGGTCGCTGCCCGCCTACGAGCTGGCGTTGATGAGCGGCGCCGAGCTGGGCGAGAAGGGCGCCCGGACAGAAGTCTCGATCGTCACGCCCGAGTCGCGCCCCGTCGACGCCTTCGGCGCTCGGGCGAGCGACGCGGTCGCCGAGATGCTGGAGTCGCGCGGGATCGCGTTCCGCACCGCCAGGGCGCTGCGGGTCGAGGCGGGCAAGCTGGTCCTCGAGGAGGACGACCCGATCGCCGCCGACGCCGTCGTCGCGTTGCCGCGGCTCGTGCCGCCGGAGATCGAGGGCCTGCCCGCCGAGGAGGGCGGCTTCATCCCGATCGACGAGCACTGCCGCGTCCGTGGTCTGCACCGGGTCTTCGCCGCCGGGGACGCGACCGATTACCCGTTCAAGCAGGGCGGGATCGCCACCCAGCAGGCCGACGCCGCCGCCGAGGCGATCGTCGCCGAACTCGGCTTCGGTGGCGACCCGGCCCCGTTCCGTCCGGTCCTGCGGGGCCTGTTGCTGACCGGACGGGCGCCCCGCTACCTGCGCGCCGAGGTCCTCGGGGGGCGCATCACCCGCTCGAGCGCCGCCGAGGAGGCGATCTGGTGGCCGCCGGCGAAGATCGCCGGCCGTCGCCTCGCACCTTTCCTGGCCCTGCGGGGCGCACCCGGCGGCGCGCCTCCGGACGCCGTGGCGCTCGAGCTCGAGGCACCGGGCGAGGGACCCTGATCGGCGCGTCGTCGTCGACGCCAGGGACACCCACCCCGTCGTGTGAGTCCCGCGCCGGCATCGGGGTCGGCCCGCCCGATCGGTGCCGCGGTGCGGATGGAGATTCGAGCGTGGTGGACGATCATCTCGGTTCGATTCGATGGACACCGACTGGCTCTCCCTGCACAGCTTCGTCCTGCTCTGCCACCTGCTCGGGGCCCTGCTCTTCGTGGCCGGCTTCGTGGCCGCCGGGCTCCTCTTCGAGCAGGCGCGACGCAGCGAGCGCCCGGGTGAGATCGCCGTGCTCCTGCGGGCGACGCGGTTTGCCGTCGCGCTTGTCGCCCTCGGCGCGCTCATGGTGCTGGTCTGCGGCCTCTGGCTCGTGCATCTCGACCGCTACGACCTCGGCACGCAGTGGATCGCGACGGCGCTCGGCCTTTACGTCGTCGCGATGCTGCTCGGCGGGCTCGGCGGTCGGCGACCCAAGGAGGCTCGGCTCCTGGCGGCCGAGCTGGCCGCGAGTGGCGAGCCGGTGAACGCCGAGCTGCGCGCGCTCCTCGACGACCCCCTGTCGCGGGCGGTCAACTACGTCTCCGCGCTTCTGGTCTTCGCGATCCTGGTCCTGATGGTCTACAAGCCGTCCTGACGCCGGCCATCGACCCGCCGCCGACCTACATCGTCTGGGTCGACCGGCCGCCGACCCGCGGCAGCAGCACGTTGTTCTCCTCGTGGATGTGGCGGTGGAGGTCGGCCTCCATCAGTCGCAGCGATTCGAGCAGCGCCCTGTGGGTCGAGCAGAGCGCCCGCGAGGTGTCGTAGCCGCCCGTGAGTGCCCGCAAGGCGGTCAGCTTTCGGCCGACGGCCTCGTGCTCGTCGCGCTGACGGCCGACGGTCCCCTGGTCGAGCTCGTCGCCGGTCTCGCCGTCGCGCCCCAGCGCCCGACAGGCCGGAAACAGCAGCCGCTCCTCCTCGTCGATGTGCGCGTCGAGGTCCGCACGGAGCGACGCGAACGCCCGCTCGATGATCTCGAAGTCGAGGCAGTCGGCGCCATGGGCGCGGACCACCCTGGCGAGCAGGTCGGAGATCCGTGGCATCTCCTGTCGCAGGTAGTCGTGGTGGGTGGAGACGATGTGATCGCAGAGCTCGTCGATCGTCGCGCGCCGCCAGTCCCGCTCGGACGCCGGTTCGAGCAGGACGTCGTCCCGATCGACAGCTTCGAGTTGCGCGCGGACCGCCCCGACCTCGAGGCCGCGCTCCCGACACGCGTCCTGCAGGGTGCTCGCGCCGCCGCAGCAATAGTCGAGGCGCAGACGCTCGAATACGCGCATGCGTGCCGGGCGCTCGGAGGCCAACTCTCCCAGGGTCGCGTCCTCGTCGATCGTGCCCCGTCTTCGCATCGAGTCCAATTTATACACCACTGGTGGGTATAAATTACCGAGACGGATGCATCCCGACGACGCGAAGGAGCAGATATGCCGATCGCCACCCGCAGTGCCAAGACGACCTGGACCGACAGTCTCGCGAAGGGCCGCGGGGTCATCGACGGGGAGAGCCACGGGATCGAGGGAGTGGAGGTCACCTGGGCGTCTCGCATCGAGGACCCGCACGGCCGCACCAGCCCCGAGGAGCTCTGTGCGGCCGCCCACTCGTCCTGCTTCGCCATGGCCCTCGGGCTGAAGTTGGCAGAGGCCGGACTGGTCCCGCAGGCGCTCGAGGTGGAGGCCGCGGTCACGCTCGAGGAGGTGGGCGGCGTGCCGACGATCACGCGCTCGAAGATCGCGGCGAGGGGGCGGGTCGAGGGGCTCGACGAGGCCGGTTTCTCGGCGCTGGTGGCCGAGGCGGCGCTCCTTTGTCCGGTCTCGCGACTGTTCGCCGGGGCCGATGTCGTCGTCGACGCAGGCCTGCTTGACGCGTAGGACCGCCGACCCGCCGACCCGCCCGAGCCACGGCGATGGCTGACGTTCGCGGCAAGTGGTAATAATTTACCCACCAATCATGTAGGAAATAATTCACCGAGCGACGGAGGACCGATGGCGAGCAGCACCATCCAGCGGGAGGTAACCGCAGGCGAACGGAGGGATCGACAGGCAGAGTTCGGCATCTCGGGGCACGACCTCCTCTGGCGTTGGGTCCGTGCCTTCGCCGGTGCCTTGGCCGGGGCGGCGCTCGGGTTCGGCTTCGTCGTGTTGATGCGCGCCGCCTCCGGCCTTGCGATCTGGCAGACCGAACAGACCGGCTACCCACACGTCGTCGTGCCGGTGATCACGGCGGCGCTCGGGTTCCTCGTCGGATTCGGTGCCTTCGATTATTGGGTGCGCTGGGCCGTCGGGATGCCGACGAAGGCGGACGACCATTCCGACCACGGCGCTGCCACCTGGCGGGACTACTTCGCCTTCAACACCGACCACAAGGTGATCGGGATCCAGTACATGGTCACCACGGTCTTCTTTTTCTTCATCGGTGGGCTGATGGCGATGCTGATCCGCGCCGAGTTGGCTCAACCGGGCACGCAGATCGTCGGGGCCTCGGCCTACAACAGCCTCTTCTCGACCCACGCGGCGATCATGATCTTCCTCTTCATCATCCCGATGTTCGCCGGCATCGCGAACTACGTCCTGCCGCTGATGCTGGGGGCGCCGGACATGGCGTTCCCCCGCTTGAACGCGCTCAGCTTCTGGTTGCTGCCGCTGGCGGGGATCATCTTCCTGGCCAGCTTCCTGGTCCCGGGCGGCGCCTTCGACGCGGGCTGGACGGGATACGCGCCGCTCTCGACCGGGGCACCCCTGGGGCAATCCTTCTTCAACATCGGAGTCCAGTTCGCCGGCTTCTCCTCGATCCTCGCCGCGGTCAACTTCCTGGTCACGATCATCACCATGCGGGCGCCGGGGATGACCTTCTGGCGGATGCCGCTGGTCGTCTGGGCCAACCTCGCCACCTCCCTCCTGGTGGTGGCGGCCACCCCGTTCATCGCCGGGGTCCAGGTGATGGTGCTCTTCGACCGCATCCTCCACACCAACTTCTTCTCGTTCGGATCCGGCGGCGACGTCGTCAGCTACCAGCACATCTTCTGGTTCTACTCGCACCCTGCCGTCTACATCATGATCATCCCCGGCTTCGGGATCATCAGCGAGGTCATCTCCACCAACGCCCGCAAACCGATCTTCGGCTACCGGCTGATGTCGCTCTCGCTGATCGCGATCATCGTCCTCAGCTACTCGGTCTGGGCTCACCACATGTTCGTCGCCGGGATGTTCAGTTGGCTGCGCATACCGATGATGTTGACCTCGGTGCTGATCGCGGTGCCGACCGGGATCAAGATCTTCTCCTGGCTCGGCACCCTCTTCTTCGGCAAAATCGACACGCGCTCGACCGCGATGCTCTTCGCCCTCGGATTCATCGTCAGCTTCATCGTCGGCGGGATCAGCGGGGTCATGCTGGCGCTGGTGCCGATCGACATCCACGTCACCGACACCTACTTCATCGTCGCCCACATCCACTTCGTCCTCTTCGCCGGGTCGGTGTTCACGATCTTCGCCGGTCTCTACTACTGGTTCCCGAAGATCACCGGCAGGATGTACGACGAGCGGCTCGGACGGATCCACTTCTGGCTGACCCTGATCGGGACCTGGGGGACGTTCGTGCCGATGCACTGGATCGGGATGGACGGGATGCCGCGAAGGGTCGCCGACTACGCCAGCCAGTTCGGCAACTGGAACCTGCTGATCAGCTGCTTCGCCTTCATGCTCGGCGCCGCCCAGCTCGTCTTCCTCTACAACATGGTCGTCTCCTGGCGATTCGGTCCCAAGGCCCCGGCAAACCCTTGGCGCGGCCGCTCGATCGAGTGGCTTGTCTCCTCGCCACCCCCGCGTTTCAACTTCGACGAGATCCCACGCGTGGTCGGCGGCCCGTACGAGTTCGGCGTGCCCGGTGCGGTGCATGCGCTGATGAGCCAAGAGGAGCAGCGGGCGCGCACCGCCGCCGCGGCTGCCGCCCCGCGTGAATCCCCGACGCGGGCGTGAGGTCGGCGATGGGCATTCGCACCAAGCGCGTCTACGAGCCCGCGACGGAGGACGATGGCCTGCGTGTCCTCGTCGATCGCTACTGGCCGCGCGGGCTGCGCAAGGAAGGTGCGAAGGTGGATCTCCACCTCACCGGCCTGGCGCCCAGCGGTGCGCTGCGCCGCTGGTTCGATCATGATCCGGCGCTCTTCGAGCGGTTTCGGAGCCGCTATGTGGAAGAGCTCGAACGCAACGAGCGGCCCGAATTGGGGGACTTGGTCGAACGCGCGCGGACGGGTCCGGTCACCCTGCTCTTCGTCGCGCGCGACGTCGAGCACAACAATGCGGTCGTGCTCGCGGACCTGTTGCGGCAGCGGCTTCGTCTGGTCCTCGATCGGCCTGGAGGGGGACGATGATCGCCGTCGACTCAGGCGGCGGCGATCAGGACCTCGTCCTGCCGGCGTGGACGCTGCCGCTGATCGTGGCGGCGATCGCCGTCGCGATCGTGGGTGGTTTCTACGTCGGCGGACCCGGTCTCGGGATGGCGGTCGGGGCGCTCACGGCCGCCGCCGTCGTCGTCGTCGCCGTCCGGGCGGCGCCCCGGGGGCCGATCGTCCCGGCGCCGCTGCGGGACCTCCGTCGCCACGTCCTCCTGGTCAGTCGCTCCTCTCTCGGGGACCCGCGGACGATCACCGAGATCGTGGACCTCTGCACGGGAGACGACCCCTGGGCCTCGACCGCCGAGGTACGCCTGCTGGTGCCGACCTCACGCCGCTTCCTCGACCGCTGGAGCGGCGAGCGACGTCCGACCTTCGAGGCGGCGCAGCGCCTGTGCGTCCTCTCGCTGGCGGCGCTGACGAAGGCCGGCTTGACGGTGGACGCGGTCGTCGGGGACGAGGACGTCGTGCTGGCCGTCGAGGACGAGCTGCGCACCTTTCCCGCGACCGACGTCATCTTCATCACCGACGGCGGGGAGGATGACGACGGGATGCAGGTGGCCGCCGAACTGCGGGTCCGACTGCAGACCGATTTTCTCC
>MKSH01000049.1:2332-6025 GCA_001898095.1 Solirubrobacterales bacterium 70-9 | reverse complement strand
AGATCGACCATGGATAGTGGGCTCGAGGGGTCGCGCACACCGTGATGTGCATCCTGATGTGTATGAGGACCAACATCGAGATCGATGACGCGATCCTCGCCGAGGCTCAGGAGCTGATCGGGGCCCGCACCAAGCGCGAGACCGTCGACACGGCGTTGCGCGAGCTGGTCGCCCGCCATCGCCGCCTCGGCATCCTCGACCTGCGCGGCAAGGTGCGCTGGGAGGGCGATCTCTCCGAGAGCCGTCGCGCTCGCTGAGCGGCGATGATCGTCGTCGACACCAGCGTCTGGATCGACGTCCTGAACGAGCGGCCGACCCCGGCAGCGGCGCGTTGCGTGGAGCTGATCGAGACCGGTGAGCCCGTCGCCCTCACCGACATCGTCTTCACGGAGATCCTCCAGAGCCTGCGCTCCGAGGAGGAGGCGAGACTCGTCGAGGAGCACCTGCGGGCCTTCCCGATCCTCTGCCTCGACGGCATCGAGGACTTCGCCCTCGCGGCCGAGCTCTACCGCGCGGCCCGGGCAGCGGGGACGACGATCCGAAAGACGCTCGACTGCCTCGTCGCCGCCCCCTGCGTGCGCACCGGCGCGCCGCTCCTTCATGCCGACGCCGACTTCGACCGCCTCGCGGGATGTACCGCCCTGCGCGTCTACCCGCTCGACTGAACCTTGTCGGAGGAGACGCTGGGTCGCCTTGCCGTGGGTGTGGCGAGACCGGTGGGCACGACCAGGGTCGAACGAACCGCGCTCGCCTTCGAGCGGCACGAAGACGATTCCTTCTCGGCCTCCGAACCTACGACGGGTCGCCTTCGTGAAGGTTGCCGACCGCGTCCTCATCGCCGAGCAGCGGCCCGAGCTGGCGGCGGGATTTGATGCCGAGCTTGCGGTAGGCGTTGGTGAGGTGGGTCTCGACCGTGCGCAGGCTGACGAAGAGCGATTCGGCGATCTCGCGATTGGCCTGCCCCGCGGCGGCCATCTGCGCGACCCGCAGCTCGCTCGCGGTCAGCGAGCCGACGCCGCGTTGCTCGGAGCGGCGGGGGCGTGAACCGGCATCGGCCAACTCGCGTCGGGCCCGGTCGGCCAGCGCGACCGCGCCGCAGCGAAGCGCCAGGTCGAGCCCCTGTCTCAGCGGCTCGCGCGCCTGCACCCGGGTGCCGCAGCGCCGCATCGCGGCGCCGAGCTCGGTCAGCGCCCGCGCCCGCTCCAGGCGGGCGGTGGGGGCGCCGAGCGCGGTCACCGCCGCACGCAGGATCTCGACCCCCTCATCGCCGCCCACGGCCACGCCCTGGGCGCGGAGCGCCACCCCGACGGCCCTGTCGATGCCCACCGCGCGGGCGTGCTCGAGCTCCCATACGGCGAGCCTCGCGGCCTCCTCGCGCTCGCCGAGCACCGCCAGCGCCGCCGCCGCGTCGGAACGCCAGGGAACGCTGCAGGGATTGCGCGGGCGCCAAGGCGAGAGCCGCCGGCCGCACTCGAGCAGGTCCTCGGCCGCCTCGGCGGCGCGGCCCTGGGCGAGCCTCAGCCTTCCCCGGCTGCCGATCAGCAGCCCGAACTGCCAGAGCTGCGGCCACTCGCCGCTCGGCCCCGCCGCCTCGATCAGGGACTCCGCCTCCTCCAGCTCGGCGCGCTCGACCAGGGCGTCGAGCAGGAAGGACAGCGCGTAGGGCCGGCAGTAGCCGAGCGCCTCGGGGTCGACCACCTCGAAGGCCGTGCGGCCGTCGGCCTGGGCTTCGAGCACGGCTCCCCGGCGCAGGCTCACCTGGGCGCGGAAGGCGGAGGCGAGTGCGACGCCGGGGCGTGAGCCGTGCGAGCGGGCCGTCGCGATCATCGCGTCGAGCACCTCGCCGGCCTGCCCGAGGCGATCGGCGAAGACCAGGGTCTCGGCGATGAAGAAGAGCAGCGAGGAGCTCTCCTGGCCGAGCAGGTCCCGGTCGGCCGCCGCGGCCGCCGCGATCCGCGCCGCCCCGTCGGCGTCGATGCGACCGGCGGAGATCAGTCCGAAGGCGGCGATCACCCGGACCAGGTGCCCGGCCGGGTCCTGCGGGACCCGATCGGTGTCGACCATCGCCAGCCTTTCGAAGCCCAGCGGGAGCTTCGCCGCCGCGTGCAGGCAATGGCCCGCCAGCTCGGCCTCCAGCCGGAGCCGCAGTTCGCCGTCCTCGTGGGGCTCGGCCAGGGCCATCTCGAAGACATCGACGGCCGCCGAGTGGTTGCCGGCGAGCCCCAGCGTACGACCGAGGGCGAGGGCGATCTCGGCCCGGTCCGACGGCTCCTCGGTCAGCGCCAGGGCCTCTCGCATCCGCTCGACGCCCTCCAGGTCGCTGCGCGCCTCGGCCCGTCCCAGCTCGGCCAGCAGCCTCACCCGCTGCGCTCGTGGCGGCGGCTCGCGCAGCGCCCGCTCCAGCAGGGGCGCGGCGGTGCTGGGCGCGCCGGCGGCGATCGCCTCCGCCGCGGCGGCCTCGAGCCGGGACGCCACCCAGGGATCGCCGGCGGGCTCGGTCTCCATCAGCTGGTTCGCCACCTGCTCGTGGCCGGCGCCCGCTGCGGCCAGCAGCCTCGCCGCTTCCCGGTGGCGGTGATCGCGCTCGGCCGGCGCGACGTCGCCGTAGACGACGTCGCGGACCAGCGGGTGGACGAAGGCGAGTGGGAGCAGCCCGTCGAAGACGCCCGCCTTGGTAAGGGTGGCGGCGGCCTCGTTGACGGCGTCGGCGTCGAGGCCCGCCAGGGCGGCCAGGACCGGCAGCGGCGCCAGCCCGCCGGCGACCGCGACCGAGGTCGCCAGCTCGCGCGCCGCCCGCGGCAGCCGGGCCAGGCGCGAGAGCACGGAGCGGGCGATCGTCGTCGGCGTGGTGGTGCGGACGGTCGCGGGAGCGGCCGAACGACCGTCGACGCCGTCGCGCCTCAGCTGCTCCAGGAGCTCGCGCAGCAGGAACGGATTGCCCCCGCTGGCCTCATGGCAGGAGGAGCAGAAGGAGGCGCCCGCGGCGGGATCGAAGACGTCGCGGACCAGTTGGGCGCTGGCCCGCGGGCTGAGCGCCCGCGGTGAGAGCAGCTCGGTGTCCGGCCGCGCCAGGAGCGCCTCCAGGGCGATCGGGCGCCGCTCCCCCTGGCGGATCGCGACGAGCATCGTCACGGGCAGGTCCTCGAGCCGGTTGGCGACGTAGGCGAGGCAGCGCAGCGAAGGATCGTCGCCCCACTGGGCGTCGTCGACGGCCAGTAGCAGCGGCCCACGCTGGGCGATCCCCGCGATCAGCCAGTAGAGGCCGTGCAGGGTGCTGGATTCATCGCCGGAGCCGAGGCCCAGGGCCGGCTTGGCGAGCGCCGCCGCCCCGCTCAGGAGCGCCTCGCGCTCCCGGCCGGGCGCGCCGAGGACCGCGGCGAAGAGCTGGCGCACGAGACTCCAGGCGAGTTCGCCCTCGAGCTGGCCTGCCCGCGCCCGCAGCACCTCACAGCCCGCCCCACAGGCCAGCTCGCCGCCGCGGGCCAGCAGCGCGGTCTTGCCGATCCCGGGCGGGCCTTCGATCACCACGGTCGAGCCGGAGCCGGAGCACGCCGCGTCGATCCGGTCGCCGAGGCGGGCGAGCTCCTCCGTGCGGTCGAGGAGGGATGCTCGCTCGCCGGGCATGCGGCGGATCGTAGCCCGGCGGCGGCGATCCACCGCCGGCGGTGGATCGTGAGAGACGTCGAAAAGATC
>MKSH01000049.1:0-2294 GCA_001898095.1 Solirubrobacterales bacterium 70-9 | reverse complement strand
CGAGCCATGCCACCGCCGTGCCCGCCTTCGGGACGGCCGGCGACAAAGGGGGATCGACTTGCGAATCATCTGGTCAGCTGCGGCGCTCGCCGCCGTCGTGGTGGCCATCGGGGCGGCGCCCGCCCTGGCCGCGCTGCCGACCGGCAACCTGCTCGTCAACCCCGAGGCGGAGGCACCCCCGGCGGTCGAAGGGGACGGCACCTACGGCGCCCCGCAGGGCTGGACCGCGACCGCCCTCGAAGGCGGGGCGGCGCTCGAAGCGGGGACCCAGGGCCCGTTCGACTCCTGCTACGGCGGCGCCGACGGCGAGACCAACGCGCTCGAAACGAGCGTCGGCGCCGCGATCGAAGGCGGCGCCCGGTATTTCTACGCCGGCGAGGACGAACTGGCCACGCTCACGCAGGAAGTCGCGGTGCCGCCGGAAGCCGACCTGCAGACGCTGCTGATCGGCGGGGATTTCGGCGGTTGGGAGAGCCAGGAAGACCACGCGACGCTGGAAGCGCGGTTCTTCGACTCCGGCGGCTCGGTCGAATTCGGCACGCCGCTGGCGACGCCCCCGGTCACCGCCGCCGATCGTGAAGGCGTGACCGAGCTGTTGGCTCGCCAGGCGAGCGGCACGGTGCCGCCGGGCACCGGTGTGATCCGCTTCGTCCTCACCCAGACCAGGGAGGAGGGCACCGACAACGACGGCTATGCCGACAACCTCTTCGCCACCTTCGACGGGACCCCGCCGGCCCGCCCGACGCCGACCGGGGACCCGGCCTGCCCGCTTGCCGCGCGGCCGGTGAGCACGCCGCCCGCCCCCCAGCCGCCGGCTCCCGCCCCCACGCCGGCGCCCGCCCCGGTGGTCAGGATCACCAAGGGGCCGGCGCCCGAGACCGCCGACACCGGCGCCGCCTTCACCTTCAGCGGCACCCCCGGCGGCAGCTATGAATGCTCGCTCGACGAAGGGCCGTGGAAGCCCTGCGCCGGCGGCCACGACTTCGGCCCTGTCGCGCCCGGCGACCACCTCTTCCAGGTGCGGGAGAAGCTCGGCGGCAAGACCAGCGCGCCCGCCTCCTACCGGTGGACCGTCGACCTGCCCAAGCAGTGCGTGCTGCGGGTCGCCCGCGCTCGCGTCTTCGCCTACACCAAGCTGGACAAGGCGCGGCTGGTGATCCACTACACCACCTACAAGCCCGCTGCGGTCACGGTCGCCTACTCGCTGACCGGCTCCAAGGGCAGTCTGCAGCTCGGCTCGGCCACCGGGAAGTTCGGCAGGGCCGGCGTCTTCCGCCTGCCGGTGAGCCTGGGCGCGGCCGAGAAGGCCAAGCTGACCGCCGCCAAGAGCTTCGCGGTGCGCTTCCGCATCCCCAAGACGCCGAGCAGCTGCGGCCGCTACTACACGAAACGGCTGACGATCCCGAAGAAGATCTCCGGCCAGACCGTCTGGTTCCAGTCCGACTCGAAGTTCACCGCGGCCGGATGAGCCGGCGGGGATCTGGGAGGGCCGTGCGGATGAGGTTCGCGATCGCGGTGGCCGGAATCGCGATGGCGGTCGCGGCGGCCTCGCCGGCATCGGCGGCGGCGTCCGGTGGCCATCGCGTCCTGCCCAAGGGCACCCCGTACGCGGCCGAGGTGATCGCCACGATCATCGGCGAATCGCACCTCGTCTTCACGTCCACCGAAACCTACTTCGACATCTGCGAAACCGAATCGAAGGTCGAGGACGAGAGCAACGATTATGACCTCTACTGGACCGCGCGCTATCCCCAGGTGACCGTCCCGGTGGCCGACGAGAAGCAGCTCGGACGGGCGTACAAGAAGCTCCACGTCCGCGTCCAGCCCACCAGCGACGGGAGCGGCGGGTTGCGGAAAGGGATCTTCCACATCACCGGCCACTACCCACCCACCGACGCGGGCAACCAGGGTGTCGGCGGCAGCGACTGCGCGTCGCAGGCCTACGACACCTTCGGCAGCTTCACCGCCGCCACCCACCCCACCTTCTCGGACCTCACCTACCGCGACGGCGTCGAAGATGTCTTCGACGTGCCGCGCCAGGTCTTCGACTTCCAGCTCGGCACGGTCGACGCCGCCAGCCCGGCCACCTACACCCTGCCCAACGGCGCCCAGGGCGACCCCGTCGCGGAACTGAGGCTCGCGGCCACCAGCGCCCAGGGCGCGCCCCCGCTCCTCAACGTCCCTCCCGGAGTCGACAACGTGCCGGCCGACTTCACGTCGGCGCAGCTGAAGCCGCTGGTGGAAAAGCCGAGCGTCACCTTCTACCGGCGGACGGACGGCAGCAGCGACTGCGG
>MKSH01000048.1 GCA_001898095.1 Solirubrobacterales bacterium 70-9 | reverse complement strand
TCAACCCCGATCTCAATGTCGAGGACGCGATCACTCAGCTTGAAGTCGGCGAGGCGCTGGTCTCCTTGCTGGACGAGAAGGGGGCGCCGGGCGTGGTCCAACGCGCCTACGTCGTGCCGCCGGAGAGCATGATCGGCACGATCACGCCTGAGCAGCGGCTGAAGGTGGTCAACTGGTCGCCCGTGCAAGGCGTCTATGACACGCCGGTCGATCGAGAATCGGCCTACGAAATCCTCAAAGCCAAAGCCGAGCGAAGCGCGCAGGCCGCGGCCGCCGCCGAACAGGCGAAGTCGCAGGCCAAGGCGGACGTCGCCGCCGCGAAGGATGCCGCCGCTCAAGCCAAGGCGCTCGAAAAGGCGCGGCAGGCGCCGTCGTCCTCATCGCGCCGTCGCTCGACGATCGACACGCCCGGCGACTTCGTCGCCGCGGTGACCGATCAAGCGATCCGCCAAACGACCCGCTCGGTTGGCAATTCATTATCTCGCAGCATTCTCGGCACGCTTCGCAGGGCGTTCTAGAGCGGGGGGTTCTTCCTGACCCGAGCGGAGCGACATCGGTAGCCATTTTTGGCCAAAACCGGGCAATTCCGTCGCCACGCTGGGTCGTGGGGTTGACACGCCGCGGGGTGGGTGGTATCCCTGACGCACGGCGCTCGGAGCTTCAAATGCGGTGAGAAGCGCCGGGATTGTTCGACGAAGTGTCGAAACGCGCAGACCAAACGGCGATTCTGCATGGAATTGCCAACTAATGAAATGCGTGGTGATGCGACATTTCTCAGGGCAGGAGGGTAGCGCCATGAACCAGCCTAGCCGCATCCGTTTTGGAGTCTGGCAAGTCGACAGATCAGGCCCCGTTGTCCGCGGGGCATGGCGACCGGCCTGAAGTCGTTCCTCGATTTCGAATCGCCAAAGGCGAGTCACGCCGCTCACGATGAGCGAAGCGAGTTCGATTCAAGCCAGACATCACCAGGACGCTGCAACGAAAGAATTGACCAAAACGAGCCGAGCTGATGTTTCAGTTCGGCTCGTTTCGTTGCCGGCGCTCAGTCTTGACACGCTCTCGCGAGATCGTTACATTCTTGCTCAACAACTGAAGAGCATGCCTTATCAGGAGAGGTGGAGGGATACGGCCCGATGAAGCCCGGCAGCCTGCGTTCACCGCGCAAGGTGCCAATTCCGGCGGAGCGATCTGCGAGATAAGGAGAGCGCGTCGCGCTATCCCCTTTGCTGTCGCAGGGGGATTCTTTTTTGCCCCATCAACGCATTCGACCCGCCATCCTGATTCGGCCGGCTCGCAACGATCCACCGGACGGCGGCGCGACGCGTTCGCCGGAATCTGGAGCGCTGATGGTCGCAAAAAGCAACGCGCCGAAATTGAGCTTGATCCCGCTGAAGCCCGCCTCGCCCGCGCCGGGCGAGCTGCAAACCATGGAGATTGGCCCGCTCGATCTCGAGATGGGCGGCCACCTTTCCTCGGTCACGGTCGCCTATCGCACGTGGGGGAGGTTGAACGCGACGGGCGACAACGCCGTGCTGGTCCTCCACGCGCTGACCGGCGACAGCCGCGCGGGCGGAGAGGGCGGCTGGTGGGAGCCGCTGCTTGGTCCGGGCCGCGCGCTCGACACGAACAAGGCCTTCGTCGTCTGCGCCAACGTGATTGGCGGCTGCCAGGGCACGACGGGTCCGGCGACGACCGATCCGCTCACCGGCCGCCCCTACGCAATGCGTTTTCCGCTGATCACCATTGGCGACATGGTCAATGCCCAACGCCGCGTCGTCGAACGACTCGGGGTCAAGCAATTGATCGCGATCGGCGGCTCGATCGGCGGCTTCCAGGCGCTGGAATGGGCGACGCGCCACCCCGATCTCGTCCGGGCTTCAGTCCCGATCGCGGCGAGCGGCGCGCTCGGTCCGCAGCACATCGCCCTCA
>MKSH01000047.1 GCA_001898095.1 Solirubrobacterales bacterium 70-9 | reverse complement strand
CGTAGATCACGTAGAGGAAGTCGACCCCGTGCTCGTGGGTGGGGGTGAGGCGATCCCAGATCACGCCGGTCGCCAGCTCGATGTGCGGCCTCCGGCCGCGCCTGACGACGCCGGTCCCGCCCGGCTTGGGCAGCGGCTCGCCGGCGCTCGCCGGGACGTCGAGGAAGAGTTCGTCGAGCGAGAGGCCGAGCGCCGTGACCAGCGCCACCAGCGTGTCGACGGAGGGATTGACCTTGCCGTTCTCGATCTGCGACACGAGGCTCGGGGAGACCCCGATCTGGTCGGCCAAGGCCCGGATGCTGATCCGGTTTTCCTGCCTGCGGGTCCGCAGCGCCTCGCCGAACGAAGGCCGTTCGGTGGTCGTGCCGGATCCCGGCGGTACGGGTTCGTCCATGTTCTGATCTGTCCCCTGCATGGCGCTCATTATGCCGAAGTCCATGCGGCTTTCGCGAGCCTGAATGATCTTCTGTGCAGTTTGAATAACGATTTAGTACAGTGATGGTGATCACGCCCCCGGCCACGGGAAAGGCCGAAATCGGACGGAGGAGCCAGAACGATGTCTGATGTTTTGACCGCAGAGCCGGTCGGGCCGAGCAACGGACCGCTCGCCATGGGCATGCCCGGCCCGCAGCTGCGTCGCGTCACAATGTTGCTTGTCGACGAGCAGCCGATCGCCCAGCTCGGTGTCTCCCTGATCACCAGGGACAGCCCGCGACCCTGCCGACTCCTGTGGGCCGACAGCGGCTCGGCGGCGATCGAAACCGCGCGCCGCGAGCGCCCCGACCTGGTCCTTCTCGATCCCTCGCTCGGCGACGTGACCTTGGAGGCCGCGGTGCGCCGCATCGGCGCCGTCTCGCCGGGCTCGCGGATCATCCTCTTCCCCGCCCACGTGACGCCGTCGATCCACGAGGAGGCCGCCCAGCTCGGCGTCCACGGGCTGCTCGGCAAAGACGCCTCGACCAACCAGTTCCTCTCGACGGTCGAGGCCGTCACCCGCGGGGAGCGGATGCTCGAAGACGAACAGGGCGACGCGCTCCGCCGCGCCGCGGCGAAGCTGAACTGCGCCCCCCTGACCCCACGCGAGCACGAAATCATCCGCCGCGCCGCCCGCGGGGAGAGCAACGCCGAGATCGCCAGCGCGATCTTCCTCGCGCCGACGACGGTGAAGTCCTACGTGCAGAGCGCCCTCGGCAAGCTCGAGGCCCGCAACCGGGTCGAGGCCGTCTTCAAGCTCGCCGAGCTGCGCCTCCTCTGAGCGGTCGTCTCAACCCCCTGGGTCCCGGTCCCGCGGTCGGGGCCGGACCTCAGTAGATCGAGTAGCCCGCGTCGGCGGCCAGGATGTGCCCGTTGACCGCACTCGCGTCGTCGGAGAGGAGGAAGGCGACGACCGTGGCGATCTCGGGCGGCTCGATCAGCCGCCCGGTCGGGATCTGGCCGAGCCAGTCCGACATCGTCTGCGGGTCGGCGCTGCCGACCTCGTCGAGGATCTGCGTGTGGGTGTACCCCGGCGCCACCGCGTTGACCCGGATCCCGTGCCCCACCCACTCGACCGCGAGCGACCGGGTCATCTGGGCGACGCCGGCCTTGGAGACGTCGTAGGCGAGGTGGACCTCGGGATGGGTGGCCGAGATGCCGGCGATCGACGACACGTTGACGATCGCGCCGCCGCCCGTGGCCGCCATCGACCGGCCCAGCTCGCGGGC
>MKSH01000046.1:1799-2022 GCA_001898095.1 Solirubrobacterales bacterium 70-9 | reverse complement strand
GGGTCCTCGAAGTGGGTGGTGGCCTCGACGATCGCCCTGGCCATCCGCGGCGGATCGGAGGATTTGAAGATCCCCGAGCCGACGAAGTTGCCCTCGGCGCCGAGCTGCATCATCAGCGCCGCGTCGGCGGGGGTGGCGATCCCTCCCGCGCAGAAGAGGGGGACGGGCAGGCGCCCGGCGGAGGCGACCTCCCGGACCACCTCCAGCGGCGCGGGCAGTTCTT
>MKSH01000046.1:0-1772 GCA_001898095.1 Solirubrobacterales bacterium 70-9 | reverse complement strand
GCAGCAGCGAGAGCCGGCGGATGCCCGAGGCGATCTCGCGCATGTGGCGGACCGCCTCGACCACGTTGCCGGTCCCGGCCTCGCCCTTGGAGCGGATCATCGCCGCGCCCTCGCCGAGCCGCCGCAGCGCCTCGCCGAGGTTCGTGGCGCCGCAGACGAAGGGGACCTCGAAGGCGTACTTGTCGATGTGGTTGACCTCGTCGGCTGGGGTGAGGACCTCGGACTCGTCGATGTAGTCGACCTCGAGGGCCTGGAGGACCTGGGCCTCGGCGAAGTGGCCGATCCGGGCCTTCGCCATCACCGGGATGGTGACCGCCGCCTGGATCCCCTTGATCATCGCCGGGTCCGACATGCGGGCGACGCCGCCGTCGCGGCGGATGTCGGCGGGGACGCGCTCCAGGGCCATCACGGCGCAGGCGCCGGCCTCCTCGGCGATCTTCGCCTCCTCGGGGGTGACCACGTCCATGATCACCCCGCCTTTCAGCATCTCGGCGAGGCCGGTCTTCAGTCGGAAGGTCGCGTGGTCGGGCATGTCACCCATATTAGGGAGCGGCGACCGCGAACCGCGCCCGCCTTACTTAAGTTTGTACGCCTTGATGCGGTCCCGGTGCAGGTCTTCATCCCTTGCGTACAACCCGTACGCGAGTGCCTGGACGAGCGCCATCAGGGCCGTGTTGCTGCGCGTGAACGAGGGGCTGTTAGACGAGAAGTAGAGCGTCATCTCGGCGTGCTCGCCGACCTCGGACATGGTCGCGTCGGAGATCGCCAGGGTGCGCGCGCCGCGGTGCAGGGCGAGTTTCATCGCCCGCAGCAGGAGCGGATGCGCCCGACCCGCCGAAAGGGTGATGACGAGCGTGTTCTCGTCGATCCGGCCGAGCCGCTGGAGGCTCTCGCCGCCGGTCGAGGCGACGATTTCGGCACGAATGTCCAGAAGGCTGAGCGTGTGGCGCAGGTAGGAGGCAAAGAACGCCATCTGGTCGACCCCGACGATCACGATCCGCTGCGCCGTGGCCAGCGCGGCGACCGAGTCGTTCACCTGCTCGGTGGTCAGCTTGCGCGCCGTTTCCTCGAGGTTCGAGTAGTCGGCGCTCAGCGACCCCTCGAGCTCGGAGTGATCGAAGCTGAAGAGCGGGCCGGCGGCGGCGCCGACCGCGGCGATCGTGGTCCGGTACTCCTCGATCGCGGCCTGCTGCAGCTCCGGGTAGCCCTCGAAGCCGAGCGCCTGCGAGAAGCGGACGACGGTCGAGGAAGAGGTGCTGGCGCGGCGGGCGAGCTCCTCGGCGGTGAGAAAGGCCGCCTCGTCGAGGTGGTCGACGATGTAGCGAGCGACATCTTTCTGGGAGCGCGAGAACTCTTCGAAACGCTCCTGGATGTAGTCGGAAAGGCTTTTGAGTTGGGGGGATTTCGTCGCGGTCTTGGTCACGGTGGCCAATTTCGCCGGACCTGCCGCTTTCCCTTCTGGTTGGATTTGAAGATCGGGCAATTCGACGGCCAGCCGAGCATGCGATGGAGCCTCCAAGGGATTACCGAAGAGGGCGATGAGGCCTGGCTGATCCGCGGGATCGCACGCAAGCTGTACCGCTGCCCCGGCTGTCACGGCGACATCGAGGTCGGCGACGAGCACACGATCGTCCAGTTCGTCCATCGCCTCGGCGGCACCGATCACCATCACTGGCACCGGGTCTGCGCCGAAGAAATCCTGGTCCCCGAGCTGGGCAGCCTGCGGCGGGTGCCGGCCGGAGAATCGACCCAGGCGAAGCTGGAGCGGCGCG
>MKSH01000045.1 GCA_001898095.1 Solirubrobacterales bacterium 70-9 | reverse complement strand
TGGCGGCGATCGTGTACGGCACGTTGGTCGACTTGATCGAGACCTTGAAGTTTTCGAAGTCGAGGCCCTCCATCAGTTCGACGAACTCGATCGCCGCGGCGACCAGGGCCTCGACCGGGGCTTCGCGCTCCAGCTCGTGGAGGTGTTTGGGCAGCGAGCCGGAGTTCACCCCGATCCGCATCGGCACGCCCCGTCTGTTCGCCAGCTCGGCGACCTCGGCGACTTTCTCCCGTCCGCCGATGTTCCCCGGGTTCAGGCGGATGCAGTTCGCCCCTGCTTCGATCGCTTTCAGCGCCAGCGTGTGGTTGAAGTGGATGTCGGCGATCACCGGGATCGGCGATTCGGCGACGATCGTCCGCAGCGCCTCGGCGTCCTGCTCGCGCGGGACCGCGCAGCGCACCACGTCGGCCCCCGCGTCGGCGACCTTGCGGATCTGCTCCATCGTCGCGGTCAGGTTCGCCGTCTCCGTCTTCGTCATCGTCTGCACCACGACCGGGGCGCCGCCGCCGATCGGCACGCTGCCGACGAAGATCTGCCGCTTGGAAGCCATATCCGAAGGTTATCCGGCGAGCCCGGCGGGCCTGTCACCGCCTCGTTGCCGGGAGCCGGCGCCCGAGCTCAAGGACGCGGGTCTGCGGGGAGAGGTCGCAGGGACGGGAGGATCGTCACGGAGACGTGTGGAGCTCCGCGTCTACTCATGAGGTCTGGACGCGCTGAGTGAATCCGTCAGGCCCTCGGATCCGCGCTCTCGACTTTCACCATGCCCTGGCAGGGTGAAAGTTGGTAAGGCGTTCCTGACCGTCAGATTCCTGTGTCGATTATTTCGAGACGTTGAAGCCTTCGCCGGTGATCCGGCCGATGTCGTTGGAGACGCCGATCACCATCAACATCAGGACGAGGGCGAAGCCGATGATCGTCGCGCGCTCCATCACCTTGATCGAGACCGGCTTGCCACCGCGGATTTTCTCCACGATCGCCCAGAAGATGTGGCCGCCGTCGAGGGGCAGGATCGGCACCAGGTTGATCAGGCCGAGCGAGAGGCTGACCAGGGCGAGGATCAGGAAGGCGTCGCGCCAGCCGTTGTTGACGGCTTCGTGTCCGACGTCGGAGATGCCGACGACGCTGGAGATTTCCTTGCGCTTTTCCGCTTCGAAGATGTGGGCGAAGACGGAGCCGGTTTTGCTGACTACTTCGCCCATCAGGTCGAGCGAATGGTTGGCCGCTTCGCCGGTGCTGATCGGGACCCAGTGGTTGTTCACTTCCCAGCCGACGCCGAGCAACATCCGCCCCGCTTCGTCGCTGTAGTGGGGGGTGATCTGGAAGGTCTTTTCCTGGCCGTCGCGGAGGACCGTCACTTCGGCGGCGGTGGTGGCCGAGCAACCGTTGGTCGGCTTGCCTTCGCACTTGTGCGAGCGGATGTCTTCGCCGAATTTGTCGATCCGTTCCGCGCCGGTGAGGCCTTTGTAGGAGTGGCCGTCGACAGCGACGATTCGGTCGCCATCCTTCAGTACCGCGGCGGCGCCGGAATTCGGCGTCGTTTCGCCGACCACCGGCTTGGCGGAGCCGTCGTTCAGGCCGCCGATCCCGAACACCAAGAACAGGATCACGAAGGCGAGCACGATGTTCACCGCCGGGCCGGCCGCGGCGACGACGATCCGCTTCCACACCTTCTGCTTGTAGTAGGCGCGGTGCTCTTCTCCCGGAGGCATCTCTTCTTCCGGGTTCATGCCGTTGATCTTCACGTAGCCCCCGAGCGGGATGCACTTGACCCCGTACTCGGTCTCGCCGCGCTTGAACGACCAGAGGGTCGGGCCGAAGAAGAGGAAGAAGCTTTCCACCCGCATCCCGGTTTTCTTGGCGGCGACGAAGTGGCCCGCCTCGTGGAGAAGGATCAGGGCGCAGAAGCCGAGGAAGACGTAGACCCAACTCATGCGGGGGTCAGCTCCCGGGCTGCGGCGGCGGCGCGCTCGCGGGCCTCGGCGTCGGTGGCGAAGAGGTCGTCGAAGTGGGTGACAGGCTGGGCGGGCATCTGCTCGAGGATCCTCTCGATCACGGCG
>MKSH01000044.1:25760-33176 GCA_001898095.1 Solirubrobacterales bacterium 70-9 | reverse complement strand
TGACCCGGCTCGACACGGCAACCTCGGTCGGCTCAAACCCGCCGGGGGTTGACACAGGACGTCTCATGCGCCCGCCGCGTCGATCGCCGCGCGGGCCGTGGCCGCCACCGCGGCGGGGCTGATGCCGAGCTCCTCCAGCACACGCGAGCCCGGGGCCGAGGCGCCGAAGCGGTCGATCGAGACGCTCGCGTCGGCGTAGCGCGACCAGCCCTGCTCGATCCCGGCCTCGACCGAGATCGCGGGCACGCCGGGGACGAGGACGCCATCGCGATAGAGGCCTGGCTGGGCGTCGAAGAGCTCCCAGCTCGGCATCGAGACGACCCGCGCCCCGACCCCCTCCCCCGCCAGCTCGGCGGCGGCGGCGATCGCGACCTCGACCTCGGAGCCGGTGGCGACGAGGATCACGTCGAGCGAGTCGGCCTCGGGCATCAGCACGTAGGCGCCGCGCTCGACCCGGCCGATGACCCGCGCCGGCTCCAGCACCGGCAGGTTCTGGCGGCTGAGCAGCAGCGCGACCGGGCCCTCCCGGTCGGCGAGCGCGATCCGCCAGGCCTCGCTGGTCTCGTTCGCGTCGGCGGGTCGGATCACGGTCAGGCCAGGGATCGCCCGCAGGGACGCGAAGTGCTCGATCGGCTGGTGGGTGGGGCCGTCCTCGCCGACCGCCACCGAGTCGTGGGTGAAGACCCAGACGACCGGCAGGCCCATCAGCGCCGAGAGGCGGATCGCCGGCCGCATGTAGTCGGCGAAGACGAGGAAGGTCGAGCCGTAGGGGCTGACGATGCCGCCGTGCAGGGCGATGCCGTTCAGGCAGGCGCCCATCGCGTGCTCGCGCACGCCCCAGCGGACGTTGCCGCCCGCCACGGCGCGGGTGAAGTCGCCGGCGAACGGGAGCGCCGTCTTCGTCGACTCGACCAAATCGGCGGAGCCGCCGAGCGTGGTCGGCAGCCGCGCCGCAAGCGCCGCCATCGCCTGGCCGCCGGCCGCCCGGGTGGCGAGCTTCTCCACCTCGGCCGGGTCGAAGCGCGGCAGCGCCTCCTCCCAGTCGGGCTCGGGTTCGCCGGCCCACGAGCGCGACCACTCCGCCGCCGCCTCGGCGTCGCGTACCGACCACTCCTCGAAGCGCGCCTGCCAGCGGTGACGCGCCGCGGCGCCGCGCTCGCGGGCGGCGGCGTAGGGCTCGCGCGCCTCCTCGGGGACGACGAACCTCGCCTCCGGATCGAAGCCGAGCAGGCCCTTCGTCGCCCGCACCTCGTCCTCGCCCAGCGGCGCCCCGTGCGCCCCGGGCGTGCCGGCCTTGTTCGGGGCCGGCCAGCCGATCACCGAGCGCACCCGGATCAGCGAGGGCGCCTCGCCCTCGGCCACGGCGCCGTCGATAGCCTCGATCAGCGCGCCGAGGTTGTTGGCGTCCTCGACCGCGCGCACGTCCCAGCCGTAGGCGCGGAAGCGGGCCTCGACGTCCTCGCCGGAGAAGCTGACCGAGGTCGGCCCGTCGATCGTGATCTGGTTGTCGTCGTAGAGGTAGACCAGGCGGCCGAGGCCGAGGTGCCCGGCGAGCGAGGCGGCTTCCGAGGCCACTCCCTCCATCAGGTCGCCGTCGGAGCAGATCGAGAAGACCCGGTGGTCGACCACCTCGGGGCCGTGGCGCTCGCGCAGGAAACGCTCGGCGAGCGCCATTCCGATCCCGTTGGCGAAGCCCTGGCCGAGCGGCCCGGTGGTCGTCTCGACCCCCGGCGTGTGGCCGTGCTCGGGATGTCCCGGCGTGCGCGACCCCCACTGGCGGAAGGCTTCGATCTCGGTCAGCGGCAGGTCGTACCCGGCCAGGTGGAGCACCGCGTAGAGCAGCATCGAGCCGTGCCCGGCGGAGAGCACGAAACGGTCGCGGTCGGCCCAGTCGGGAGCCGCCGGGTCGTAGCTCAGGAAGCGGCTGTAGAGGACGTGGGCGACAGGGGCCATCGCCATCGGCAGCCCCGGGTGGCCGGAGTTCGCCGCCTGGACGGCGTCCATCGCCAGGCAGCGGATCGTGTCGACGGCTACCTGGTCGGCCGCCGTCGGGGCGGCGATCCGCTCCGCGTCGGGGGTCAAGGTGCTCACGAGGCGACCCCCTCCCGCTTCTCCTCGGAGACGGTCGCGGCGCCGCCCCGGGTGCCGTCGCCGCCGACCGAGATCGCCGCCTTCGCGGTGATCAGGTGGTAGAGGATCAGCAGCTGCACCAGCGCCAAGGGGTCGGAGCGGTGCAGCTCGGTGCCGATCGTGTACTCGCCGAGCCGGCGCGCCCGCAGGTGGGTGGCGAAGTGCAACCGCGACCAGATCGCCTCCTCGACCGCGGCGGCGTGCTCGGGGTCGATGCCGCCGGAGATCCGCAGCACGCGCTCGTCGCCGCGGTCCTCCAGCGTCAACCCGTCCTGCTTGTCGTCGACGAACGGGGCGAGGTCGGGGTGCGGCAGGCCGTCGCGCAGCACCAGCTCGGCGTCGAGAACCGGCTGGTCGTCCTCCTCGTCGCCGATCGGGATGAAGGAGACGAGCATGTCGGCGTAGCGCCGCTGCGGGCGGATGAACGCCTCCGAGTCGGGCTCGCGCCGGTCGAGTTCGGCCAGCACCTGGTCGGTCGTGTAGCCGCGCCGCGAGCAGTCGCGCTGCACCTTCCAGCGGCGCCGCAGTTCCTCCGGCGGGTTCAGGTAGACGCGCACGTCGTAGGAGTCGCGCATCTCCGGCAGGTAGTAGCCGAACAGGCCCTCGATCACGGTGAAGCGCTCCGGTTGGATGTAGACCGGCGGCCCGAAGGTGCCGTCCTGATGTCGGTAGACCGGCTTCAGGATGGATTCGCCGCCGCGCAGGTGCGACAGGTGCTGGGCGATGACGTCGAGGTAGTTGCAGTCCGGGTGCAGCGGCGTGATGCCGAGCTCGGCCCGCTGTTTGCGGTCGTAGCGGTGGTAGTCGTCGGTGCAGACGTGGGTGACGTTCTCCTCGCCCAGCACCCGCACCAACCCCCGGGTCAGAGTCGTCTTCCCCGCCGCCGAATCTCCGACGACGCCGAGTATCACCGGCCGTGGCATCACGCGTTCCCTTCGGTCTCGTCGGCGAACACCCGACTGGCGAGGATGTCCCCGGCCTCCAGCCGGACCAGCTCCTCGACTCCCGGCAGCTCACCTTCCCGAGCGGCAATATAGACGCGGTTCGCGTGGCGCAGGCGGGCCCGCTCGATCGCGTTGCGCACCGAACGGGCGTGGGCGAACTGCGGCCGCTGCAGCCGCCGTTCGAGGTACTCGCGGAACGCCTCGCGCGCCTCGGGGCTGAACTCGTAGCTCTCCGTGGCCAGCATCAGGTCGCCGATCCGGGCGAGCTCGTCGACCGTGTAGTCGGGGAAGTCGATGTGGTGGGCGACCCGCGAGGACATCCCCGGGTTGAGCCGAAAGAAGTCGTCCATGCGGTCGCTGTAGCCGGCCAGGATGACGACCAGCTTGTCGCGGTCGTTCTCCATCACCTGCAGCAGGATCTCGATCGCCTCGACCCCGTAGTCGCGCTCGTTCTCGGGCCGGTAGAGGTAGTAGGCCTCGTCGATGAAGAGGACGCCGCCGTAGGCCCGTTTCAACACCTCCTTCGTCTTCGGCGCGGTGTGGCCGACGTACTGGCCGACCAGGTCGTCACGGGTGACGGCGACGACGTGGTTGCGCTCGATGTAGCCGAGCCGGTGGAGGATGTCGGCCATCCGCATCGCGACCGTCGTCTTGCCGGTGCCGGGGTTGCCGGTGAAGCACATGTGCAGGGTCGGGCGGGCGGCGCTGAGGCCCGCCTCGCGGCGCAGCCGGTCGACCACCAGCAGCGCCGCGATCTCGCGGATCCGCGTCTTCACCGGGGTGAGCGCGACCAGTTCCCGGTCGAGCTCGGCGAGCACCCCCTCGATGTCGGCTTCGCGGATCAGCGCCGCCGCGTCGACCTCGTTCGTCTCCAGCTCGGCCACGGTCATGGCTGCGATCCGTTCACGTTCGCGTAGCGCTTGCCGGCCGGCTTGTCGACCGCGTAGGGATGCAGGGCGTAGCGCTGCACGCGGTCGTGGGAGTCGGTGCGCTCGAGCCGGTAGCCGGGCTCCTTCGGCGGCCTGCCGACGATGAAGCTGAGCGCCGTGGTCTGCCGCCCGCGGCGGGCATCGTAGGCGATCAGCTTCACGTACTTGTCGCCGTGCGCCTCGCGGCAGGCGCGCACCTCGCGCAACACCACCTCGGTTTCGTCGGGGGTGAGGTCGAACATCGGCGGCGCCCACATCTCCCAGTAGGAGTTGCGCGGGTGCGGGTCGTCGGTGTACTCGATCGACATCGACCACTCGCTGCGCAGCGCGTAGGCGATCTGCGCCTCGATCTGCGGGTCGGTGAAGTCGGGCAGGTAGGAGAAGGTGCCCTGGGTGATGCGCATGGTCATGGTCTGGCTCCTTGGTCAGCCGGCCGTGGGGGTGACCACGTAGTCGGGGGTGTCGGTCGATTGGAAGTCGAAGGTGATGTCCTTCCAGACCTGCAGCGCCGCATCCAACTCGGGGCAGCCCTTGGCCGCGTTCTCGAGGATGTCGGGGCCCTCCTGGAAGTAGTCGCGGCCCTCGTTGCGGGCCTGGATCATCGCCTCGACGGCAACCCGGTTGGCGGTCGCGCCGGCGGCGATCCCCATCGGGTGGCCGATCGTGCCGCCGCCGAACTGGAGCACCACGTCCTCGCCCAGGTACTGGAGCAGTTGGTGCATCTGGCCCGCGTGGATGCCGCCCGAGGCGACCGGCATCACCGGCGCCAGCGAGCACCAGTCCTGGTCGAAGAAGATCCCGTGCTCGGGATTCTCCGGGACGTGGTCGAGCCGCAGGGTGTCGTAGTACCCCTTGATCATCGCCGGGTCGCCCTCGAGCTTCCCCACCACGGTGCCCGCGTGGATGTGGTCGACGCCGAGCAGGCGGCACCACTTGGAGATCACCCGGAACGACACGCCGTGGGTCTTCTGCCGCGTGTAGGTGCCGTGGCCGGCGCGGTGGAGGTGGAGGATCACCCCGTTGCGGCGCGCCCATGAGGACATCGACTGCATCGCCGTGTAGCCGACGGTGAGGTCCATCATGATGATCACCGAGCCGATCTCCTTGGCGAACTCGGCCCGCTCGTACATGTCCTCCATCGTCGCCGCGGTGACGTTCATGTAATGACCCTTCACCTCGCCGGAGGTGGCGGTCGCCCGCTGCACACCCTCCATCGCGTAGAGGTAACGGTCGCGCCAGCGCATGAACGGCTGCGAGTTGATGTTCTCGTCGTCCTTGGTGAAGTCGAGGCCGCCGCGCAGCGCCTCGTAGACGACGCGGCCGTAGTTCTTCGCCGAGAGGCCGAGCTTCGGCTTCACCGTCGCGCCGAGCAGCGGCCGGCCGAACTTGTCGAGGTACTCGCGCTCGATCACGATCCCGTGCGGAGGGCCCTGGAAGGTCTTCACGTACACGGTCGGGATCCGCATGTCCTCCAGCCGCAGCGCCTTCAGCGCCTTGAAGCCGAAGACGTTGCCGATGATCGAGGAGGTGAGGTTGGCGATCGAGCCCTCCTCGAAGAGGTCTATGTCGTAGGCGATGCGGGCGATGTACTCGCCCTCGCGCCCGGGCACCGCGCTCACGTCGTAGGCCTTCGCCTGGTAGTGCTTGTGGTCGGTGAGGCGGTCGGTCCAGACGACAGTCCAGGTCGCGGTCGAAGACTCGCCGGCGACCGCGGCGGCGGCCTCGATCGGGTCGACGCCCGGCTGCGGGGTGACCCGGAACGCGCAGAGCACGTCGGTCGGCTTGGGCACGTAGTCCGCGTCGTAATAGCCCATCTCGGCGTAGGGAGTGACGCCAGAGGCCCAGCGGTCCTTCTTCTGTTCGGTGGTCGGTGCGGAGGTCGGGGTCATTCGCTTCTTTCGCCTTTCGAGTGGGGACTTCGCGGCGGAAGCTAGGCGGAGCGACCATAAAGGTCAATGATTGATTCTCCGTATATCCATTGAGGACTATCTATGCGATTCACGACTGTAAGACATAGACAAAACCCTTTGGACCTCGCGAGATTCTTTGTGGTTTTTCAACGCGTCGGCGTCTACGGTCCCCGTCCCGTGCTCTCCGATCCGCCCACCGACACGGTCGCCCCTGCCCCGCGCTTCGACGCCGACTCGCCGCTGGTCACCTGTGCGCTGGCGGCGACCCGCGCCGCCGCCGTGGTCGCGGCGCGCCTGGCCGGCCGTGGCGACGGGCACGCTGCCGACGGCGCGGCGACCGCGGCGATGCGCTCGGTGCTGGCCCGCTCGGCGGCGAGCGGCACCGTGGTGATCGGCGAGGGCGCCAAGGACGAAGCGCCGATGCTGGCCGATGGCGAGCTGGTCGGCCGCGCCGCCGAGCCCTCCTTCGACATCGCGGTCGACCCGCTCGAGTGCACCGACTTCTGCGCCCGCGGCCTGGCCGGGGCGCTCTCGACGATCGCCGTCGCCCCGCTCGACTCCCTCTGGTCCCCCGGCCCCGCCTTCTACATGGACAAGCTGGTGCTGCCGCGGGCCGCCCGCGACGTCGCCACGATCGACGAACCGCCGGAGACGATCGTCCGCCGGGTCGCCGCGGCGCTCTCGAAGCCGGTCGGCGAGCTGCGCGTGGTCGTCCTCGACAAGCCCCGCCACACCGAACTGGTGGCGCGGCTGCGCAGGCTCGGCGCGGCGGTGCTGACGCCGTCCGCGGGCGATGTCGCCGGCGCCCTCTCGGTGCTGCTCGACGACGGCGACGCCGACCTCCTGCTCGGCATCGGCGGCACCCCGGAGGGGGTGATGAGCGCCTGCGCGGCCCGCGTCCTCGGCGGCGGCATGCAGGCCCGCGTCGCCCCCCAGCGCGACGCCGAGCGCGAGCGCGTCGAGGCGGCGGGGCTGTCCCCGACCGAGACGCTCGACCTCGACCTGCTCGCCGGCGCCGACGGGGCCTTCGTCGCCACCGGCGTCACCGGCGGCGAACTGCTCGCCCGTCCCTGCCGCCGCAACGGCTCGCTGACCACCGAATCGCTGGTGATCACCGCCGGGTCGGTGCGGCGGATCCGCCAGACCAGTCCGATCCCGAACCAGGAGTGAACAGATGCTTGTCTCGATGCGACAGCTGCTCGACGAGGCCGCCCGCGGCGGCTACGGCGTCGGCGCCTTCAACGTCAACAACATGGAGCAGATCCAGGGGATCATGGAAGCCGCCCGCGAGACCTCCTCGCCGGTGATCGTCCAGGCCTCCCGCGGGGCTCGCTCCTACGCCGGCGACCGCTTCCTCTACCACCTGATGCTGGCCGCCTCGGAGGAGTACCCGGAGATCCCGGTCGCCCTCCACCAGGACCACGGCAACAACCCCGCGACCTGCATCTCGGCGATCGACCTCGGCTTCACCAGCGTGATGATGGACGGCTCGCTGCTGGAGGA
>MKSH01000044.1:13484-25751 GCA_001898095.1 Solirubrobacterales bacterium 70-9 | reverse complement strand
GGAGGTGGTCGAGTACGCGCACGCGCGTGGCGCGACCGTCGAGGGGGAGCTGGGGACGCTGGGCGGGATCGAGGACGGCGTCGGCTCCGGCGAGGTGAACCTGACCGACCCCGACCAGGCCGTCGACTTCGTCGCCCAGACCGGGATCGATGCGCTCGCGGTCGCGATCGGGACCAGCCACGGCGCCTACAAGTTCAGCCGCCGGCCCGACGGCGACGTGCTGGCGATGGGCGTGATCGAGGAGATCCACCGGCGCCTCCCCGACACCCACCTGGTGATGCACGGCTCCTCCAGCGTGCCCGCCGAACTGATCGCCCGGATCAACGCCGCGGGCGGCGACATGGAGCCTGCCTTCGGGGTCCCGGTCGAGGAGATCCAGGAGGGCATCCGCCACGGCGTCCGCAAGGTGAACGTCGACACCGACGGCCGCCTGGCGATCACCGCGGCGACCCGCGAGGCGCTGCTCGAAAACCCCTCCAACTTCGATCCCCGCACCTTCACCCGCGCCTCGCGCGAAGGGATGAAGCAGGTGGTCGCCGAGCGGATGGGCCAGTTCGGCCAGGCCGGGCACGCGGGCGACTACGAGCCGTGGCCGCTCGCCGCGATGGTCGAGTTCTACGCGGCCGAGGAGGCCGCTCCGACGGGCGCATGATCGACGTCGCCTTCTCCCGGCCGGAGATCCGGCCCGCCCGGGTCGCGATCGTGATCGACGTGCTGCGGGCGACCTCGACCGCGACCGAGGCGCTCGCGGCGGGCTACCGGCGGGTGCTCTGCGCCGAGTCGATCGAGCGGGCGCGCTCCCTGCGCGGCGAGGAGCGGGTGCTGGCGGGGGAGCGCCACTGCGTGATGCCGGACGGCTTCGACCAGGGCAACTCACCGCGCGAGGCGGCGGTGCGGCGGGGCGAGGACCTGATCCTGGCGACCACCAACGGGGCGCCCGCGATCGTCGCCGCGGCGGCGGTCTCCGACCAGGTGATCCTCGGCTGCCTGCTGAACCTGAGCGCGGTCCTCACCGCCCTGCGCGGTCGCGAGGACTGGACGCGGCTCGACCTGCAGCTGATCTGCTCGGGGACCGACGGGGCGCCGGCGCTGGAGGACGCCTACGTCGCCGGGCTGATCAGCGCGGTGCTGCCGGGGCCGCGCTCCGACGCGGCGCTGATCTGCGAGGCGGTGGCGCGCGCCTACCCGACGCCGGTCGAAGCTCTCGCCGCGAGCGCCGACGCGGCGATCCTCCGCGGCGCCCGCCTGGAGGCCGACATCGCCCACTGCGCGACGGTGTCGCGGCTCGACTGTGTGCCGACCGTGGTCGGGACGCAGGTCGGAGTCGCGATCGTCGCCGCCGGGGCGGACGGCCTCGCCCCGGCGCTCGGCGCCTCCGATCGCGGTACGGTCAGCGCCTGATGCCCCGTCCGCTGCTGCTCGGGATAGTCGGCGACTCGGGGTCGGGGAAGACCACCCTGACCCGCGGCCTGGTCCGCATCCTCGGCGAGGTCCAGGCGACCCACATCGCCGGCGACGACTACCAGCGCTTCGACCGCGAGCAGCGGGCCGAGCTCGGGGTGACGCCGCTCGACCCGGAGGCGAACCACCTCGACGTCTTCGAGCAGCACCTGCTCCACCTGCGCTCCCGCGAACCGGTCTTGAAGCCGGTCTACCGACACCAGGGCGGGACCTTCGAGGCGAGCGAGTACGTGCGGCCGACCGACTTCACGATCGTCGAGGGGATGCTCGGCTTCCACACCGCGGGGATGCGCGACGCCTTCGACGTGCGCGTATTCCTCGACCCGCCGGAGGAGCTGCGGCGGCGCTGGAAGGTGCAGCGCGACTGCTCGCGGCGCGGGTACACGACCGACGGGGTGCTGGAGGAGCTCGACCGGCGCGAGAGCGACGCCGAGCGCTACGTGCGGCCGCAGCGCCGCTACGCCGACATCGTCGTCACCTTCGCCCCCGGCGACCGCGACGACGAGCACCTCGACGTGAAGCTGTGGCTGCGGCCGCGGCTGATCCACCCGGACCTCTCAGCGGTGCTGGAGGAGCGGCCGGGGGCGATCACGATGGAGCAGGAGGGCGACGACCTGGTGCTCGGCGTGCGCGGCACGATCAGCACCGAGCACAGCGAAGCGATCCAGGAGGTGATCTGGGAGCGGATGGAGTTCGCCAACCACCTGCGCACCCAGCGCCTCGGCGAGTTCACGATCGGCACCAGCCTGCACCGCTCAGAGACCCTGGCGATCGCCCAGCTCCTGGTCCTCTACCAGGCGGTCACCGGGCGCGCCGCGATCGCCCTGGGCGGCTCGACCGAGTCACGAACTCCGCAAACGACTCCACCGCCGGCCGCGTAGGCCCGACCGCCGAGCGCAGCACGAACCAGGGGCGCGACTGCGGCCCGTCGCTGAGCTTGATCTCGCCGAGGAGGCCGGACTCGAGCTCGGTCTCGACCGCGGCGCGCGACAGCAGCGAGACGCCGACGCCGACCCGCGCCGCCTGCTTGATCGCGCCGTTGGAGCCGAGCGTCAGCGTCGGCGGGGTGAGCTCCCGCTCGGCGAGGAAGCGTTCGTTCAGCGCCCGCGTGCCGGAGCCCTTCTCGCGCAGCAGCCAGGGGCGCTCGCCGAGCTCGGCCGCGGCCACTGCCTTCTTGCCGACCAGCGGATCGTCGGGAGAGGCGATGCAGACGATCTCGTTGGTCATGATCGGCTCGGCGAGCAGGCGCTCGTCGTCGGGCGGCCGGCCGGAGATCGCCACGTCGTCGCGGTGGGTCAGCACCCGGGTGACCACGTCCTTGTAGTTGCCGACCACCAGCGTCAATTCGGTCTCCGGGTGCGCCTCGGCAAAGCTCCGCATCAATCCGGGGACGAACGACTCGGCGGCGGTGGTGACCGCGGCGATCTGCAGCCGGCGCACCGAGGCAGCCGCGACCTCCTTCACCGCCTGCCTGCCGCGGTCGAGCAGCCCGACCACGTCTTCCGCATAAGGCACGAAGGCGGCCCCCGCCTCGGTCAACTCGATCCCCCGCCCCACCCGTTCGAACAGGTCGCATCCGAGCTCCTTGCTGAGCGCCGAGATCGCCGACGAGACCGACGGCTGCGTGACGATCAACTCGTCCGCCGCGGCCGTGACCGACCCCCCGCGGACGACGGCCAGGAACGAGGTCAGCTGGGTGAGAGTTATAGCCATATACCTAAGGGTCAGCCTATACGCATTGGCTTTTCGCGGGGGAGTTTTGTTGAGGGCCGAAGGCCGGAACGACGCACTTCGAGGCGCCTGCGGCCGGGGACGATCCCGTCCTGGGCGTCTCGTGGCGACCCGGGCAGGCTGTGGCCGCCACGAGACGCCCAGGACGGGAGGCTTTCGGGGGAACTGCGCAGGGTCCGGCACAGGTGCGGGGGCGCGCGATCCGCGACCGAGTTTGTGGCCCTTATAGGGGCCAATAAGTCGACAACGCGTCCGGGACCGGGTCGCTGAGTGAGTTTTCCACCGTATGGCGTGGAAAATTCACCCTGCGTGGATCGACCCTGCCAGGGCACGGTCGATCCACGCAGCGCGTGGCGAGCCCCTCGAGGGACGTGGAGTTCCGCACGGCTTCCCGGAGATCGCCACGTCCCTGTGACGCCTTCCGCGGATCTCCCGCACACCTCCTCGCGAGACCCGCACGGAACCCGCACCTGACTCCCTCTCCCCAAGGGACGGCCCTCTCGTAGGCGGTCACAACCTGCCCGGACCGCCTACGAGAGGGCCGCGTCCCTTACCCCGTCCCCTCCCAGCCGCCCGTCCCACGCCTATCCCGCATAGGCACCCCTCTAAGGAAGCTCCCGAAAGAGCGATGGATTCGGCGCTCCGGGGTTGGTGTGATTGCGCACATGAGCTCTGGGTGGGCGGCGGTATTCGACGTCGACGGGACCTTGGTCGACAGCGAGCGCGACGGCCACCGCGTCGCGTTCAACCGTGCCTTCGAGAGAGCCGGCCTCCCTTACCGTTGGGACGAGAAGGTCTACGGTGAGCTGCTGGCGATCACCGGGGGTCGCCGGCGGCTCGCCGCGTATCTGCAGCGGGCGGGGCTGCCGGGGCCGGAGGCGGCGGCGCTCGCCACGCGGCTGCACCTGACGCTGAGGTGCGTCGCCGAGCGCCTGCCGGTGGAGGTCTGAGGTGCCGGCGGTGGTGATCACCCGGACTGCGTCGGACCCGCGCGGCTGCCAAAAAGGGGCAGCGGTGGCGCGCCTGCGCAGCCGCTTCCGGATCACCGGGCTGGAGGAGATCGATCCCGACCTGCACCTCGAGGAGCTGGTCCACGCGACGCCCTTCCGCTATCGGCGCCACGTCGGCTACCGAGCGTTGCCGGACCAGACGGCGCGCGAGGTGCTGGCGACGCTGCGCCACCTGCGCCCACAACTCTGCGAACCGCTCTCCCTCTTCCAGGAGCAGGTGCGGCGGGCGCAACCCGCCGAGGTGACACCGGTCAGGCGATGAACTGCAAGATGTAGTGCAGGCCGAGTGCCAGCGCGAGCAGTCCGAGCGCGCGCCTCAAGGTCCTCTCCGGAAGTCGGTGCTGGAGACTCACCCCGAGGTTCGCCCCCGCAAGTCCGCCAAGTCCCATGCCGATGCCGATCGCCCAATCGGGGGCGATGTCACCGCTGGCGCCGAGGCTGAGGACGACGTAGGTGAGCACGCCCGCGATCGAGGTGAGGAACGTCGCCGCGAGCGCCGCCGGGGCCACCTCGAGGACCGAGGAGCCGAAGCCGACCAGGATCGGCCCGAGGATCGAACCGCCGCCGATCCCGTAGATGCCGCCCACGGTGCCGACCACCAGCGAGAGGGCCACGATCTGACGGCGGCGATCGCGGTCGGGCGCGGCCACCGAGATCGGCGGACGGCCGAAGGCGAGCCAGGCGCCGAGCGGTAGGAGGACCACGGCGACGACCAGAAGGAAGGCTTGGCTGCCGCTCAGTAGCTCGACCCGGATCACCGCGCCGGCGACGACGCCGGGCAGGGTGCCGAGGACCAGGAGCCGCGTCAGCGGGCCGACGAGACGGCGCTCGCGGTGGAAGCGCAGCAGCGCGCCGGGGATCGCGATCAGGTTGTAGAGGAGGTTGGTCGGCGTCAGCGCCGGACTGGGCGTGTGCAGCAGGCTGATCTGGACGGGGATCAGGAAGACCGCGCCGGAGACGCCTACCGGGGTGGTGACAACGGCGATGCAAAACGCGATTCCGGCACCGAGGAGGACGTCGAGCATCGCGGCAGCCTAGACGGCGCCATCCGCTTGGCGAGAGAGCGGACGACCGTGGGTCCTGTAGCGGGCCGGGGGGCGGGGTCGGCGCGCGGCACGCCCCACCAGCTGAGCGCCAGGCGCATGTTGGCGAGGACCGAACGACGAGCGAGGGCGGGCAATTGGAGGGAGGTCGCCACGCGGCCACGGGCAGGAGGCCGCCGAGGACGGAGAGGAGGGTCGACTTGCCGACCCCGTTCGGGCCCAAGAGGACGACGACCTCCCCTCGCTCCAGCTGCAGGTCGATGGTGGGGATCAGGACCCGCTTGCCACGCGCCACCCTGAGCCCCTCGGCCACCAGCACCGGTGGCCGCGTCCGGTCGTCCGCCAGGGCCGGATCGGTCACCGCTCGACCGCTCCGACCCCGTCCAGCGGGACCACGGTGATCGCCTCCGCGGGCAGCTGGACCCAGGCCTCGCCGCCCGCCGCGAGGGCGGCGGACGCCGGCTCCTCGGCCCGGCATTCGACGTCCACCGACCCGACCCGCGCTTCCACCCGGCTGCCGAGGCGGGTCAATCCCGTGACCATCCCACGGAGGGCATTGGCAGGTCGCTCCCCGGCGGGCGGGTCGGCGAGCACCCTCACGTCGCCGGGAGCGATCACCAGTCCCACCGGTCCGCCGGCGCGCGCCGGGACGCGGAGCTGCTGACCGTCCTCCAGCGTCAGCGTCGAGCCCGCGCCGTTGGGCGTCGCGATCGAGCGCAGGACGTTGTTGCCGGTGAGAGCGGCGACGAAGGCGTCGGTGGGTCGGCTCGCCAGGCTCTCGACCGGCCCCACCTGGCGGATCTTGCCGCCGACGATCACCGCGGCGCGGTGGGCCAATGCGACTGCGTCGCGGAAGTCATGGCTGATGAAGATCGCCGGCAGGGCCAGGTCGTCGAGGAGTTCGCGCAGCTGGACCTTGATCTCCGCTCGGGTATGGGCGTCGAGGGCCGACAGCGGCTCGTCCAGCAGCAGCACCCGCGGCCGGCGGGCCAGCGCGCGGGCGAGGGCGACCCGCTGGCGCTCGCCACCGGAGAGGGTGGTGGGCTTCTCTCGGGCGAGGTGCGAGATCTGCAGGCGCTCGAGCAGCTCGTCGACCCGGGCCGGGTCCGAGCGCGCGCCGAAGGCGACGTTCTTGCGCACCGAGAGGTGGGGAAAGAGCGCGTAGTCCTGGAAGACGAGGCCGACCGAGCGTTCCTCCGGCGCCAGCGACACGCCCGTCCCGGCGTCGAACCAAGGCTGCCCATCGAGAGCGATCCGGCCGCGACCGGGCCGCGCCAGCCCGGCGACCGCACGCAGCACAGTCGTCTTCCCCGCCCCCGAGGGGCCGACGAGGGCGACCGTCTCCGCACCGACCGTCAGCGCGGCAGAGACCGTGAAAGGCGGAAGGGGGAGGTCGAAGTCGAGATCGAGCGCCACGAGGAGATCAACTTGTAGAGCAAAAGGACGGCGGCGCTGAGGATGACGAGCAGCACCCCGATCGCAAGGGAGAGGTCGAAGTTCGCATCGAGCTGTTCATAGATGCCGAGGGTCAGCGTCTGGGTCACGCCGCGGACGTTGCCGGCGAACATGATCGTCGCACCGAACTCGCCGACGCCGCGAGCGAAGGCCAGCACCCAGCCCGCCACGAGGCCGCCCGCGGCGAGCGGCAGCGACACCCGCAGAAAGGTGCGGGCCGGACCGGCGCCGAGCGTCCGGGCGGCGTCCGGCAGGCGCGGGTCCACCGCTTCGAAGGAGGCGATCGCCTGGCGCACGTAGAAGGGCGAGGCGACGAAGGTGATCGCCAACACCACCGCCCATTGGGTGAAGGGGATGACGATCCCGGCTTCCTGCAGCTGCGCGCCCAACAGGCCGCCGGTGCTGAACGCGGCGAGCAGGCCGATCCCGGCGACCGCGGGCGGCAGCACCAGCGGCAGCTCGACGACGGTCACCAGCAGCGCCCGGCCGGGAAAGTGCCGCGTCGCCAGCAGATAGGCGGTCGGCGTGCCCAGCAGGATGATGAGGGCGTTGGCGATCAGGTTCGTCTTCACGGTGACCGAGAGGATTTCCTGCAGGACCGGATCGGAGAGGAGTTCCGGCAGGCGACCCAGCGGCGCCTGGGTGAAGAGGGCGACGACGGGCAGCGCCAGGAAGGTGAGCGAGATGCCCGCCGCCAGCGCCAGGAGGGCAGTGAAGCCCGCCCTCCTGGCGGCCGGCATCGCGGGCAGGTGCATCTAGTCTGCCGTCAGGCCTTGGGCGGGAGCCCGAAGCCACCCTTCTTCAGCGCCGTCCTCCCCCGCTTGCCGGTCAGCACTTCCATGAACTTCTGCGCCCCGGCCGTGTCCGCGCCCGCCCGGTGGACGATGCAGGCCTGGTAGCGCACCGGCGGCTGCGCCCAACGCGGCAGCCGGATGATTTCCACCCGGTCGGAGACGATCCGTCCGTCGGTCACGTAGGCAAAGCCGGCTTCCACTGCGCCGAGCGCCACCTTCGCGGTGATCCCGGTGACGTTTTTTTCCAGCGTCACCGTGTTGTTGGTCAGGATCGAGCTGAGGCGCATGCGCGCGAGGAGTTCGCGGGTATAGCCGCCGATCGGAACCCCCGGGATCCCGACCGCGATCGTGTGGCCCCCTTGCCGCAGGCTGTACACGGACTTGAGGTGACCCGGGTTGCCGTTCGGGACCAACATCACGACCACGTTCGTCGCGAAGGTGACAGGCCGCGAGCAGAGGCCCTTCTGGAACAGCTCCTGCGCCTCTTCCGGCGCCGCCGAGGCGAACACGTCGGCCGGGGCGCCGCGTTCGATCTGCAGCGCGAGTTCGTTCGAGCCGGAGAAGTTGTACGTCTGCGCCGGCGCCATTTCCGGGAACGCTTCGCGGAGCGACGCCGCCGCGTAGACCGTGATCGCGCTCGCCGCGGCGGGCGCCGCGAGGCACAGGGCCAGCGCCAATCCCAGGAGCGCGACGAGCCGCCGCGGGCCCTTCCTACTCAGGTTGCTTCTCATCATGCTTCTCCTTCGTTCGGGCTATGAGCCCGGGATCGCGAGGTAACGTTCGAATTGTTCGCCGACGTATTCGACGCTGAGCGGCTTCGGCGCCAGCATGCTCGGGCGTCCGCCGCGCAGGTCCTCCAGGACGCTGAGGTCGCGCGCGCTGGTCGTCAGATGACGGCCGATCAGGAGCCGCGTCGGCGGGTCGATCGTGCTCTCCACACCGCCTAGGTAGAGGCCGGCAAGGAGCTTCTCGAAGCGGGTCGCGAGCGCCACCGTCTTGGCCCGCGACTTCAGCACGCCGGCCGGAATCTTGACGGTGAATATTTCGCGCGAGATCGCCCCTTCGCCGAGCAACGAGTTGAGCTTGATCCAGCCTTTGGCCGTCTGGTCGGCAAGCCGCTTGAAGGTGCCCTTTTCACTCGCGCCGAGCGCCTTCGAGTGGGCTGCGGACCGGAACAGTTCGAGCGTCACAAGTTCGCTCACCGCGCCGAGCTGCAGGTAGGCGATGTCATCGCCTTGCGGTTCCGGCCGGTACTGCTGGGCGCCGGCCGACGAGCTGACCACGGCCAAGGCGATCAGGGCTACCGGTAAGGCAAGGCAGAGTGACCTCACGCGGTTCAGAGTGATCCCCAATGTTGTTCCTTTCTCGCGATTTTCGATATACCGCCTAGGCAATGCCCCACCACAGATCCTTTTCTCTCGCCCTGCTCGCCGTCTTTGCCACGGCCCTCATGGCCGGGTGCGGCGGACAGCAAGCGGCGACCGCACCTCCCGCCGCGGGGCCGCAGGCGCCCGGCGCACCGGCGCTGCTGAAGCAGAAGCTTCGTCCCGGAGAAGTGATGGTCGACGCCGAATACTCGCCCCAGCGGGAAGGCCCGTTTCGACTCAAAGGGCGCTACCTGGTGCGGTTCGCCCAGTACGCACCCGAAGAACCGCGGGTGAGCTTTGCTGACCAGACCCCGTTCGTGGCCTACCTCGCCGGCGCCGACCCGGAGGCCAAGAAGGTCAGCCTTTTCCACGAAGCCGCCGGCCACGGCAGCCGCACGGTGGCCTTGGACGGGCGCTATTTCGTCGAAGTTGCCTTCGGCGACTTTCCCTTCGTACTCCGCCTCACGCCCGCGGGCTGACTTCGACATCCGACGCGTCCTCCAAACGCACCTAGGTGCTGCCTAGGTAAAGACGCGGTCAGCTTAGCAAGAACTGAAATGGTCGGCGCAGCTCGGCCGGCGCCCGCTCAGCTCTGGCAGAACCCGCTGCGATCGCGGGTCAGGCAGAGGAGCCCGGCCAGGGTGCGGCCGTCCTCTCCGACCACGACCAGGCGGTTGTCGCCGGACTGGTCGAGCATCCGCACCGCCTCGGCCAGCGGGGCGTCGGGCCCGATCGTCGGCACGTCGCGATCGGCGATCTCGCCGGCGGCCCGCTCGTCGGGCTCGTCGTCCCCCAGATCGTCGCGGTGGACGACCCCCGCGAACTCGTCTCCGTCGACCAGGAGGGCCGTCCGCACGTGCGGGTTCTCGAACATCGCGCGCAGGTCGGCGACCGTCCCCTCGGCGGCCATCGCCTTCGGCGAGGAGACCATCGCATCGCGCACCAACTGCTCCTCGGCGTCGCGGTCGACCTTCGGATTGGTGCACTCGGCTTCGCTCATGACCTAACTAGTAGCAGTGCGGACTGGTCGATGGAAGCCTTTACGTTAAAGTAAAGGCGTGCCGCGCATCTCCAGAAAGCACCAGGTCACCCTGCCGGTCGACGCCCTCGAGGCTGCCGGGCTCCAACCAGGCGACGAGGTCCTGATCGAGGCCGAGGGAGCGGATCGCATCGTCGTCCACCGCGCCTCCCCCGACCTCGCCGGCGCACTTGGCGTGTTCGACGGACTCTACGAGCCCGGCTACCTGGAGGACCTGCGTTCGGAAGAGCGCAGCTGAGGTCGGGCCGCCGTGCCTAACTGCGTCTTGGACACCGACGTGGTGATCGCGGCCCTCGACCGTGCCGACCCTCACCATGCGGCTGCGTCCGCAGCTTTCGAAGGCTTGGTCTCGACCAGGACGGAGCTCTTGGTCTGCACCGTCAACTACGCCGAGGCCCTGGTCCGCCCGGCGGAGGACGAGCGCACCATGCGCGCAGCCGTCGATGCGATCGCCTCCCTGGGCATTCGCACGATCGCTCCCGACGCCACCCTCGCCCGCAACGCCGCTCACCATCGTGGTCTCGGCATCAGCCTCGCCGACGGGTTCGCACTCGCAACTGCCGAGCGGGCAGATGCCGACCTCGCGAGCTTCGACAAGCGGGTTCGCCGCGCCCTCAAAGTCCTCGATCTGCGACTGAGCCCAGAGCTCGAGCGCTGACCCCCGTTACGATCGGGCCGCCGACCAGGAGAGGAGACGGAGGACGATGGGAGCAGAGTGCCAATGGCTGTGGCCGACGCCGATCGGCCTCCACCAGTACGCCGACGCGGAGAGCGTCAACCCGTTGCTCGTCGACGCGTTCGCGCAGGGGCGGGCCGAGCAGGAACGCGCCCGGGGGCAGTCGCGGGGGCCGTTCTTCGCCAGCGACGACGACCTCCTCGACCGGGTGAAGCTGCCCGAGTGGCAGGACTTCGTCCGCTTCGTCGTCGACGGGCTGGTGGCCACCGCGCGGGGGGCGAACAAGGCGGAGTGGGCAGGGCAGGAGTTCGACCTGCAGGTGGGAATCGAGGGCATGTGGTTCCAGTGCAGCTCAGAAGGGGCGTTCCACGATGTCCACACCCACGGCAACTGCTCCTGGTCGGGCGTCTACATCGTCCAGATCGACCCGCGGGAGCAGCGGATCGGCCACCGCGTGTACGGCGAGGCGAACGGGGCGACGCGCCTCTACGGCCCACCCTTCAACGCGCTCGGCGGCGCCTACATCGACATCGCCAACGCCTACCTGATGCCGCCCAGCCAGGACATCGAGCCGAACCCCGGCCAACTGCTCCTGTTCCCGTCGTGGCTCCCGCACCAGGCGATGCCCTACGAAGGCGAGCTGGAACGGGTGATCATCTCCTTCAACGCCACCATCCACGCCCGCCAGGGCGACCAGCTGCGCGGCTACAGCGCGACTTGAGCCGATGATCGTCACCGTCCGCCTCTTCGCGATGCTGCGCGAGCGCGCCGGATCGGACTCGGTGGAGATCGAGCTGCCCGACCGCGCCACCGTCGACGACGCCTTCGGCCGCCTCGCCGCGGTCCCCGAGCTCGGCGAGCTGGTCGAGCGGATGCCGCTGCGGATGGCGGTGAACCGGGAGTACGCCTCGGCCGCCACGCCGATCGAGCCCGGCGACGAGCTGGCGCTGATCCCGCCGCTGAGCGGCGGCGCCGACCCCGTCCACGTCTCGGTCAGCGCCGAGCCCCTGCATCCCGCAGAGGTCAGCCGCCGGGTCGGCGACCCCGGCGCCGGCGCGATCATCACCTTCCAGGGCGTCACCCGCGAGGTCCCCGAGCTCGACTACGAGGCCTACCGCGAGATGGCCGAGGCGCGGATGCGGGAGATCCTCTCCGAATGCGTCGCCCGCCACGGCCTCCTCGCCGCCGCCGCCGAGCACCGCGTCGGCAAGGTCCCGCTGGGCGAGCCCGCCGTCGTCGTCGCCGTCTCCGCCCCCCACCGCGAGGAAGCTTTCGCGGGTGCCCGCGAGGCGATCGACCGGATCAAGGCCGAGGCGCCGATCTGGAAGCGGGAGCTCGACGAGGCCGGGGACGGTGCCTGGGTGGAGGGCTGCCCGCCGCCCGACGGGCCATCGGATTCGGCTCCCTGAGCGGCCCTCAGCCTGCCACGGCCTTGCCTAAGCAATCACTTAGGTGTGGGCTAAGCGATTACTTAGCTGTCCTGGATTTCGTTCCTGCGGATCGGATATGCCATACATGTGAGTGCTACGCCTACGGCGGAGAAGACCGCGGCCGACTGGCTGCGCGGTGGCCATCGGGTCGTCGTCGCGACCCTGGTCGAGCGGCTCGGTTCGGCGCCGCTGGACCCCGGCGCGCAGATGCTGATCGACGACTCCGGCCGCATCGAGGGCTCGGTCACCGGCGGCTGCATC
>MKSH01000044.1:10585-13477 GCA_001898095.1 Solirubrobacterales bacterium 70-9 | reverse complement strand
CACCTACGGCATCTCCGACGAGGTGGCGGCGGGGGTCGGGCTGATGTGCGGCGGCACCGTGCGGGTCTTCATCCACGAGCCGCGACCAGACGCGCGGTCGGCACTGGAGGAGGCGGCGGAGGCGATCGGCGAAGGAGTCCCCGTCGCGGTCGCGACGCTGCTCGACGGTGACGCGGCCGGGTCGAAGATGGTGGTCTTCGCCGACCGCGTCACCGGCAGCCTCGCGACCGAGAAACTCGACCGCGCGGTGACCAAGGAGGCGCGCGGGTTCCTCGACGAGGGCGTCTCGACGATCCGCCGCTACGGCAGCGGCGGCGAGGTGATGGGCGACGCGATCGCCGTCTACATCCAGGCCTTCTCGACCCGCCCCGAGATGATCATCTTCGGCGCGATCGACTTCTCCGCCGCGATGGCGAAGGTGGCGGTCGAGCTCGGCTACGAAGTGACGATCGTCGACGCGCGGGCGCCCTTCCTCGCCAGCCCCCGCTTCTCCGAGGTCGCCGACGTCGCGGTCGGCTGGCCCGACGACTTCCTCGCCGACCATCCGCTGGGACCGCGCGACGCGATCCTCGTCTTCACCCACGACCCGAAGTTCGACGAGCCCGCCCTGGTCGGGGCGCTCGCCGGGAAGGCCGGCTACATCGGCGCGTTGGGCAGCCGGCGCACGCACGAGAAGCGGCTGGTGCGGCTGCGCGAGCGCGGCATCGCCGAGGCGGACCTGGCGCGGATCCACTCCCCCGTCGGCCTCGACATCGGCGCCCGCACCCCCTCGGAGACGGCGATCTCGATCCTCGCCGAGATGATCGCCCACCGCAGCGGGCGCGGCGGCTCCAGCCTGCAGCAGACGACCGGCCCGATCCACGTCGAGCAGGACGGTTCCTAGGCGATGGACGTCCTCGACCCGCTCACCGACGGCCATGGCCGCAGGATCTCCGACCTCCGCGTCTCGGTCACCGACCGCTGCAACTTCCGCTGCCAGTACTGCATGCCCGCCGACGGCCTGCCCTGGCTGGACCGCGAGGAGGTCCTGCGCTTCGAGGAGATCGAGCGGCTGGTGGAGCTCTTCGTCGCGCTCGGGGTCGAGGACCTGCGGCTGACCGGCGGCGAGCCGCTCGTGCGCCGCGACTTCCCGCGCCTGGTTTCGATGCTGGCCGCGATCGACGGCCTCGAGGATCTCTCGCTGACCACCAACGGCTACCTGCTGGAGCGCGACGCGATGGCCCTGGTCGACGCCGGCATCGGCCGCATCAACGTCTCGATCGACTCGTTGCAGCGGGACCGCTTCTTCCAGATGACCCGCCGCGACGCCCTGCCCCAGGTGCTGCGCGGGATCGAGGCGATCGCCGCCTTCCCCCAGATCCACCCGATCAAGGTGAACGCGGTGGCGATGCGGGACTTCACCGAGGTCGAGGCGCTGCGCTTCGCCGAGTTCGCCCGCTCGACCAAGTTCCAGGTCCGCTTCATCGAGTTCATGCCGCTCGACGCCGACCGCTCCTGGCGCCCTGACACGGTGCTGGCGGGCGAGGAGCTGCGGGCGATGATCGACGCCGTCCACCCGCTGGAGGAGCTGCCGCGCAAGCCGTCGGCGACCGCCCGCGTCTTCCGCTTCCGCGACAGCGAGGGTGAGATCGGCTTCATCAACCCGGTCTCGGAACCGTTCTGCGCCGACTGCAACCGGGTGCGGCTCACGGCGGATGGAAGGCTTCGCACTTGTCTTTTCTCGCTGCACGAGACCGATCTGCGCGGGCCGCTGCGGGCGGGCGCCGACGACGGCGAGCTGGAGGAGATCATCCGCGCCGCGGTCTGGCGCAAGGAGCTGAAACACCGGATCAACGAACCGGGCTTCCGCCGGCCGGCGCGGACGATGAGCGCGATCGGCGGCTGAGGGGACGATGGCGACCACCGCCCGCGCCCAAGAGCTGACGCCGGTCGAGGAGGCGCGGCGGCTGGTCCTCGAGCGGGCCGGCTGGCTGGGCTTCGAGGCGGTGCCGCTGGCCGAGGCGCTCGGCCGGGTGCTGGCCGACGACGTCGTCGCGACCTCCCCGGTCCCCGGCTTCGACAACTCCTCGATGGACGGCTTCGCGGTGCGCGCCGCCGACGCCGCGGGCGCGGACGGGGCGCCGGCGGCGCTCGAGGTGGTCGGCGAGTCGCGCGCCGGGGCGCCGAGCGGGCGCCGGGTCGGGGCGGGCGAGGCGATCGCGATCTCGACCGGCGCGGTGCTCCCGGCGGGCGCCGACGCGGTGGTCCGGATCGAGGACGCGCGGCTCCTCGACGGGCAGGTGGAGATCGCCGCCCCGGTCCCGGCCGGCGACAACGTGCGGCGGGTCGGCGAAGACGTCGCCGCGGGGACGACGGTGCTCGCCGCGGGCACCGCGATCGGGCCCGCCGAGCTCGGCGTGCTCGCTGCCCTCGGCGTCGACCCGGTCCTCTGCTCCTGCCGCCCGCGGGTCGCGATCGTGCTCAGCGGCGACGAGCTCGCCGAGCCCGGGCGGCCGCTCGGGCCGGGCCAGATCCACGACGCGAACGGCTACACGCTGCGGGCGCTGGCGGAGGGCGCCGGGGCCGAGGTGGTCGGCGTGGAGAAGGTCGGCGACGACCCCGACGAGACGCTCGCGGCCCTGGATGCGGCGCTCGCCGCGGCCGACCTGCTGGTGGTCAGCGGCGGCGTCTCGGTCGGCGCCCACGACCACGTGAAGGGGAGCCTCGCCGAGCTCGGCATCGAGCAGGTCTTCTGGCGGATCGGGCTGAAACCGGGCAAGCCGACCTGGTTCGGGGCGCGCGAGGAGGACCGCGCGCTGGTCCTCGGCCTGCCGGGGAACCCGGTCTCCTCGATGGTCTGCTTCACCCTCCTGGCGCGGCCGGCGCTGCGGGCGATGCAGGGGGCCGACCCCG
>MKSH01000044.1:9874-10542 GCA_001898095.1 Solirubrobacterales bacterium 70-9 | reverse complement strand
GCCACACCGGCGGCCAGGGCTCGAACATCCTCACCTCGATGCTGGGCGCCGAAGGCCTGGCCCTGATCCCGGCCTCCGCAGGGCCGCACCCGGCCGGTTCCGAGGTCGAGGTGGAGCTGCTGCCGCGCTAACCCTGGTCCTTTTGTCGCCCTCTGGGCGACAAAAGGGACATGTCAGGTCGAGGTGTCGACCATCACCGACGTCGCCTTCACCGTCGCCGTCGCCAGCACGCCGGGGGCGAGCCCGAGCTCTTCGATCGAGTCGCGAGTGATCGCCGCGGTGATCAGGTGCGGGCCGGCCTCGATCTCCACCAGCCCCATCACCCCGTCGACCTCGACCGAGCGGATCACGCCGGAGAAGCGGTTGCGCGCCGAGAAGCCGTCATCGGTCTTGTGCCGGGCCGGGCGGGCCTTCAGCCGGGTGATCTCCGAGGGCGGGACCCGGCGCCGATTGGCGCTGTCGCGGTCCGTCTCGATTTTCCCCGCCTGCGCCCAGCGGCGCACCGTGTCGACGCTGACGTCGAGCGCCTTCGCCGCCTCGCCGAGCGTCAATCCCTCACTCATCCCCCAAAGTTAGCGACTTTCGCCGGTCGGACGGGCCAGTGCGTCGGCGGCGGCGAGCACCACGGTGGCGATGAGGTCGATCTCCTCCTCGCCGCAGATCAGCGG
>MKSH01000044.1:0-9854 GCA_001898095.1 Solirubrobacterales bacterium 70-9 | reverse complement strand
CGCCGCGACCAGGTCCGGCGTCAGGTCGATGCCGGCGAGGAAGCCGAGGCCGGCGCGGACCTCGGCGACCGCCGGGTGGTCGGCAACCGGTCGGAGCGCCTCGGCGAGCGGGGCCTCCAGGGTCCGGCCGCGCTCGATCACGCCCTCGCGTTCGTAGAGGTCGAGCGTCGCGTGGGCGGCGGCAGCGCAGGTCGGGTGGCCGGCGTAGGTGGCGCCGTGGCGGAAGACCGGGGCACCGGGGGCGCCGGTGAAGAAGGGCTCGGCGATCTCCGGGGCGACCAGCAGCGCCCCGACCGGCAACGCCCCGTTGGTGATCCCCTTCGCCAGCACCACCATGTCGGGGCGGATCGGCCAGCGGTCGATGCCGAACCAGGTGCCGAGCCGGCCGAAGCCACAGATCACGCAATCGGCGATGAAGAGCACCCCGTGGCGGGTGCAGATCTCGGCGACCGCCTCGATGTAGCCGTCGGGCGGCAGGTGGACGCCGCCGGCGCCGATCACCGGCTCGCAGAAGAAGCCCGCCACGCGCCCCGGGTCGAGGCGCTCGATCTCCGCCTCCAGCGCCGCCGGGTCGTCGAAGGCGACGGTCGAGGTATCGGCGACGATCGCCCCGTAGCCGGCCCGGTTGGCGGCGATCCCACCGACGCTGGTGCCGAAGCCGTGGGTGCCGTGGTACCCGTGGGTGCGCCCGATCAGGTGCCGGCGGTCGCTTTCGCCGCGGCGGTCGTGGTAGGCGCGGGCGAGCTTCGCCGCGGTATCGATCATGTCGCCGCCGCCGGAGCCGAGGAACACCTTGCTCCCCGGCATCGGCGCCAGCGTCGCCAGCCGCTCGGCGAGCTCGATCGCGGGCCGGTTCGAGTAGTCGCCGAAGATCCCGTAGGCGTCGAGCTTCCCCAACTGCGCGGCCACCGCGGCGGCGATCTCCGGACGCGAATGGCCGAGGTTCGAGTACCAGAGCGAGGCGGTGGCGTCGAGGTACCTGGTCCCGGCCTCGTCCCAGACCCACGGCCCCTCACCGCGCTCGAGGACGAATTCCGCCCCTTCCACCGCCCCCATGTCGGCGAACGGATGCCAGAGCGCGCCGCTCACCGCAGGTGGAAGACGAAGCTGAACTCTTCTTCTCCCTTGCCCCCTTCGATCGCTTCGAGGTGCATCGACCCGCGCGCGGTCGCGTACTTGCCGGTGCCGCCGGTGATCGCCAGGTCGCTCGGTTTGGCGTCGTAGTACGGCCCCTGGACGACGATCTGACCGCCCTTGAGGAAGTTCGTCCAGGTGCATTCGTAGGAGACGCCGACGTCCACCCTGATGCAGTACCCCTGATCGGAGGCGACCTGCTTGGAGTCCTTGCTGTCGTAGATCGGGTTGTGGAAGGTGAGGATGTCGCCGAGGCTGTCGCCCTTCTTGCCGATGTCGGTGGTCGTGTCGGTGATCGGGTGCTCGATCACCGAGATCGTCTTCCCCGACCCGGCGGCGGTGGCCGCGGGGACGGCGACGAGGGCGGCGGCGAAGACGAGGGCCGCGAGGATCGCGCTGGGACGCTTCATTGCTTCTTCCTCCTGGATGGGTTCACGGTCACCAACCGCCTTCGGCGCGACGGTCGTATTTCAGCTCGGTGTCGCCGAGCTCGAAGACGAGGAGCTTCTTCTCGGTGAAGCTGTCGAGGAACCATTGGGAGAGCTCGCGGCCGACGCCGCTGCGACCGGCGCCGCCGAACGGGGCCAGCTGGTCCCAGTAGTTGCTGGTCTCGTTGATGTTCACCGAGCCGTGCGGGAGCGCCTCGCCGACCCGCCAGGCGGTCGCCAGGTCGCGCGTCCAGAGCGAGGCGATCAGACCGAGCGAGCTGCGATTGGCGATCTCGACCGCCTCGGCGGCGGAGCCGACCTTCATCAGCGGCGCCACCGGGCCGAACGTCTCCTCCCGCATGATCCGCATCTCCGGGTCGACCTCGGTGAGGATCGTCGCCGGGTGGTAAAGGCCTTCGTCGGGCCCGAACTGCTCGATCCGGGCGCCCTTGGCGACCGCGTCGGCGATGTGGTCGTGCACCCGCGCCAGCGTCGCCTCGTTGCAGAGCGGGCCCATGAAGGTGTCCTCCTCGGCCGGGTCGCCGATCTTCAGCTCGGCGGTGCGCGCCCGCAGCTTGGCGAGGAACTCGTCGTAGACGTCGGCGTGGACGAGCAGCCGCTCGGCCGAAGTGCAGACCTGGCCGGTGTAGTAGAAGCAGCCGTTGATCGCCCCCTCCACCGCGGCGTCGACGTCGGCGTCGGCGAGCACGATGAAGGGACCGTCCCCGCCCAGCTCGAGCAGCTGCGGCTTCAGCGGCGCCGCCTTCGCGATCGCTTCGCCGGTGGCGGTCGAGCCGGTGAAGAAGACGCCGTCGACGCCGTCGTGGCCGACCAGCGCCGCGCCGACCTCGCCGAAGCCGTGGACCACGTTCAGCACGCCCGGCGGCATCCCCGCCTCCGCGACCGCGGCGGCGACCATCGTGCAGCAGATCGGCGCGTACTCCGAGGGCTTCCAGATCACCGCGTTGCCCGCCGCGAGCGCGTGGGCGAGGGCGATCGAGGAGATGTCGGTGGGGAAGTTGTAGGGGGTCACGACCGCCAGTACCCCGACCGGCCGGTGGGTGAGCACCAGGCGCTTGTTATTCGTCTGCTCCTGGGACGAGGGGAAGGAGAGGCCGCGGTGGCGCAGCACCTCCTCCCCGGCCTTGCCCCAGCTCGGCGCCGCGTACTCGTAGACCTCCTCGCGCGAGTCGGTGATCGTCTTGCCGATCTCGGCGGTGATCGTGGTGGCGATCTCCTCGGCCCGCTCGCGGACCAGCTCGTGGACGCGGCGGAGGATCTTCACCCGCTCGATCACCGGGGTCACAGCCCAGCCCGGCTGCGCCTCGCGGGCGGCGGCGACCGCCCGCCCGACGTCGGCATCGTCGCAGCGCGCCACCGTCCCGACCACCTCGCGGGAGTGCGGCGAGAGGACCTCGAAGGTCCCGGCGCCGCCGCCGCACCACTCGCCGCCGATCAGGGCGTCGACCGCGCCGGCCGTGGCGAGGGTCATGCCTCCTCCTCTCCCGCGGCGGAGGCGGCCGCTTCGCGATGGCGCTCCGCCCCCGCCGCCTCCAACTCGTCGTGCGTGTGCCGCGCGACGCCGCGCTCGGGATGGCCGAAGAACAGGTAGAGCGCGCCGACCGCGGCGATCACGAACATCACGCCGAGGGTGATCCAGTCGATGTTGAAGTAGGCCCGCGGGCTGGTGATCCCCGAGGGGTAGACGACGTTCAGGAACATCAGGCCGAGGTAGGCGACGGCGCCGATCGTCACCGGCCAGGCCCATCTGCCGAGCTGGAACTTGCCCTCCGGGACCCAGCCGCGTGTGCGGGCGACGATCGCCGCGATCACGGTCAGCATGAAGCTGAGGTAGATCCCGCTCACCCCGAACGAGACCAGCGCCACCAGGGCGTTCACTTCGGCCGGATAGGTGATGAACCAGATGTGGATGTCGTGGCTCGGCGAGGGGAAGACGAGGAGGACGAAGAGCGCCGTGATCACCGCGCCGGAGATCAGCGCGTTGACCGGGGTGAGGAAGCGCTGGTTCACCTTCGAGATCCACTTCGAGCCGGGCAGGGCACCGTCGCGGGCGTAGGAGAAGGCGAGCCGGCTGCCGGCCCCCTGCACCGAGGTCCCGCAGGAGAAGAAGGCGAAGATGATCAGCAGCAGGAGGATGTCCTGGACGCCGGTGGAGAGCTGTTCGAGGATGAACGGCACGCCGCCGCCTTCGACCGTCGCGCTGACCGCGTTGTGCGCGGGCATCGCCAGCAGCAGCGCCCCGGTTAGGACCAGCGAGGCGATCCCGCCCCAGATCACCGCCAGGCGCATCGCCCGCGGTACCTGCCGGCCGGCGTCCTTGGTCTCCTCGGAGATGTCCCCGGCCGACTCGAAGCCGTAGATGATGTAGACGGGCGCGAGCACGGCGACCAGCGCGGCGCCGGTCCACCAGTTGCCGCCGAAGTCGAGTTCGAGCGGGTTGGAGCCGGCGTTCTGCACGCCCTGGCTGCTGAAGAGGAACCCGAGGTCATGGTGGAAGCCGTGCAGCGCGAGGATGATCGCGATGCCGAAGGTGCCGAGGATCTCGACGTAGACGCCGAACTGCGCCACCCGCGCCATCACTTTGGTGCCGGTGATGTTGAGGGTGGTCTGGATCGCCAGCAGGATCAACGTGATGACCAGGATCTGCCCGTGGTTGGTCGGGTCGAGGTTCCAGCCGAACCAGTTGTGGGTGAGCGCGGCGACGTAGCTGACCACGCCGGTGTCGACTGCCGCCACGGTGACCAGCAGGGCGATCCCGTAGAACCAGCCGACGAACCACCCGTATCTGGGACCGACCGAGAACTTCGAGTACTGGTAGAGCGCGCCGGCGACCGGATAGTGGCTGGCGAGCTCACCGAAGACGAGCGCCACCAGCAGCATCCCGAAGACCGGGATCGCCAGCAGCCAGATGTAGGCCGGGCCGCCGGTGCCGACGCCGAGCAGGAACAGGGAGTAGATCCCCACCATCGGGGACAGGTAGGTGAAGGCGACGGAGAAGTTCGCGAAGAGCCCGAGGACCCGGTTCAGCTGCGGTTTGTAGCCGAGGCTCTCAAGACGCGAATCGTCGTCGCTGGGCGAGACTTGCAACCCCTCTGATGCCATCGTTCCTCCCGATAGTTGTCCGATGGTCCCTTCCCGAGGACCGGCCCCTTCCCGGGGGCTTATTCATTATCCTATGAATTCATAGTTTTGAAAGTCAAGACCGAACCCCCCACTTCGCTGAGCCGCGCCGTCGGCCTCACCACCGCCAACGCGCGGCTGCTCTTCGCGCCCGACGAGGAGCCGGGGGCGCGCGCCGACGTGGTCGCGCGGCGGCTCGGCCAGGCGATCCGGCTCGGCCTGCTGATCGACGGCGAGCGGCTGCCGACCGAGACGCAGCTGGCGGCGCAGATGGGCGTCGCCACGGTCACCCTGCGGGAAGCGCTGAGCACGCTGCGCGAGCGCGGGCTGGTCGTCACCCGGCGCGGTCGCAGCGGCGGCACCTTCGTCCGCGCCCCGGCCGACGCCAGCGAGCCGCTCCGCCACTTCGGCGTCCACGAGCTGCAGGAGCTGGGGGACCAGCGGGCGGCGATCAGCGGCGCGGCGGCGAAGCTGGCAGCCGAGCGGGCGCTCGACGAGGAGATCCGCCGGCTCGAGGAGCAGGTCGAGCGGCTGGCCGAGACGACCGGGGCGAGCGAGCGCCGGCGCGCCGACACGCTGCTGACGATCGCGATCGCCGCTGCCGCCCAGTCCTCGCGCCTGACCCGCGAGGAAGCGCGGCTGCGGGCGGAGGTCGGCGACCTCTCGGGGCTCGAGCTGGGGGACGACGAGCACCGCGCGATCGTCCGCGACCGCCGCGCCCTGGTCGCCGCGATCAAGGGCCGCAAGCCCGCCAAGGCACGCGACCTGGCCGAGCGCCAGGTGCTCGCCGAGACCCAGCGGCTGATCGGGCTGCGGCTGCGGATGGACGGCGCCGAGGAGGCGGCGGCGTCCGATCCCGAGCACGTCCTCGCGGCGGTGGTCGAGGACCTGGACCAGATCTTCACCGAGCTGCACGCGCTGGCGGCGGAGTTCGTCGGCCTCCTCGAGGGCGCGCCGGCGGGGATCGCGGTCGAGGACCTCGCCGCCCTGCGGCCCTCGGTCTTCTCGATCCTCGAGCGGCGCGGGGACCTGGTCAGCGGCGCCGGCGTCGTCGTCGCCCCCGGCCTCCTCGCCGACGCCGAGCGCTGGCTCGAGTGGTGGTCGACCACCACCCCCGACGCGAAGCCCGAACCGCTGCGCGTGAACCTCGACCCGACCGCGCCGGACTTCTACGACTACCTCACCACCGACTGGTTCGCCGCCCCCCGCGACACCCTCGAACCGTCGATGTCGGGGCCCTTCGTCGACCACGCCTGCACCAACAAGTACGCGTTCACCCTCTCGGTCCCGGTCATCGCGGCCGGGGAATTCGTCGGCGTCGCCGCCACCGACGTCCTCGTCGCCAGCCTCGAGACCCAGGTCATGCCCGCCCTCCTGCGCCTCGACTCCCCCGCCGCCCTGACCACTGCCGAGGGCCGCGTGATCGCCTCCAACTGCCCCTCGGTCCTCTCCGGCGAGCGCCTCGACCTCGGTGAGCACCCGACCACCCGCAGCAGCTCCGCCCATCCGCCGCTGGACACCCTGGTCGTCGTCGACCTGACGCCGTAGGCGCCGGCCGTTCTAGAGCAGGCCGCGCTTGGTTGCCGCGGCGACGGCGGCAGCGCGGGTCGGCAGGCCGAGCTTGGTGCGGACGTTGGCGACGTGACGATGGACGGTGTGCGGGCTGAGCACGAGGCGTTCGGCGATCTCGCGGTCGGAGAGGCCGGCGGCGATCAGGGTCAGTACCTCGGTCTCGCGCCTGGTCAGGTCACCGGGGTCCGACGGCGCCGATCTCGGGTCGGCGGCGGTCCCTCGCTCGGCCTCCGGCGCGCGCCCGGGGAGCGGTGCGGCGCCGTCCTCCACCCCGAGCACCTCCAGCGAAGCGCTCAGCAGCGCCTCGGGGTCGCCGAACCAGGGGAAGTGATCGTCGCCCTCGAGCGCGACGAAGGTCGCGTCGGGGAGGCCGGCGGCCAGCTCGCGGCCGCGCTCGAAGGGGATCGCCCGGTCGTGGCGCCGGTGCAGGACGACGGCGCCCGGGGGCACCTGGTCGAGGCGGTCGCTGACGTCGAAGCGGTAGACCGCCTCCAGCGAGGCGGCGGCGCGGTCGGCGCTCGACGCCCGGCGCTGGAACTCGACGAACGCCTCGCGCTCGGCCGCGCCGGCGCTGGGGATGAAGACGTCGGCGAGGGCGCGCGATCCGAGCCCCCAGTGGTCGCGGACGAGGCCGACGATCGCCTTGCGGGAGCGCTCATCGGCGATCGCCGTGCCGGAGACGTAGCCGCCGTAGAAGGAGAGCCGCCGCACGCGCTCGGGGTGGGCGGCCGCGAAGGCGACCCCGATCGGGGCGCCGGAGGAGCCGGCGAAGAGGTCCACCCGCTCGGCGCCCGCGGCGTCGACCACGGCGGCGAGCGCCGCCACTTCTTCGTCGAGGTCGCCCTCCGGCAGCGGGCCGTCGGCGGAGAGGCCGGTCCCGGGCAGGTCGTAGCGGATCACGGTGCGGTGCCGGCCGAGCGTCTCGACGTAGGCGCGGAAGCGGGGATCGCGCCAGTTCAGCTCCAGGTGGCTCATCCAGAAGCCGGAGAGGACCAGCGGCGGACCGGATCCGCTGCTCGCCCAGGCGATCCGCCGTCCTCCCTCGGCGGTGAAGCGGATCCTCTGCTCTGCCACGCTCCAAGGGTAGAGCGGAAATGGCCTGAACCGGCCACCCGGTTGGCCCTGATGGGGGAAGAAACGGGGCGCGTTCGTCGCTGGAATATCGGCATGCCGATCACCGAGAACCCACCGAGACCCGACGTCGAAGTAGTCGACAGCCGCCTGGGCGCGGCCCTCTACAACCCCTTCCTCTGGGCAGGTGAGAAGCGCGGCGTGGCCGAGCTGCGGCGGGAGCTCCTGGCCGGCGCGCGCGGGGCGGTGCTGGAGATCGGGGCCGGGACCGGCCTCAACCTCCCCCACTATCCGGAGGGCCTGGACCGACTCGTCCTGGTCGAGCCGGCGTCGCGGATGGGCGGCCACATCGACCTCGACCGGGCGCCCGCCGGGGTGCCGGCGCGGCTGGAGCGGGCGCCCGCCGAGTACCTGCCCTTCGGGGACGCGAGCTTCGACACCATCGTCTCCACCCTCGTCCTCTGCACGGTCGCCGACCCGGAGCGGGCGGTGAGCGAGGTCGCCCGGGTCCTGAAGCCGGGCGGGCGGCTGCTCTTCCTCGAGCACGTGCGCGCCGAGGGCGGCTGGCGGCGGGCGATGCAGCGGCGCTCGGTCCGCGCCTGGGCCGGCTTCGCCGCCGGCTGCCGGTGCGACCGCGAGACGGTCGCGACGATCGAGGCGCAGATGCGGATCGAGTCGATCGAGCGCGACAGCTGGAAGGGGATGCCCGCGATCGTCAAGCCGCTGGTCTGGGGCAGCGCCGCCCCGCGCACGTGATTTAGACACATAAGCATATAGACGATTATGCGTTTAATCGTCTATATTGCGGGAGTGATCTTTTCCACGCCGCGCATGACGAAGACGCTGCGCACGCAACTCGGTGAGCTCGCCGAGCTGCGTGACGCACTCGGAAACCAGGTCGGGACGCCCGCCCGTTGGATGGGCTCACTGCGGCGGGAGGTGCGCGCGGCCTCGATCGGCAGCTCGACCTCGATCGAGGGGTTCAGCGTCTCGCCCGAGGAGGCGCTGGCGTTGACGGGTGAGCACGGCGCGGCCGATCACGACGACGAGAACCGGATGGCGGTCAGCTGCTACGCCCGAGCGATGGACCACGTCGGCACGATGGCGATCGATCCAATCTTCGAGTGGTCTGATCGGGTGATCCTCGACCTTCATTTCGACGCCTGCTCGTTTCAACGTGATCAAGACCCCGGCCTGTGGCGGACCGGCCCGATCGGCGTCACCGGGTCCGACGGCAGCCTGGAGTACGTCGGGCCCGATGCCGACGCCGTCGTCGGGCTGATGGCCGAGGTGGTCGCCTCGCTGGTCGACGGCGAGACCGACGACCGCGTCGATGTCGTCGTGAAGGCTGCGATGGCCCATCTGAACGTGATCTCCGTGCACCCCTTTCGCGATGGCAACGGCCGGGTGTCGCGAATCGTCCAGTCACTGGTGCTGGCCCGGGAGGGTCAGAGCGCGCCGGAGTTCTTCTCGATCGAGGAGTACCTCGGCTCCCACACCCAGGCGTACTACGCCGCTCTCCGCGAAACCCAGGGCGGGAACTACCAGCCGGAGCGCAACGCCTCGGGTTGGGTCGCCTTCTGCGTCGACGCCCACATCGCTCAAGCCCGCGCGCGACTCGCCCAGATCGAGGAGGCCGCGACGCGCTGGGGTCACCTGGAAGGACTCGTCGCCGAGCGCGGCTGGCCCGAGCGCCTGGTGATCGCGCTCGAGCAGAGCCTCGCGGGCCGGACCGACCGCAGCACCTACGCCGAGGGGGCCGACGTCTCCCCGGCGACCGCAAGCGCGGACTTCCGCCGTCTCGCCGACGCCGGCCTGGTGGTCCAACGTGGCCGCGGCCGCAACGTCGGCTACGTCGCGGCAGATCTCCTGCGGGCGACCGCCACGACGGCGATCCGCGCGGGCAAGGCTCAGCGGGGATAGGCCTGCTTGGTCTTGCAGTAGAGCTTGCGCGAGTTGGCAAGGGTCGCGGAGAGGACCGAGGTGCCTTCGCCGATCGCGCATTCAGGGCCGCTCGGTTCACTCCCCCGGCAGGTCGATGTCCCGGGAGGTGACGACGTCGCCGAAGTCGTAGGCGGCGTTGCCCAGCCTCGTGATCGTCGCCTGGAGGCCGATCGCGGTGCGGTCGATACGCAGCGTCGCCCTTTCGCTCGTGTGCACCTTCGTTTCGCCTTCGCCGGTAGGGCAGCGTTGGAGCCCGGTCCGCAGATCGAGTAGGTGCCGTCGTAGTCGACCCGGGTCAAAGGGACGGGTGAGGGACCCGGGGAGAGGGGCGAGGGTGCGGGTCCCGTGCGGGTCACGACGGAGAGCCGTGCGGGAGACGCCGGGAACTCCACGTTCCCCGAGGGAAGGCGTCACGAAGTGACCCTTCCGTGAGGGCCGAGATGTTGATGGGCCGGAAAGCGCTCCATATCAGCGCTTTCCGGCCCATCGACCTGGGGGCGTCGTGGAGGCGTGGCGTCTCTCCCCGGAAGCGCGCGGGGCCTGCGCACTTCTCCCGCAAAGCCT
>MKSH01000043.1:309-2074 GCA_001898095.1 Solirubrobacterales bacterium 70-9 | reverse complement strand
GCCGGCGCAAGGGCGCGATGGTGCGGACCGAGGCCGACGAGCTGAAGGAAGCGAAGTACCGCGAAATCCGCGACGCCGAACTCGACCACGCCTCGGGCAAGCTCTCCGACGAGGACTACGCGATCCTCGACGCCGAGCTGCGCAAGGAAGCCGTCGAGATCCTCGACGCGGTGGGGGTGGGGGCCGGCACCGCCGCCCCGCGCCCGGGCCGCGCGGGCCTGCCGAGCGACTGGGAAGGCGCCGAGAAGACGACCGGGGCCGCGAACGGCAACGGCGCGAACGGCACGGTGACCGTCGAGGCCCCGTCCAACGGCAACGGCCACCACGCGAACGGCCCCGACGACGCGAGCGGGATCGGCAACGGGATCGGCAATGGGAACGGCAACGGCGCCACCCACGAGCCGGTCGAGCGCGACTAGAAGCTCGGACCCTCTACACTCAGGCCCGTGTACACCATTCTGAGCGTCATCCAGGTTCTCTTCGCGGTCGTCCTGATCTTCTGCATCCTTCTCCACTCGGGGAAAGACGCGGGCCTTTCCGGTGCCTTCGGCGTCGGCGGCGGTGGCGGCGGGATCGGCGGCGGCTCGATGGTGGAGCGCAACCTGGACCGCGTCACGATCGCCGTGGCCCTGCTTTTCGCGATCAACACGATCGTGCTGCTGAAGATCTGAGGGTCGCTCCCCGGCCATCGCGGCGCGAGCGACTCCCTGACGCTGCGTGACGCGCCACCTCCGCTCATCCCGCGTAGCGCTGCTACGCGGGAATCGCGTCGTCGTCGCCTCACTTGGTCAGTGAGCCGCTCGCGGGCGCGCCTGGCCGGGTCGCGGCCCAGGGCCGCCGTGAGTCAAACCTGCTGCTGATGTAACGTCGGTTGACAAAACTGGTAGCTTTGTCAAGCACGCAGACTTTGAACTCGCGTTTGACAAGGAGGCAAAAGTGGAGGCGCATGCAGAGGGAGGCGCGCATCACCATCACCACGAGCACCACCACGACGACGTCGAGCTGAACCCGGCTGCCTGGAGCGACGGCAAGCGCTATGCCTGGCTGCTCGGCATCCTCGTCCCGATGGCGCCGTTTATCGCCTGGGGCGCTGTCGAAGCGACCGGCTTCGGCGGCTTCTGGTTCCTCGGCCCGGTGCTCGTCTTCGGCGTCTTCCCGCTGCTCGACCTGGCGATCGGGTTGGACGCTTCGAACCCGCCCGACTCGATCCTCAAGTGGCTGGAGCAGGACCACTACTACCGCTGGTGCACCTACCTCTTCGTCCCGGTCCAGTACGCCGGGCTGATCTTCGCCTGCTGGAAGTGGGGGGAGGGCGGGCTGACGGTGGTCGAAAATATCGGCCTCGCGGTGACGATGGGAGTCGTCGGCGGGATCGGCATCAACACCGCCCACGAGCTCGGCCACAAGCGGGAGAGCTCGGAGAAGTGGCTCAGCCGCGTCGCCCTCGCGCAGACCGGCTACGGGCACTTCTTCATCGAGCACAACCGCGGTCACCACGTCCGCGTCGCCACCCCGGAGGACCCGGCCAGCTCGCGCCTCGGCGAGAGTTTCTGGGAATTTCTCCCGCGCACCGTCTCCGGCGGCGTCACCTCCGCCTGGCACCTCGAGGCGGCGCGGCTCGATCGGCTCGGCAAGCGACACTGGAGCCTGCGCAACGACATCGTCGGCGCCTGGGCGATGACCGTCGTCCTCTTCGCCGCGCTGGCCGTCGCCTTCGGCCCGATCGTCCTGCCCTACCTGGTCCTGCAGGCGATCATCGGCTTCT
>MKSH01000043.1:0-303 GCA_001898095.1 Solirubrobacterales bacterium 70-9 | reverse complement strand
TGGAGGTCGTCAACTACCTCGAGCACTACGGCCTGCTGCGGGAGAAGAAAGAGGATGGCCGCTACCAACGCTGCCTGCCGCGGCACAGCTGGAACAGCAACAACGTCGCCTCCAACGTGCTGCTCTACCACCTGCAGCGCCACTCCGACCACCACGCCAACCCCACCCGTCGCTACCAGGCGCTGCGCCACGTCGACGAGGCGCCGCAGTTGCCGACCGGGTACGCGGGGATGATCGTCCTCGCCTGGTTCCCGCCGATCTGGCGGCGGGTGATGGACCGCCGCCTGCTCGACCACTTCGACG
>MKSH01000042.1:42915-43392 GCA_001898095.1 Solirubrobacterales bacterium 70-9 | reverse complement strand
GGATCGGTCCGCCGACCGCCGAGGAAATCCGCGCGCTCGATCAGGAACGGCTTTTGAAGGACCCGCTGCTCGAAGGCGAGGAAGGCGAGGACGATGCCGGCATGGTCGAGGCGCTGATGGCGGGCCGCGAGGCGCGCGAAATCGCGGCCGCGCTCGTCAGGCTCTATCGCTCGCGCCTGCCGGCCGCCGAGGAAGCGGCCGATCCGGGCTTCGGCCGCGAGGAGCGGCGGGCTCCCCGCTCGAATGAGGATTATGCCGCGCAGCGCCGGCCCTTCGGTGCAGGCCGCGAGGCGGATGACGGCGAACGGCCGCGCAAGGCGTCCGGGCCGCGCGGCGACACGGTCTGGTTCAGGCTCGATATCGGCCGCAAGCAGGGCGCCGACCCGCGCCAACTCCTGCCGATGCTGTGCCGGCGCGGACGCATCACCCGCGACGAGGTCGGTGCCATCCGCATCTTCGACCGCGAGACCAAGGTCG
>MKSH01000042.1:42349-42695 GCA_001898095.1 Solirubrobacterales bacterium 70-9 | reverse complement strand
CGCGAAACCGGCGAACGGAAGCCGTATGAGGATCGCGGAGAAGGCCGTCCCGCCGGCAAGAAGACATTCAACCCGAAGGAAAAGCGCTTTCCGGGCAAGGCTGAGCGTCCTGGCGGCGGCCGCCCGGCCGGAAAGCCTTTCGGCAAGGGCAAACCTCCGCGCCGCGGCTGATCGTCGAAACCCGATCGCCCGCGCCCGGCCTCCGGCGGCGAAGGCCGCCGCTCCTCTCCATGCCCGTCAACGCAGGCCGAGGAACGAGAGGATCGCGAGGACGACGACGATGAGGCCGACAAGATAGATGATATTGTTCATGAAAACCCCCTGACTAGATCGGCCGCGAGGCACG
>MKSH01000042.1:41868-42318 GCA_001898095.1 Solirubrobacterales bacterium 70-9 | reverse complement strand
CGCCAAGGTCGCCGCCGACTTCGGCACCTTCAGCAGCGTGACTACCGACGAAGGGCCGCGGATCGTGCCGTTGCAGAGCGATCCACCCGAGCACGGCAGATTCAGGCGCATACTGGATCGCTACTTCCAGCCGCGAGCGGTGGCGCAACTGGAAGCCGAACTGCTGCCGTTCTGCGAAGAGATGGTCGAAGCGATGGTGGCCGGCCGGCGCGCCGACTACATCCCCGAGTTCGCGGCGCCGTTTCCCACCCGCGCGCTCTGTCGCTTCCTCGATCTCGACGACGGGGACTGGCCGCGGCACCTTCGCTGGGTGACCGCGATCGGCCTGGCGACCGGGGACGGCCTTGCCGACGACTCGATCGTGATCTCGGAGCCGTTGGCCGAAGAGATGATGCCCTACCTGCGCGACGTGGTGAAGGCGCGGCGCCGGGCGCCGGGCGACGACATAGT
>MKSH01000042.1:40473-41860 GCA_001898095.1 Solirubrobacterales bacterium 70-9 | reverse complement strand
GCGGCCACATCCTCCCCAGCAGCGCCATCGGCAGCTTCACCCTGCGCCTCGCAGCCGATCGGGACCTACAGGACTTCCTCCGCGCCAATCCCGGCCGCATCCCCGACGCGGTCGAGGAGAGCCTGCGGATCGACACGCCATTCCAGGCGATGCCACGACGCTGTCTCCACGACACCGAGGTCGCCGGCCAGAGGATCGAGGGTGGCGAGCGGGTGCTGCTCAACTTCGGCTCCGCCAATGTCGATCCGGCCCACTGGGAGCAGCCTGAGCGCTTCGACCTCGACCGTCCCGACAAGCGCCATCTGGCCTTCGGCCGCGGCCCGCATGCCTGCATGGCGGCAGCGATGGCGCGGATGGAGGTGCGCCTGGCGGCCGAGACCCTGCTCGCCGGCACTTCTTCGTTCGAGCTGGCCGGCGACGTGCGTCGCCGGGCCTGGCCGCGCCTCGCGGTGGTCGAGCTGCCGCTTGTCCTGCGGGCTCCCTGACGTCCCATAACGAGTCGGCGCATCGCCGCCGGTCAATCGGTATTGGACCGTGCCAAGCGCCAGATCTAGCTTTGATCGGAGGCTGCAGGGAGGGCCTCGAACTCTTCGAGAAAAGTGAGGATCGCGTGAGCGCAGAGCCATCAACCGCGGATGTCGAGTGGAAGCCGGATGATTCCTTCGCCGGCGTCGCCACCAGCCCGACCGAGGGCCTCGGCGGCCGTTACCGCGCGCTGATCAGCCGTTGTCCGGTCGCCCATATCCCCGCCAGCGGCATCGAAGGCGGGACCGTCGACTACTGGGCGGTGCTCGGCTTCGACGAGCTTGCGCGGTCGGCGCGCGACTTCAAGACCTTCAGCTCCATCTACAAGGAGTCCGGCCCGCGGATCCTGCCTCTGCAGAGCGATCCACCCGAGCACGCCTTCTACCGCCGCCCCCTGAACCGCTACTTCGACGCCGAAGCGATGTCCGCCAAGGAAAAGGAGGTCGAACCGATCGCGGTCGAGATGATCGAGGCGATGGTCGACGCCGGCGAGGCCGAGTTCCTGGACGCGTTCGCCTACCCGTTCCCGATCAGGACGCTTTGCCGGTTCCTCGGCGTGTCCGACGAGGATTGGGAAATGCACCACGAATGGGTGATGGACATGGAGCGGGTGACCGGCGGCGGCGTCGCCAACGACGAGGAAGCGATCCCGCCGGAGCTGGCGATGCGGATCATGCCCTACATCCAGAAAGTGGTGGCTGCGCGCCGTGCCGAACCACTCGACGACATCGTCACCGGCATGACCGAGATGGAGGTCGAGGGCAGGAGGCTCGATGACATGGAAGTGGGTTTCCTGATGATGACCTTCATCATGGCCGGCCACTTCACCACGACGGCCGGGCTCGGCAACCTGGTCCAGCGC
>MKSH01000042.1:35708-40455 GCA_001898095.1 Solirubrobacterales bacterium 70-9 | reverse complement strand
ACGGATCGACGCCCCCCAGCAGGCGATGCCCCGACGTTGCGTCCAAGACGTCGAATTGGGCGGCCAGACGATCAAGGCGGGCGACTCGGTCCTCTTCAACTTCGGTTCGGCCAACCTCGATCCCGCCCATTGGGAGAACCCGGAGGTCTTCGACGTCGACCGCGAGGACAAGCGTCACGTCGGCTTCGGTCGCGGCATCCACCGGTGCATCGGCGCGCCGCTGGCGCGGATGGAGATGGCGCTCGTGACCAGGGAGCTGCTGGCGCGGACGAGCTCATTCGAGATCGCCGGGCCGGTCAAGCGCAGCGTGTGGCCGCGACTGGCGCCGCTCGAGCTGCCGCTTGGGTTGAAGCCCGCGGTCTGAGCACGATTCCTCGCTCAGACCGCGGGCTTGAACGAGACCGGACCGTCGCCCGCGGGCAATCCTTCCAGCGCCGTCGCGATTCGCTCGACAAGCCGTTCCTGCAGCGCGGAGAGGCCGATCTCCTGGTAGTGCACGAGGCAGATCGGAACCTCCAGGTGCAGCCGCTCGACGTTTACCTGCTCCAACTCGCCCGACTCCAGCTCCCGGGCGACCGCGCTCCGCAGGAGCAAGGTGTAACCGAGGCCGTCGCGCATCGCCCGCTTGGCCGCCTCGGGATGGCCGAGCTCGAGCACGATATCGCGCTCGTAGACGCCGGCCTCACGCAGCCGGTCCTCGATGAAGCAGCGATCCGGGAAGCCCTCGGGCATGTCGATGAACGGCAACAGGCCAAGTTCCGCGATCGACACCGTGCCGGTGTGGGGGGCGGAGTCAGGAGCGGCGACCAGGACGATCTCATCGCGGCCGATCTCGCGGACGGCCATCCCCGGCAGTTTCAGGCCCGGTTCGGTGGCGACGATCGCGAAGTCGACCCTGCCGGTCCGCACGTCCTCGATCGCCCGATCACTGGGGACCACGGCGAGCCGCACGTCGGCGGTCGGATGACGTTCGCGAAAGCCGGCGAGGACGGCGGGGACGAGGTAGGACCCGGGCGAGATCCCGGCGGCGACGACGATCCGGCCCGAGAAGCCTGCCGCCAGGTCGTCGAGCTCGCGCTCGCAGAAGCGGGTCCGACGCAGTATGTCCTCCGCCCATGCGTAGGCGATCCGGCCGGCCGGGGTGAGGCTGAGGCCGCGTCCGTCGCGGTAGAAGAGCTCGGTCCCCAGTCGCTCTTCGAGCGAGCGGATGTGGGCCGTGACCGCAGGCTGGGCGAGGAAGTTGGCGTCCGCCGCCCGTCCGACACCGCCGAGCCGGACGACGCTCGCAAAGAGATGAAGCTTCTGCAGGTTTATCCGCAGATCCATAGATAACCCACAATCATTATAGCGAACTATCCCAAGTGACCTATGATCGCGATGCGCCGCCGCCACTCCCCACTTAGCATTGGAGCGTGGACGAACTTTTCGAGCGACTGGGGGAGCTCGGCGAACTCGACGCGCAGATCGAGCGGGCCGCGGCCGGCCAGGGGTGTCTGGCCGTCGTCGAAGGGCCCGCCGGGATCGGCAAGACCCGCCTGCTGGCCGAGGCACGGCGCCGTGCGGAGGGTTCGATGCGGGTGCTCTCTTCACGCGGCAGCGAGCTCGAGGGCGAGTTCCCCTTCGGGGTCGTCCGCCAGCTGTTCGACTCCGCGCCCGCCGATGCCGGCCGCCGCGAGGGCCTGACGGACGGCGCCGCGGGGGCGACCGCGGGGATCTTCGGCGAGCTCGACGCCGGCTCGGACGAGGCCGCGGGGGCCTCTTTCGCCTCCCTGCATCGACTCTTGGGGCTCGTGCTCGGCTTGGCCGACGAGAGTCCGTTGCTCCTCTCGGTCGACGACATGCATTGGTGCGACCGACCTTCGCTGATGTTCATGACCTTCCTCGCGCGTCGCATCGAGGGCCGGCCGATCCTGCTGTTGACCGGCCTGCGGGAGGCCGAGCCCGGCAACGACCCGGGCCTGCTCGGCGAACTCGTCGAAGACCCGGCGGCGACCCGGATCCGCCCCGGCCCGCTCGGTGAAGCGGCGGTGAAGGCGCTGGTGGAGGACCGGCTGGCGAGGTCCGCGGAGCGCGAGTTCGTCGCCGCGTGCCTGGAGTCGACCGGCGGCAATCCGCTGCTGTTGACCCAGCTGGTGATCGCGCTCGCCGGCGAAGGCGTGCTACCCGATGCCCAGCACGTGGACCACGTCGACCAGATCGGCCCGCGCGCCATATCGCGCACGGTCCTCGTGCGCCTGGCGCGGCTGCCAGGCGAGGCGCAGTCGGTCGCGCGGGCGGTCGCGGTCCTGGGTGACGGCGCCGGTCTCCCCGCGGTTGCCGGCCTGGCGCGGATCGACGAGGGGCAGGTGGCGGAGGCGACGCGCGAGCTGGCCCGGGCCGAGATCCTGCGCCCCCAGCCGCCGCTCGGATTCGTCCACCCGCTGGTCCGCGAGGCCGTCTACCAGGACCTCTCGGCGGGGGAGCGCGAGCTCGAACACGCTCGCGCGGCGGCCATGCTGCGCGAGGTGGGCGCCCCGGTCGACCGGATCGCGGCCCAACTCCTCCAGACGACGCCGCGGGGCGAGCCGTGGGCGGCCGAGCTGCTCTGGGAAGCGGGGCGCGGCGCCATGCACGCAGGCGCCGCCGACAGCGCCGTCGCCTACCTGCGGCGGGCACTCGATCAGCTTGCGGCCGCAGCCGCGGCCCCCGTCGACTCCGAGCGCGCCCGATTGTCGTTCGAGCTCGGGGTCGCCGAGGCGTTGACCAACGGCGCCGCCGCCCAGGAGCATCTGGCCCTCGCCCGAGAGGGACTCCAGGACCCGCTCGACCGAGGCGCCGCCGCCGGCCTGCTCGCCCGCACCGTCCTCTTCCGGGGCGCCCCGGAGGAAGCCGCCTCGATCGCCGCCGGCGCCGCAGCCGAGCTGCCCCCTGAGCTGGAAGACCTGCGCATGGAGCTGGAAGCCGTGGAGTCGATGGCAGTGTTCTTCGGCGCCGACCACCGCGAGCACCGTGGCCGCCTCGAGCGCCTGCGGGGGCTGCGCGGACACATCGGGCAGAACCTGGGCTCCCGCATGCTCGCCTCGGTGGCCGCCTGGGAGACTCTCTGCACGGACGGAACCGCCGCGGAATCCGCCGAGCTGGCTCTCGCCGCGCTGGAGGGCGGCCGGCTCTGGGCCGCCGACCCGTCCCTGATCCCCTTTGCGGCAATCGTCTCCCTGGTCGTGGCCGACCGACCCGAGGTGCCTGGGATCTGGAAAGGCGTACTCGAGGCGGCGCATCGACGCGGCTCGCTCGTCTCGGCTTCCTCCACGCATCTCTGGCTCGGCTACAGCCATCTCTGCCGGGGTGATCTGGCGGCGGCCGCGGAGTCGCTGCGCGAAGCCGACGAAGCCTTCACCCTTTGGGGGCACGACGCCTACGCGAACGCCACCAGCCGTTCCATCATGGTCGAGGTGATGCGCGAGAGCGGTCGCCTCATCGAGGCGGAGCGCCTGCTGGACCAGATCGGCGAGGTGCCCCCGAACACCCAGAACGCCGGCTTGTCGTTGACCGCCCGCGCCGGCCTGCTGATGGCGACCAACCGAGCCGCGGAGGCCGTTGCCGTCGCCGACGAGCTGGCGGCGCTCGGGGAGGCGGTCCCCGACGCCTCGAGGCTCTGGTGGCGCTCGCTGAAAGCGGAGGCGCTCGACCGCATCGACCGCCGCGAGGAGGCGCTCGAACTGGTCCAGGAAGAGCTTGCGGTCACCAGCGCCTTCGGTGCCCCGAGCCGGCTCGGGCGCACCCTGCGGGTGCTCGGGACCCTGGAAGGCGACGATGGCCTGGCCAATCTGCAGGAAGCCGTGACGGTGCTCGGGGGCTCGACTGCGCGCCTGGAGCACGCGAAGGCGCTGGCGGCGCTCGGCTTCGGGCTGCGGCGAGCGAGGAAGCCGAAGGCCGCGCGCGATCCGCTGAGACGGGCGCTGGAGCTGGCCGCCGCCTGCGGTGCCGACCCGCTCGCCGAGCAGGTGCGCTCGGAGCTGCGGGCCAGCGGCGCCCGTCCGCGCCGGGAGGCGCTGGGCGGGGTCGATTCATTGACCGCCAGCGAGCGCCGGGTCGCCGATCTCGCCGCGCGCGGTCGCACCAACCGGGAGATCGCCCAGGAGCTCTACGTCACCCTCAAGACCGTCGAGGTCCACCTCTCGAACACCTACCGCAAGCTCGACATCACCTCCCGCCGCGAGCTTCCCCACGCCCTCGGCGAGCCGGCCTCCTCGCTCTGAGTAGGGCTACGGCCTCCTTCCCTCGGGGCCGGGGCGCCGATCGAGGGGCCCCGGTTCGTGCTCCGCCGGCAGGTGATCCTCGCTCGAGCTCGTGCCGAGGAGGTCCTCGGGCACGCCCCCGGCACATCGAGGGAACCCCTAATCCCGCACCCGAAAGAAAAACCGCCCGAAAGTTTGGGGGCGGGGAATAGGGGGCGCCCCGATGACAAACGGCTCCGCGGCGCAGATCCTGGCGATCCGACACAACGATCCGTGGTGGGCCCCGAGCGGCTCCTCACGTCGCGAAAGGAGCCCAAGATGAAACAACGAGGAAGGACGCGCACCAGGTTGGCCGGCGGACGCAAGGCGGTGCTTCTCGCCCTCGGCTGCATCGCCTGCCTGCTCGTCGTGGCGGCACCGGCGGCCGCCGACTCGATCGTCTACGTCAGGGAAGGCAACGTCTGGCTCGCCAACCCCGATGGCTCGGGGCAGTACCAGGTGACCGCCGACGGAACCGCCGAGCACCCCTA
>MKSH01000042.1:34925-35551 GCA_001898095.1 Solirubrobacterales bacterium 70-9 | reverse complement strand
CCTACACCGCCGCCGATCGCCTCACGGTCCCGCAACAGAGCGGCACCACCTACCTCCGCGATCCCTCCTGGGCGACCAACTCGCGGACGCTGCAGTTCGGCGGCTATACCCACCAGGTGAACGTCCATGACGTCGGGGCGGCGAGCGATGTCCATTGGTTCGACGACTACGACGTCGTCGGCCAGGCGGACGCAACCGACCTCGGCGACGGCGAGCTCAACCGCCAGGGCACGCGCCTGGCACTGGTCCGCAACTATGGGTCGGCTGCCACCGTCGTCTGGTACGACGTCGGCGGCAACGCCCTCAGCGGTCTGCCCCCCGCGCCCGCGATGCGTTGCATGACCAGCGCCGACGAGGGCATCAACGGTCCGACCTGGTCGCCGGACGGCGAATCGCTGGCGATGGCCGACCCGGAAGGCATCTGGGTCAAGCGCGACGCCGGAAACTGCCTCTCTTCCCCGCCGCAGCTGATCGTCCCCGGCGGCTCCTACCCCGACTGGGGCCCGGCGCCGGTGGACCCGGGCCCGCGCGAACCGCTGACGGGTGCGCCGGTCCCCGGCCCCGTGGCGGTACCGGCATCGGCGCCCGCTTCGGTGCCGAGCGGCAAGTGTGCCACCGGCTCGAAG
>MKSH01000042.1:23206-34917 GCA_001898095.1 Solirubrobacterales bacterium 70-9 | reverse complement strand
CGTCAGGTGTCTGGCCGCGGCCCGACGGGCCGGGGCTCTCCGCAAGTGCAAGCGCAAGCACGGCAAGGCACGCGCCTGCTGCATCCGCGCCGCGAAGAAGGGGGGCAGGTAGCAGGGCTGCGACGCGACTCGTCGGTGGCAGTATGGTCCCCCGGGGGCGCCGCGGCTCGCTCATCTAGGCTTGACAGATGCTGTCTCGTCGGCTCGGCGCGACTTTTCTCGCCTTCGCCCTCGTGCTCTTCCTCGTCGGCTGTGGCTCCGGCGGGTCGACGACCGTCGCGCCGCCCTCCCGCGAGGGGCTCGTCCGCGGCGGGAAGCTGCGGATCGCCGAGGTCGAGATCGACAGCAGGGCGGTCGGGCGGGAGCTTCCCGTCAGCGTCGTCGTGCCGACCGGAGCTCCGGTCGGCGATCGGCCCCTGCTGGTCTTCCTCCACGGCGCCGGCGGCTCCAACGAGAGCTTCCTCGGCAACCGCGCCGTCCTCTCCGAGCTGACCCGACTCGGCGCTGCGGCGCCCGTGGTCGCCTTCCCGGACGGGGAGAGGAGCTGGTGGCACGACCGCGCGAGTGGCGACTGGGAACGCTACGTGATGGCCGAAGTCATCCCGACCGTCCGGCGTCGCTTCCACACCGACCCACGCCGGGTCGCGATCGGGGGCATCTCGATGGGAGGATTCGGGGCGTATCACCTCGGCCTGCGGCACCCGGGTCGGTTCTGCGCGGTCGGAGGTCACTCGGCCGGCCTCTGGCTCGAGGAAGCCGAAGAATTCGAAGGGGCCTTCGACGACCGCGCCGACTACGAACGAAACGACGTGCTCGCGGCGGTGCGCGCCGACCCGGACGCCTTCGGCGACACGCGCGTCTGGAACGACTACGGCGACGAAGACTGGTTCGTGGTCGGCAACGCGGCCTTCGTCGCCGCCTTGCGCAGGGGGGATGCCGACCTCACCGCCCACGTCTGGCCCGGAGGACACGACGCCGCCTACTGGGACGCCCACTGGCCGACCTACCTGCGCTTCTACGCCGACGCCCTCAGGGCCTGCTGAGAAACCGCCGACGAGGCATCAACGGTCCGACCTGGTCGCCGGACGGCGAATCGCTGGCGATGGCCGACCCGGAAGGGGCGCAGGTACGGCGAAGCCCGTCCCGGCTTCAGCGGAACCCGATCAGATGCAAGGTCGCGTGCCCTTCGATCCGCAGCGCTTCGTCGAATCGGCGTTCGGCCGAGTTCTGCGGGTGGTCATAGGAGAGCTCCACGGGGACGGTGGTGGGGGAGACCCACGGCGCCTGCGGCACGTCCACGTCGACGTACATGAAGGTGCCGCGCTCTCCCGGCACGCCCGGCCCGGCGGCGCCACGCGTCACGCAGTCGTCCCGTTCTTCCCCGCGGATCGCTTCGAGAATGTCGAAACCTTCGACCACGAATCGCTCGCGCCGACCTCCCGCGGTCAGCTTCCCGACCGGTCGGTACCCGCCGCCGGCATCGCCGTCGCGCTCTGTGATCGGGTTGGAGCAGGTCACCGCCTTGGTCGGGTCGTCGGTCTGGCTCACCTGCGTGGTCGCCGAGCCTTCCGCCACGAGCCTGCCCCGGAGCCCGAGCCCGTCGCCCGAGCCGAGCAGCCAGGGTTCCGGCGCGCTCGTCCAGGAGAAGCCGAAGCTGCCCGAGGTCGATTCGGTGCGGCTCCAGGCGGGGATCGCTTCCTCGACCGATTCGAAGCCGAGCGCGGTCGCCGCCGGATGGAGTTCGACCAGGCTGGTGGTCCAGGCGATCTTGGCGTCGATCGCGATCTGCCAGATGGGCCGCGGCGAGAGGTCGTAGACGACCTCGGCCCCCGGCCGCGTCACCGGCCTTCGCCCGCGGTAGACGGCGAGGTCGACTCGGGTGAGGCCCTTGGTGCCGGCGGGGCGGTAGAGGACACCCTCGTAAGGCCCGGCCAGAAGACCAGACGTGCGCAGCGAGAGGATCTTCGCGCCGGGGTGGGCGGAGCGGAAAGCCTGCTTCAGCGCGGTGGCGGTAATCGATCCGGCGGCCGAGGCACCGGTCGCCGGGGTCAGCGCCAGGGCCGCGCAGAGCAGGCCGACGACGGTGGCTCTTCTCATGGTTCCGTCTTCAGGGCGACTTCGAGGTGCTTGATCGAGTCGGGGAAGTCCTCCTGCTCGTTTGCCCGTTCGCGCTTGTAGGTGGCGAGTTGCTCGCCGACCTGGCACTCCAGGTGGGCGATCCGTTCGGCGGCCATCTTCAGTCCCCCGTCGATGCCCGACCGGCGCTCGAAGAAGTCGTGGGAGAGGAGGTCGGAGGTGCTGGCGACGAGGTTCGCGACCCTCCCGTTCGAGTAGGCGTGACTGCGCGGATCGAGCGCATTGGCCGCTTTGTCGAGGCCCTTCCAGAGCGCTTCGATCCTTTCGGCGACGGGAACCTGTGCGCCTGCCGCCCGCTTGAACGGCGGCCTGGCCACCGCCGGGCCTCTCACCACCACGGCGCAGGCTTTGGAGAGCGCTTCGACCCCCTGGCGGAGTTTCTCGTCGGCCGTGTCGACTTCTCCCTCCCAGTGCTTGAAGAAGTCGATGTCTGCCTGCGTGACCCGCCCTTTCCCTGGGAGGTCGGGAGTGGTCCCGGGACTTTCTGGGCATCGGGGAACGCCTGGGCCGCGGCGGCGATCACGACGGCGAGGACGAGGGCCAGGACGAGGGACGACGCCGCGGACTTTCGGTTCAAGGAGATCTTCCGGATGCGAGGGGGTCGGGTCGGTGGCGCAACTCTCGCATTGCCGGGCCGGCCGGGCAAGGAACGTTTGTCCAAGGTCCGGACCCACGGCTGGGTCCCGATGCCCGAGGCTCGCGGCCTGCGAGGCTTCGCGGCGATGACCACCTCGCCGATCGACGCCTACCTCGCCCGCCTGCACCAGGAGTGGCTGCCGGAGAGCTCGGGGGCGGTCGCCGACTACATCCCGCCGCTGGCGCTCGCCGACCCGGATTCGTTCGGGATCGCGGTGGCCACCACCGAGGGGCACTGTTACGAGGTCGGGGACTCGCGGGTCGGGTTCACGATCCAGTCGATGTCGAAGCCGTTCACCTACGGGTTGGCGTTGGCGGATCGGGGATTCGAGGCGGTCGACGCGAAGGTGGGGGGGGAGCCGAGCGGGGAGGCGTTCAACTCGATCAGCCTCGCGCCCGGGAGCGGACGGCCGCTGAACCCGATGATCAACGCCGGGGCGATCACCTCGACCTCGCTGGTCGCCGGGGGTTCGGCGGCGGCGCGGGAGGGGCGGGTCGTCGACTTCTACGGGCGGTTCGCCGGGCGCGCGCTCGAGGTCGACACCGAGGTGTACGAGTCCGAGCGGGATACCGGTCACCGGAATCGCGCGATCGGGCACATGCTGCGCGCGTTCGGTGTGCTGGAGGCGGACCCGGAGGAGGCGCTCGACCTCTACTTCCGGCAGTGCTCGGTGAACGTCGACTGTCGCGACCTGAGCCTGATGGCGGCGACGCTGGCGAACGGCGGGGTCAACCCGCTGACCGGCGACCGGGTGTTGGCGCGCGCCCTCGTCGACCGGGTGCTGAGCGTGATGACGACCTGCGGCATGTACGACTCGGCGGGGGAGTGGGTGGTCGACGTCGGCATGCCGGCGAAGAGCGGCGTCGGCGGCGGCGTCCTCGCGGTCCTCCCCGGCCAGCTCGGGATCGCCGTCTTCTCGCCGCCGCTCGACCCGCACGGCAACAGCGTCCGCGGGGTCGAGGTCTGCCGCCAGATCTCCACCGACCTGAACCTGAACCTCCTCCACGTCGCCCGCTCCTCGCGCTCGGCGGTGCGCCGCACCTACACCGTCGCCGAGGTCCCCTCGCGCCGCCGCCGCCCCGAGGCCGAGTCGGCGGTGCTGGCCGCGGCGGGCTCCCGCTGCATGGTCCAGATCCTCCACGGCGACCTCGTCTTCGCGGCGATGGAGAGCGTCGTCCGCGGGATCGTCGAACGCTCCGCCGGGATCGACGTCGAGGTCCTCGACCTGACCGAGGTGACCGAGATCGACCTCGGCGCCGGCCGCCTCCTGGTCGGGCTCGCCGAGTCGATGGCGGCGGAGGGGAAGGCGCTGGCGATCGTCGCCTCCTCCCAGGGCGACCTCCTCGAGGGGCTGGATGCCGAGCGCCTCGAGGTCTTCCCGGACCTCGACCGGGCCACCGAGTGGTGCGAGGACCGCCTGCTTGCCGCCCACGGTCCGCCACCCGCCTCGGCACCGCGCATCACCCTCGCCGAGCACCGGCTGGCGCGCGGGTTCGACCCCGCCCAGCTCGCGGCGCTCGCGGCGGCGATGGCCCCGCTCCCCTTCGAGGCGGGCGAGCCGATCTTCGCCGCCGGCGATCCGGCCGACGCGGCCTACCTGCTGCTCGAGGGCGAGGTCACCCTGGAGCTGGAGATCGACGGCACCCGTCGCCGCCTCGCCACCATGACCCCCGGCTTCTCCTTCGGCGAGTTCGCCTTCGCCGACGCCTCCGCCCGTCCGGTCAGCGTCCGCGCCGAGACGGCCGGTGAATGCCTGGTCCTCACCCTCGCCGCCTTCGAGGAGATCGGCGAGCGCAACCCCGCGCTGCAGGCCGCCCTCCTCCGCAACCTCCTCGCCGGCTACTACGAGATCATCGGCCGCGCGACGCGCGAGGTCGGCTCGCTCCTCGGCGGTCGCTGAGCCGTCGCCGCGTAGGGCGCCCGGGCAAGTGTTCGCGACCCGCGCCCCGGTCGGGGCGCTTCTCGTCTACACTGACTTGAAACTGAATTCAAGTTCGCAACGTGGTTGAAGGAGCCGAGATGGACTTTGCCTTGACCGACCGCTGCCGGGAGTACCAAGAGCGTCTCGAAGGTTTCATGGACGAGCGCATCTATCCCGCCGAGCCCGTCTACGCGCAGCAGATGCGTGACTCGGGCAACCCGAACTTCCACCCGCCGATCCTCGAGGAGCTGAAGGCCGAGGCGCGCGAACGCGGCCTCTGGAACCTCTTTCATCCCGACCCGGCCTGGGGTCCCGGCCTGGCCAACGCCGAGTACGCACCGCTCGCCGAGATCATGGGACGGAGCGCGGTCCTCGCGCCCGAGGCCTGCAACTGCTCCGCCCCCGACACCGGCAACATGGAGGTGCTCACGCTGTTCGGTACCGATGAGCACAAAGAGAAGTGGCTGCGCCCGTTGCTCGACGGTGAGGTGCGCTCCGCCTTCGGCATGACCGAGCCCGACGTCGCCAGCTCCGACGCGACCAACATCCAGCTGAGCATGGTCCGCGAGGGCGACGAGTACGTGCTCAACGGCCGCAAGTGGTGGTCGTCGAACGCCCTGCACCAGAACTGCAAGGTGCTGATCGTGATGGGCAAGACCGACCCCGAAGGCCCGGCGCACCGTCAGCAGAGCATGATGGTGGTGCCGCTCGACACCCCCGGGGTGGAGATCGTGCGACCGGTTTCGGTCTTCGGCTACCTCGATCGCGAGGGCCATCCCGAAGTCCGCTTCGACGACGTCCGCGTGCCCGCCTCGGCGCTCCTCGCGGGCGAGGGCGACGGCTTCATGATCAGCCAGGCCCGTCTCGGTCCCGGCCGCATCCACCACTGCATGCGCTCGATCGGCGCCGCCGAGAGGGCGCTCGACATGCTCTGTGAGCGGGCCCTCTCGCGGGTCACCTTCGGCAAGCCGATCGCCGACAACGCCAACGTCCAGGACTGGATCGCGGAGTCGCGGATCGAACTGGAGATGGTCCGGCTGCTGACCCTGAAGACCGCCTGGATGATGGACACGGTCGGCAACCGGGTCGCCCGCACCGAGATCGCCGCGATCAAGGTGGCGGCACCGCAGGTGGCGCTGAAGGTGATCGACCGGGCGATCCAGGTACACGGCGGCGGCGGTGTGTCCGGAGACTTCCCGCTGGCGGAGATGTGGGCGCACCAGCGCACCCTGCGGCTCGCCGACGGGCCGGACGAGGTCCACAAGCGGACGATCGCGCGGCACGAGCTGAGCCGCCATCGCGAGGCTGCCGCGACCGAGCCGTAGGCCGGCCGACGGAGGTGGATCGAGTAGCGTTCGCGCCGACTGGAGATGGCGAAGAAGGCGGGCTCAAGGGCGGCGGTGGAGGCGGCGCGACCGGCGCCGCGGAGCCCGCGGGGGCTGCGCACGCGGACCGCGCTGGTCGAGGCGGCGCGCACGGTGTTCGAGCGCGACGGCTACCTCGAGGCGCGGATCACCGACATCACCAAGGAGGCCGGGGTCGCGGCGGGCTCCTTCTACACCTACTTCGACTCCAAGGAGGAGATCTTCGAGGCCGTCGCCGCGGCGGTGCAGGAGGACATGTTGCACCCGCGGCTGCGCGAGCGGCTCGGCGAGGACGACCCGCTGGTGTTGATCGACGCGGCCAACCGCGAGTACCTGCTCTCCTACAAGCGGAACGCGCGGCTGATGGCGCTCTTCGAGCAGGTCGCCCAGATCGACGACGAGTTCCGCGAGGTGCGGCGCAAGCGCGGCGCGGCGTTCGTCCGGCGCAACGCGAAGATGATCCGGCGGCTGCAGGACGCCGGCCGCGCCGATCCGGAGCTCGACCCCTTGATCGCCGCCCACGCCCTCTCGGGGATGGTCGGCCGCATGGCCTACTCGGTCTTCGTCCTGAACGAGCGCATCCCCTTCGAGCGCCTGGTCACGACGCTGAACCAGATCTGGGCCAACGCCCTGGAACTGGACCGGCAGCACACTTCCCGCTGACCTTCGCCGCAGGTCGGGCACGTCCGCGGGTCTTGTCCGAGCTGGCGATCGACGGCAATGGGCACCGCGCTGCCCGAGCGGTCTCGGGCGCTCGCCGTCGTCAGGCGGGGAGCAGCTCGGCGGCAAGCGCGGGGAGGCCGATGACCTCGATCCCAGCGGCGACCCGGTAGCGCTCCTCGCCGGGGTAGACGATGAAGCTCCGCTCCGGCCCGAGGTCCTCGATCGCCGAGCGCATGCCGCGGGTGGGCTGCGGGGAGAGGGTGCGCTTGATCTCGATCGCCCACTCCCGCCCGTCGGGCCAGCTCAGGATGAGGTCGATCTCGGCGCCGCCCGAGGTGCGGTAGAAGCTCGGCTCGACCCGCTCGGGCGCCAGGGCGATCAGGTTCTCGGCCACGTAGCCCTCCCAACTTGCTCCGAGGACGGGATGCCCGAGCAGGGCCTCCTTGTCGCCGAGACCGAGCAGGGCGTGGAGGAGTCCGGAGTCGCGGACGTAGGTCTTCGGCGAGCGCACCTGTCGCTTGCCGACGTTGGCGAGCCGCGGTTGGAGTCGACGCACCAGGAGCAGGTCGACGAGCAGGTCGAGGTAGCTGTTGACGGTCGGCGAGCTGACGCCGAGCCCGCGGGCGATCGCCGCCGCGTTCAGGAGCTGGCCCTGGTTGTGGGCCAGCATCGTCCAGAGGCGCCGCAGGGTCTCGGCCGGGATGCGCGGCCCGAGCGCGGGGATCTCGCGCTCGAGGTAGGTGCGGATGAAGTCCTCGCGCCAGCGCAGGCTCGCCGCGTCCGAGCGGGCGAGGTAGCTGTCGGGGAAGCCGCCGCGCAGCCAGAGCGGGTCGAGCGCGTCGCCGCCGACCTCGGAGATGTCGAAGGGATCGAGTTCGGCGTAGGCGATCCGGCCCGCCAGGGTCTCTCCCGTCTGGGCGAGCAGGTCGATCGCCGCCGAGCCGAGCAGCAGGAAGCGGCCGGTGCCGCGACCCTCGCGGCGACCGCGATCGATCGCCCCGCGCAGGGCTTCGAAGAGCCCCGGCGCGCGGTGGATCTCGTCGAGGATCACAAGCTCGTCGGCGTGGTCGGCGAAGTAGAGCTCCGGCTCGGAGATCCGGCCGCGGTCGGCGGGTGACTCCAGGTCGAGGTAGACCGACGGCACTCCCTCGGCGACCTCCAGCGCCAGCGTCGTCTTGCCGACCTGGCGCGGCCCGAGCAGGACCACGGCGGGGCTCTCGGCCAGTCGGGCGGTGAGGGAACCCTGGATTCGTCTCTGAATCATCCTTGCAATCTTAAAGTACAGATTGCGATTTGCAAGGTTACGGGTGTCCAGGCGGGGTCAGACTGCTGCGTCCATCCCGCGGGCGATCGCCACTCGCTCGAAGGCCTCGACCGTGGCCGGGTCGAACTGGCTGCCGGCGCCGCGTTGGAGCTCTTCGATCGCCCGGGCGGGGCGCATCGCGACGCTGTGGGGGCGCTCGGAGACCATCGCCACGTAGGCGACGCAGACGGCGACGATGCGGGAGCCGGGTGGGATCTGCTCGGCGGCGAGGCCGTCGGGGTAGCCGGCGCCGTCCCAGCGCTCGCCGAGCGAGCGGACCAGGCGGGCGACCGGGACGAGGGCGGCGGCGGAGGCGATGATGCGCTCGGCGACGAGAGGGGAGCGGCGGATGAATTCCCACTCCGACTCCTCGAGCGGCGCGGGCTTCATCAGGATCGCGTCGGGGACGGCCATCTTGCCGACCTCGTGGAGTTGGGCGGCGCGGCAGATCTCGTCGCGCTCCTCGGCCGTCATGCCGAGCTGTTCGGCGACCGCCAGGGCGAGGTCGTCGACGGCTACCGCGCGCTCCACCATCAGCGGCTGCTTTTCGCGCAGGGCGGTGAGGAGGACGTCGCGGGACTCCGATCCGGCGGCGCCCGGCTCGTTGAACTTTTCCGTGTACATGCGGCGGTCGGCGAGGCGCAGGGCGCCCTTCACCGTCGAGGCCTCCTTCGGCAGGAGGACGCTGCCGTGGGAGGCGAAGACCTTGAAGCCGTCGCCGGATTCCGAGAGCGCCGCCAGGGCCTGGCCGATCACCGCGTCGACCTCGGCCACCGAGCACTCGACCAGGACGCCGAACTCGTCGCCGCCCAGCCGGTAGGCGTGGCCACGCGGCGGTAGAGACCGCTCGAGCTGTGCGCCCAGCCGCGTCAGCAGGGCGTCGCCGGTCCGGTGGCCGAAGGCCTCGTTGTAGGGCTTGAAGCCGTCGAGATCGAAGAGCACCAGAAGCAACGCCTCGCCCCGCCCCAGCGGCCGGTTCACGGCCTCGGCCAGGTCCGCCATCAGCCGGTTGCGGTTGCTCAGCCCGGTCAGCTTGTCGGTGTCGTCCTCGCGTTCCGGGTGGCGGCGGTCATCGCCCTTCGCCCGCAGCGTGTAGCCGAGGCCGACGCCGGCCAGGAGCAGCGCCGCCAACGCCAAGGCTTTGACGGTGACGGTGAGCGCGAGGGGCCAGGAGTCGAACATCGCTGCGCCCTACATCGAATCTTCGGCCGTCGAACTTGATAGTCGGCAGCAATCCCCTCAAGGATCTCCCACCGCCAGTCGATAGCGCCGGCATGAACTGCGACGAATTCGGAAACGGAGGAGCGGCATGCAAGCGATAGTCCTGGTCGGCGGTGAGGGGACCCGCCTGCGGCCCTTGACCGAGTCGGTCCCGAAGCCCGCGTTGACCCTGGTCGACCGGCCGTTCCTGGCCTACATGGTCGAGTGGCTCGGCACCCACGGGGTGACCGAGGCGGTGCTGGCCTGCGGCTTCCTCCCCGACCAGCTGCGCGAGGCGCTGGGCGAAGGCCGGCACAAGGGGGTCAAGCTGACCTACGTGACCGAGCCCGATCGGCGTGGCACCGCGGGGGCGATCCGCTTCGCCGCCGAGGCCCTCGGCGACCGCCTCGAGGACCGCTTCTTGGCTCTGAACGGCGATGTCCTCACCGATCTTGACCTGACCCGGGTGCAACAGGCGCACGCCCGCAGCGGCGCCCGCGCGACGCTCGGCCTCTACGAGGTCGAGGACTCCTCCGCCTACGGGCTGGTCGAGTGCGCGCCCTCCGGCGAAGTCCTCGACTTCACCGAGAAGACCGGCGAGCCCGTTCCCGGCCGGATCAGCGCCGGCGCCTACGTCCTCGAGCGCGAGGTCCTCGACCTGATCCCCGCGGGCGTCGAGTGCTCGATCGAGCGGGAGGTCTTCCCGCAGCTGATCGGCGCGGGCCTCTACGCCGAGCTCCTGGCCGGCTACTGGATGGACATCGGCACGCCCGACCGCTACCTGCAGGCGACCTGGGACATCCTCGAGGGGGCCGTCGAGACCGCGGTGCGGCCGACCGCGCCCGGCGTCTTCGTCGGCGACAGCTGCAACGTCGCCGCCTCGGCGCGGATCGACGAACACACCGTGGTCGCCCCCGGCTGCACGATCGGCGCCGCCGCCGAAGTGACCGGATCGGTCCTCCTCGACGGCTGCGAGATCGGCGCGGGAGCCCGCGTCCGCGGCTCGATTTTGGCTCCCGGAGCGGCCGTCGAGTCCGGTGCCGAAGTCATCGACAAGATGGTCGGCGCCAACGAGCGGGTGCTGGCGGCGTAGGAAGGTTCGGGCCGTCCGGCCGGGACGGCGGGGTTCGGGGCGCTCGCGGCGGGAGACGGCGCGCTTCGGGACGCCGGCGCTTGGCGTTCGCACTTTCCCGTAGCCCGTACGGGTAACTGCGAACGCACCCGAGGGGACGGCGGGGTTCGGGGCGCCTGCGACCGGGGACGGCGCGCTTCGGTGCGCTCGCGGCGGGGGACTGGGCGTCCTGGGCGTCTCGCGGCGGCCCGGGCAGGCTGTGGCCGCCACGAGACGCCCAGGACGGGAGGCTTTCGGGGAGAAGCGCGCGGGATCGGGCGCATGTGCGGGGACGCGGTCGGCCTTTTCCGGGCCGGGGGGCGGAAAGAGCCGGTCGCACGGGTCGACCGCGCCAGGGCGCGGTCGACCCGCTCGGCGCGTCGGAAGATCGGACTCTGAGTGAGTTGAACACACCAGGGTGTGTTCAACTCACTCAGGGCTCCGGAACCTCCTTAAGGAACGCGGAGTTCCGCGCCGGACCCGCGCACTCCGTCACGGATCTCCGCCGTGACCCGCACAGGACCCGCGCCCTCGCCCCTCTCCCCGTGACCCGGCCCTCTCGTAGGCGGTCACAGCCTGCCCGGACCGCCTACGAGAGGGCCGGGTCCCTTTCCCCGTCCCTCGCCGTCCCTCCGCGTCCCTCCCTCACGCCCCACGCCGCTCCGGATCAGCCGCCCAGCCCGCGCAGGTGATCGCGGAGGCCGACCCCGTATTCGGTGGGGGTGCCGTCGTAGTCGGTGATCAGGGACGGTCCCCCGGTGCAGGTCCAGCCGTGGTGGGCGTCCCAGGCCCAGCCGAGGTAGGAGACGTCGTGTTCGTCGGCCCATGACATGAAGCCGTCGATGTAGGTGTGGCCGCAGTCGGTCTCGCCGATCTCGGCGGCGACCAGCGGGTGGCGGAGGGCGATTTTCGCCAGCCCGGCTCGGCAGGCCGCCAGGCAGGGGGCGAAGTCGTAGGTGTGGATCGAGGCGACCTCGCCGTCGAGCGGGTCGGGCGGCAGGTGCGCTTCCCACCCGCGCAGGTCGTGGGCGTAGTTGATCCCGCTGAGCAGCAGGGGTTGGCGGGCGCCGGTGTCGCGCACCACCTGCACCAGCCGTTCCATGCCGACCGCCTCGTAGCCGACACCGCCTTCGGTTTCGGTCTGGCAGCCGTGTTGCCAGCAGTCCCAGTCGACGTCGTGCGGCTCGTTGTAGAGGTCGAAGACGATGGCGCGGTCGTCGCCGAAGGTGGTCGCGACGCTCTTCCAGAAGGCCGGCGCGTGGTCGGCGTCGGGCATCGGGATGATGCTTTCGGCCCCTTCGGCGCCCGGCGCGGCGAACTGGAGGTCCAAGATCGAGTAAAGGCCGGCTTCGGTCAGCCGGCCGACGAAGCCGACT
>MKSH01000042.1:21090-23116 GCA_001898095.1 Solirubrobacterales bacterium 70-9 | reverse complement strand
GGCCCCTGGAAGATCCCGGTCCCCTGCCGGCAGGCGTACTCGGTCCCCGACCGGTTCACGCCCAGCAGCCGCACCGGTTTGCCCGCCTGGGCGACCAGCCGATTGCCCTGCACCCCGATCCACGGGCTTGTCTTCACCGCGGTGGTGGCGGATCCCCCGCCGCAGGCGGCGAGGAAAGTGACGATCAGCGCAAGGAGGAGGAGCCTCAGGAGGCCTGCGGGCACTCAGTCGTCGCGGCCGTAGCGATCGCTGAGGCGTACGACGTCGTCCAGATGCGGAGTGGAGACCTCGAGCACGGTCGAATCCTCCAACGCTTCGAACGTATGCACCAGCCCAGGTTCATTTCGCCACGATGCACCCGGCTCCAGGACGCGCTCGGTCAGCGCCTCGGCGCTCGGTCCCTGAAGCACGAGAACTTTCCCCGACAGAACGTAGGAGGTCTCGTCCTTTTCGCGGTGAAGTTGCACCGAAAGCCGATGACCCGCGTCCACGACCAAGAGCTTCCCGGCGTAGTGATCGGTGTCAGCCCACCACACCTCGTGGCCCCACGGCTTTTCGACCCGCTTCTGGGGGTCGCTTCCAGGCGGAACCGCTTGAGAATCAGTGGAATTCACAGCGGGCAGCCTAAACCTCAGCGTCGGACGCGCCGATGCAAGCCTCGATTCAGTGCTTCTGGATCTCGACAAGTAGTCGAAGAAGCAGCTGGACAGATGTTTGTAAAAGGCTCAAATCCGGCGCCGATCATCGGCCTCAAGCAAGGCAACGCGACCAGCGAAGCGGCGTTTGAGGGCTCATGCGGCTCCTATCGAGAATGGACTGCCCCGATGTTCGAAGAAAATGAGGTTCTCACGCAGATCAGGGCGCTGCGCCAGGAAGTCGGGTCGCGGCTCGACGACATGGACCAGCGCCTCAGGAAGATCGAGGCCGAGCTCTCTTCTCCCGCCATGCAGGGATTCGGCTCGCGACTCGAGGAAGTAGACCGGCGTCTGAATAGGTTGGAGAGCGAGCTCGCCAGTCCGGTTGCCAGTCCGGTCGCCAGTCCGGTCGCGAACACCATGATCCAGAACGGCTCCTTCACCCCGGAGCCCCAGGTCCAGCAGGTCCCCCAGGTCCAGCAGGCCCCGCCGGTGCTGACCCACCCGGTCGAGATCACGATCAGCCCGCTCTACGACGTTGCTCACGTGAGCGTCGTCGAAGCCGCGCTGCGCGCGATCGTCGGGGTCGAGGCGGTGACCCTGCAGTCGCTGAAAGGCGACGGCGCCGAGGTCGCGGTCGATGTGCAGGAGGGCGTCTCGCTGATCGGCGGGCTGCGTCGCACCCTGCCCGTCGCCTTCGACGTCTCCAACGCCGACAACACCTCGTTCACCCTCGGCCTGGTTCAGCCGGCCGTCGAGACGAAGGGCGACGCGGTCGTCCAGAGAGCGCTATGAGCCGCGACGAAGGAGGCCCGATCGCGACCACCGTCAGCATCCTCGCGGTGCTCGGCGTGATGGTCCTGTTCTGCGCCTTCTTCACCGTGTTCCTGATCGTGCCGCTGTTCATCTTCCTCGCCGGCGTGGTCGCGCTGGTCGTCACCGAACGCAAGGCCAAGTCGCACTAGCGCCCCCGCCTCGCCTCCTCAAACCCCCGGAGCAGACCCTTGAATCAGGACCCCTATCGCCTCGTGGTGCGCGACCCTGCCAGCCGGCAGGAGTCGATGGTCACCGTGTCGCCGACCGTCATGCGGATGGTTCCTGACCGCGTGCGCCGGGAACACCGCATCGTCCCGGTCGAATACCGCGACGGGATGATCACGATGATCGGCGAGCGGATCGGCGACGAATACACCGACAACGCGGTCGCCGACGCGACCGGCTTCCGCCCCCGCTGGCTGCTCGCCGCGCCGGAGGAAATCGCCCGCGCCCTGAACGCGGTCGGCCCCACCGACCCGACCGACGAATCCTTGAACGGGGCCACCTTCGACGCCGACTACCTGCTCGACCACGGACTGGCGCGCCTGCCGCGCCTCGGCGAGGAACTCGCCAGC
>MKSH01000042.1:17663-21068 GCA_001898095.1 Solirubrobacterales bacterium 70-9 | reverse complement strand
TCGAGGAGCACGCGCTCCTGCGGGTGCTGGCCGAACGGCAGCGCCTCCCGGTCATCGACCTCTCCGAATTCGACCCCGCCAAGGCGCCGGTCGACGCGATCCCCGAGCCGCTCGCGCGGCGCCTCCACTGCGTGCCGATCGCGATCGACGAGGAGTACCTCTTCGTCGCCGTCCCCGACGCCCCCGACCGCGCCCTGGCCGAGGAGATCGAGGAGCACACGAACCTCAAAGTCCGTCCCTTCCTCGCCCCGGCGGGTGAAATCGACGCGCTCCTGCGCCGCATCCACGGCGCCGAGTACACCCGCGTCGCGCTCTTCGACCTGATGGAGCGCTTCCCGGAAAGCTCCGCCCACATCGTCTTGAGCAGCGCCCAAAAGACCGCCCTGGTCCTCGCCGGAGTCCTGCTGCTGGCCGCCGCCGCCGTCTTCTTCATGCCGACCGCGATCGCCGTCTTCGCGATCGCCAGCCTCGCCTACACCTTGAACTCCGGCTACAAGCTCCTGACCGGCTTCGCCGCGCTCGAGCACCACTACGACCAGGACGCGACGCCGGAGGAGATCGCCGCGCTCGACGATCGCGAGCTCCCCATCTACACCGTGCTGGTGCCGCTCTTCCGCGAGGCCGCCGTCCTCCACCAGCTGGTCAACTCGGTCGAATCGCTCGACTACCCACGGCGCAAGCTCGACGTGCGGCTGCTCTGCGAGGAAGAAGACACGGAAACGATCGACGCGATCAAGGCGCTCGACCTGCCGCCCCACTTCGAGATCATCGTCGTCCCCCCGTCGCAGCCGCAGACGAAGCCGAAGGCCTGCAACTTCGGCCTGCTCGGCGCGAAGGGCAAGTACGTCGTCATCTACGACGCCGAGGACCGTCCCGAACCCGACCAGCTGAAGAAAGCGGTGGTCATGTTCGAGCGCTCCGACGACTCGGTCGTCTGCATCCAGGCGAAGCTCAACTTCTTCAACCAGGAGACGAACCTCCTGACCCGCTGGTTCTGCCTCGAGTACGCGACGCTCTACGACCTGATCCTGCCCGGGCTGGACGCGAAAAACGACCCGATCCCGCTGGGCGGAACCTCCAACCACATCCGCCTCGCGCCGCTGGTCGAACTGGGCGGCTGGGACCCCTTCAACGTGACCGAGGACGCCGATCTCGGCATCCGCCTGCACAAGGCCGGCTACCGCACGATCATGATGGACTCGACCACGCTCGAGGAGGCGAACACCAAACTCCCGAGCTGGGTCCGTCAGCGCTCCCGCTGGATCAAGGGATACATGCAGACCTGGCTGGTCTACATGCGCCACCCGATCCGGATGATGAGGGACGTCGGCTTCAAGGGGTTCCTCAGCTTCCAGCTGATGCTCGGCGGCTCCTTCATCTTCCTGATCAACCCGTTCTTCTGGGCCTTGACGACGATCTTCGTCTTCACCCAGGCGGGGCTGATCCAGGACCTCTTCCCCGGCTGGATCTACTTCCTCGCCGCGGCCCAGCTGTTCTTCGGCAACTTCGTCTTCATGTACCTGGGGATGGCGGCCGGGGCGCGGCGCGGGTACCACGGGCTCGCCCCGTACGCCCTGATGCTGCCGCTCTACTGGGGGCTGATGTCGATCGCCGCCTGGAAGGGCTTCGTGCAGCTGTTCACGAATCCCTTCTACTGGGAGAAGACCGAGCACGGGGTTGACATCGCGCAGCCCGGGACGTCGGTCTAGGAGCGCGGCGAACCATGAGCGACCTGATCCTCGACGAGGCGGTGGAGACCTACGCGCCGCCGGCCAAGGCGGCGCCGCCGAAGCGGCGCGAACGCACCTTCGCCCGCACCCGCCGCGAGGGCCTGGCGATCACGCTGGTCTTCGCGATCTTCTACGCGGCGATCGGCTACTTGACCGTGGTCAGCGGGCACATCGTCCAGTTCGGCGCGCTGGAACGCCTCGCCGACGCCTACATGGCGTGGTGGAACGAGCCGCCGAAGCTGGCCGCGATCGGCCTCTCCAGCGCCCCGGTCGGGACGCTCTCCTTCCTCGCGCCGGCGCTGGTCAAGCCGCTCGCCACCTCGCTGACGGCGATCCCGCTGGTCACCGCGCTGGCCGGCGGCGGCACGATGGCGATGGTCAACTCGCTGCTGGCGCGCTGCGGCTTCGCCCGCCCGATGCGCCTGCTGATGATCGTCCTGGTCGGGCTCAACCCGATGTTCGTCTTCTACGCCGGCAACGGCTCGCCGGACATGCTCGGCGTCTTCTTCTGCACCGGCGCCCTGCTGGCGATCGTCTCCTGGAAGATCAGCGACGAGGCACGGTACCTGATCGGCGCCGGCCTGGCGATGGCGGTCGCGGTGATGATCGACTACACCTTCCTCGCCTGGGCACTGGCGCTGATGCTGACGATCTCCTTCGTCGGCCCCGGCCCGCGCGGCGGACAGATCAAGCTGCGCGCCAACCTGCTGCTCTACCTGACGCCGGTCTTCTACTCGATCCTGATCTGGACGATCCTCAACGGGATCATCCTCAAGGCGCCGTTCCGCTGGGTCGAAATCGGCACCGTCCAGACGGCGACCAACCTGCTCCCCGGCGCCGGGCTGGCCTCGGCCCAGGCCGGGCAGGCGGCCGGCGACATGGCACAGGTCGTCCTCGGCGTCGCCCCGCTCCTCTTCATCGCCCTGCCGGTGGTGCTGCTCTCGGCGCTGAACCGGCGCGACGGGCTCGGCTTCGGCCTTTTCTTCATCGCCCTCTGCGGCGTCGCCGCGATCGTCGGCGGGGCGCTGCTGGAAGACCGGGCGAGCTTCGTCTCGCTCGCCACCGGGCTGCCCCTGCTGATCGCCGCGCTGGCCGCGATGGCCTGGGTCTTCTGGGCCGAGAGCGCCTGGCGGCCGTTCGTCGGGATCGCGATCCTGGTCGGGCTGGGGGCGGCGATCCCGCTCTCCTGGCACGCGATGCAGACCTACTCCTACCAGGACCAGGAGCAGGCCTTCACCCGCTTCGTCGAAAGCCGCTCGAGCCAGGAGGGGACGAAGGTCCTGGGCGGCTACAAGGTCGGGATCGACCCCGAGCTGGCGATGGCGAACTACATCAACGACACGTTGAAGCCGCCGCCGAACTCGATCCTCACCGACAGCACGGTCACCTACGGCGTCGTCCTGACGAGCGGCAAGCCGGGCGAGTTCGTCGACCGCGCCGACTACTCGGAAGGCGAATGGCTGACGATCCGCGACAACCCGGTCGGCAAGGTCCGCTACATGCTGGTCGCCAACCACAACGAAAACGACCTGATCCGCAAGCGCTACCCGGGGATCGCCCTCGGCGAGCAGCCCGGCCTGGTGCCGATCTTCCACACCGAACGCTACGTGCTGGTCGAGGTCGAGCCGGGGGCGTCGGCGAAGACGGCGAAGAACCCGGCGCGGCCGACCCACTC
>MKSH01000042.1:14101-17578 GCA_001898095.1 Solirubrobacterales bacterium 70-9 | reverse complement strand
GCGCGGGCGCGGGCGCGGCCAACTCGGCACCGAAGGTCGAAGGCGAATGAGCGCGCGACCGAAGACGACGGCGATCGCCGCCGCGACGGCCGCCCTGGCGCTCGCCCTGAGCGCCTGCGGCGGGTCCACGAACGACACCAAGTCGACGACCGCCGCGGCGCCGCCGGCGATCAAGTCGACCGGCTACTTCTCCGCCGAAAGCCCCTGGAACACGCCGATCGAATCGCTGCCGAAGCAGAAGGGCTCGGAAGAGATGCTGCAGCTCGCGCGCCGGCGCGAGGCGGTGGTCGAACTGCCGGACCACCGGGGCTTCGGCACGGTGGAACGGGTCGCCGAAAAGGGCATCGCGGTGAACTCGGTCCGCTGGGCGCCGCTGGTGGTCGAAGCCGGCGGCAACGACGTCGTCGCGATGCGGATGGTCTGTCGCCAGCGTGACTGCGGCCCGGTCTCCGAGCGGGTGCCGAACACCTTGGCGCTGCCGGCGGCGACGACCCCCGATCCGAGCTACGACGGCTGGCTCAGCGTGATCGATCGCCACGAAGGCGTCGGCTACGACTTCTGGCGCGCCCGCCGCGAGTCCGGCGACACGATCTCCTACCAGTTCGCGAAGGTCTGGAAACTCGACGGCCCCGGCTTCAGCAAGCCGGTCGCCGAAGAACCGGAACGCGCCGCCGGCGCCCGCGGCTCGGGCCTGCCGCTCTTCGCCGGCGTGATCGGCCCGGCGGAACTGCGGGCCGGTGAAATCAACCACGCGCTGGCGATCTCGGTGCCCGGCCTCGCCCGCGGCGTCTACGTCCAGCCCGCCTCGGTCACCGACGGCGTCGGCTCGCCCGACTCGCTGCCGGCCGGGGCCCGGATCCGGCTCAAGAGCGCGGCGCTGAAGTCGCGGCCGAAGGGCGATTCGCGGGCGTCCGAGGAAGCGATCCTGGTGGCGCTGCGCCGCTACGGGGCGATCGTCGTCGACCGCGCCTCGGTCCCGACCCTCTACGCGGCGGCCGGCACGCCGGCGGACCTGCTGCAGGAAAACGAGCTGAAGTGGCTGGACCTGAGCGACTTCGAAGTGGTCCGCCTGCCCGAGCTGCTGAAGGACCCGCCGCCGAACCAGGTGAGCGAAGAAGGGCTGGCGACCACGGTCTCCGCGCCGGTCGGCGGCGGCGGGGGAGGATGACGATGGCGAAGCTGATGCGACGCGGGATCCTGCCGCTGGCGATGCTGCTGGCGCTGCTCGGCGTGCTCGCCGGTTGCGGTGTCTCGGTCGACGACAGCACCGGGTCCGGCTCCGGCGGCGCGGTGGAACCGGGGACGACCGAGCCGACGGCCGCGGTCGACAAGCTGCCGCCGCGCCCGGTCGGTGAAATCCGGGTCGACGGGGTCACCCCCGGCTCGCTCGCCGCGAAGCTGCTGAAGGGCTACCGCCAAGGCGGGACCGACGCCCACTTCGACGTCAGCGACGCCGAAGAAGCGCGGGCCTTCGAAGCCTTCTGCACGGGTGGTACCGACATCGTCGCCTCGCAGGCCCCGATCTCCCCGACCGTCTACTCGACCTGTCAGAAGAACGGGGTCGAACCGGTGCAGGTCGAGATCGGCTCCGACGCTGCGATCCTCGCGATCGCCAACGAAACGAACGTCGGCGTCGACTGCATCAGCGTCGGCGACGCGCGGGAAATCTTCCGCGCCGCCTCGCCGGTGACCAGCTGGTCCCAGGTCGGTTACGACCACGGTGCCACCGATGCCTCCGCGGCGCTGCGCCTGAAGGTCACCGGGCCCGAGCCGAGCTCCGGCCTGATGAGCGCCTTCAGCGAGACCGTGCTCGGCAATGCCGAACCCTCGCGGCTGATGCTGCGCGGGGACTACGAAGCCCACAAGTACGAATCGGAAGTGCTGGAAGCGGTCGGCAGCGGTACGGCGGAATCCGAACTCGCCGCCCACGCGGAAGAATTCCAGGGCTCGGCGAAGGACCTGGAACGGGCGCTGCGGAGCGCCGAAAAGGCGGTCGGCGTGGCCGAATTCCAGGTTGAAAAAGGGATCGAAGACGAACGGTCTGAAGAAGAACAGGAAGAAGACGCCGAAGCCCTTACCGAAGCTGAAGAAAAGGTTGAAAAGTTGGGTCCGGAACTGGCGAAGGCGGAAGTCACGGCGAAGCAGGCGAAGAGCGCGAACAAGCAGGTGGAATCGCGCCTCGGCACGCTCGGCCTCTTCCGCTTCGGCTTCTACGAACTCTACGAGGAACGACTGCGACCGATGGAGATCGAGGCGACCAACTCCGAAGCCCACCCGGAATGCATCTTCCCCTCGCAGACGACCGCCACCGACGGCAGCTACCCGCTGTCCCACCAGCTCCTGCTGACGGTGAACCTGGCGACGATGAAGGAACCGGAAGTGAACCAGTTCCTCGCCTACGCGCTGGAAGAAGCGCAGGAGGCGGCGACCGCCCAGACCCTGGTGCCGCTGACCGACGAAGTGAAGAACACCGAGCTCGCCTGGCTCCACGGTGACGTGCCGCCGGACGTCGTCTACTACCCGCCCTCGCGGATCGCCGAAGCCGAAGAACAGTCCGGGGAAACGAGTTGAGGGTGAGCGGGCGCCGCCGGTGGTACGCGCCGGCGGGCCTGGCGGTACTGGTCGCGCTGCTCCTCACCGCGGCGCCTGCGCTCGGCGCGAAGCAGAAGGCGACGCCGGGACTGCCGCTGGCGGCCTCCCCGGTCAGCACCTTCATCGGCGACAACTTCGGCGCGGTGAAGCTGGTCGTGCGGCCGATCAAGCGGGCCCGCCTCGGCGCCGTGCAGATCGCGCTGAAGAACCCGAAGGGCAAGGTGCTCTCCCGCAAGCGGATCGCCAGCCCGAGCGGCGAACCGGAGCTGACCTCGCTGAAGCTGTCGACGAAGCTGAAGACCGGGACCTACCTGGTCTGGATGACCGGGAGGAAGAAGAGCGGCGGCAAGCTGCTGAGCGCGAAGCGGAAGATCACCTTCGTCCCCGGCGGCGGGGAAAAGCCGGCGGTGGAAGAAAGCGGTGTGCTGATCCAGCCGGTCACCGTCGATTGGTACGACGGCAAGTGGGGCGGCCGCGACGTCGGCGGCTTCGTCGCCCCGGGCGTCGGTTACGGCGAAGTGGTGTGCAATCCGGAAACGCAGTGGGTGCGCTTCTTCGGCTCCAACGGCGGGCGCGAAGTGGCGATGATGAACTGGACCTACAAGAACTGGGGCACCTGGCAGGAAAAGTCGCTCCAGGAAGCGGTGTACACCACCGGGACCGGGTTCGACTTCAACCAGGGGCTGAACAAGTTCAGTCCGGCCGAGAAGACCTCGACCGGCACCTTCGAAGGCGTGGTCTCCGACCGTGGGCCGATCGGCAACCCGGGCGGCGCGGCGTTGGCGCCGGTCACCACCCTGATCCTGAACTGGGAATGGGACTTCACCAAGCCGAGCGAATCGCGCTGCCACGTCGAAGCGACGTTCCGCACCGAAACCTCACTGA
>MKSH01000042.1:12064-14042 GCA_001898095.1 Solirubrobacterales bacterium 70-9 | reverse complement strand
TCCGCTGCGAACCGGGTGAGCCGCGTCAGCTGCGGGTCGAAGCGGCGACCGGCGGCAAGATCATCACCCGGGAAGCCTCGGAAGACTCGAGCCTCACCGAGGGGGCGGGGCCGGTGACCGCCGACCTGCCGAACAACGGCCAGTTGATGGTGGAACTGAACAGCGGCCAGCGCATCCTGCTCGCGTCGCGCTGGAAGCTGAACGATCCCGACGGCGCTCAGAACTACTGCGCGATCGCCGGCCAGGTCTTTTCCTGACCCCGCTTGGAGAGCTGCGCCACCGAGCGGTAGCAGTAGTCGGGGCTGAGGATCCCGTGCAGGACGACCGGCCCGGCAAGGCCGGCTTCGTTCGGCCGCACCTTCGGGATGCGATCGACCTTGGGTTTCTCGATCAGATTCACAACCATGGTGATTCCTCCTTTCATCCTTCGATGAAGTTCTGTCGGGTCCAGACTCGTTCGGCCAGGTCGGCTTTCACCTTGGCCTCGTATTCCTCGCCGGTGGGCACTTCCCAGCGGCCGGAGGCCCAGTAGCCGACGCTGTTCCAGACGTCGCCCGGGCCGTAGGTGCTGCCGTTGCCGGTGACCGTGTTCAGCCAGGTCTGGGCGCCGTCGTAGTAGGAGCGCAGCATCGCGCCGTAGTAGTCGGCGTTCCAGGCCGAATAGCTTTCGGCGAGGCGCCGGCAGCAGTGGTAGCGGTAGTCGACCTGGAAGAGGCCGAAGGCGTTGCCTTCGTCGCCCACGGTGTACATGTGCCACCAGGACTCGACCGCGGCGACCGCCCGGAACAGTTCCGGGTCGAAGCCCCACTTATAAGCGGCCCACTGGATGATTTCGTCGGTCGAGCCGCGGAAGGCGCCGTCGACGCGTTCGAGGTACTTGGCGGGCATCGAGTCGTTGTGAGAACGGAAGTAGGTGAGCTGAGCTTTCGTCGGCACCCGATGGTTGTCGGCGCCGTTGTCGGCCCGGGTCTCGGGCGCGCGTTTGACGAGCGCCGTCGCCTGGGCGTCGGAGAGTTCCGGGACCACCTTGGTCGGCGCGTTGCTGACCTTCATCCGCACCCCGCGGCCGGCGGCGCCTGCCACGGCGGGCAGGGACGACAGCAGGGCGCACGTCACCACGAGCGCCAGAGGGCCGAGCACGGCCCGGGCGGTCCGTGAGGACCTCCCGGGTGCGGACCGGCTAGACACTGGTACGGGCGCTCGATACACCGAGTCGGGCGCGTCCGCGTTCCAATCCACGGGTCATCTCGTGCAGTGGATCGGTGATCGCCGGGACGGAGCTCCGCGAGCCGGCGGGGATGAAGTCAGAGGTCACACCGTCGCGAATCCGACAGCGTGGACAGCTGACCTCAGCCGCTGAATGTAAGGCGCTGAATCCTGAGCCGCAACGAGCGCATCTGACCATCTGATCTCACTCCTCCTGCCTCCGCAGGGCGTGAGATTCACGGCCCATTCGGAAGAAGTCATGTCCGTAGGTGGCCGTACATCGACTTTAAGAATCGGCGCCTTTATCCATCATCTGGCTACTCGCTTTTGTTCCCCGAATGGGGACGGTTACCCCCGCCTCACCACGGCTCGGGATGCGGCTTCTACGGTCCCCGGGCCATGTCAGAAGAGATCGTCGCGATCGCAAGATTCTTCCCGCGCCCGGAGTCCTACGAAGAGGTCCTGGCCGCCCTCGAGCGGGTCACGATCGCCACCCATTCCGAGCCCGGCTGCCTCCTGGTCGCCCTCCACACCGGTGACGACGGCGACCTCATGCAGATCGGCAAGTGGGAGTCGTTCGAGGCGTGGTCGGCCCACGGCGACGCCGAGTCCGTCCGCACCCTCGATCGCGACATCGAGGGCCTACTGGCGCGCGACCGCGAGATCAGCTGGTTTCTCCCGAGGCCGGTAGGCGACCCAGCCAAGTCGGCCGTCTGAGCCGCGCCGCGGTTCGGGCGGGGACGGGCGGCGTGACCCGGAGGGCCTGCGGCGG
>MKSH01000042.1:8986-12023 GCA_001898095.1 Solirubrobacterales bacterium 70-9 | reverse complement strand
CCGTCCCGGGCGTCTCGGAGGCGACCCGGGCAGGCTGTGGCCGCCTCCGAGACGCCCGGGACGCGAGGCTTTCGGGAGGAAGTGCGCAGGGTTCGTGCGTCTGCGGGGAGGTCCGTCGCCCCTCCGGGGCGCCGACCCCGGTGCGTTCGCAGAAATGACCGCATAGCGGAGCCAAGTGCGAACGCACCGGGGGATGGGGTGACGGGAGGGTCGCGGGCGCGAGGATCTCCTCGCTTCCTCGAGGGAGATGCGGGGGACGTCGCCCGGACGTGCGCCTTGGCGGGGATCCCAGGCCGTCGCAGACCTCCGTTCGCTGCTTGTTCGCCATACCCGTACAAGCAGCGAACGGAGCGAGGGGACCCGTGACCGATGTGACGTATTCCCTGAATGAACGTGACGTTCCCGACGCCTTCCTCACGGACCTCCCCCGGGACCCGCACGGGACCCGCGCCCTCGCCTTCCCCCGAGGGACGGCCCTCTCATAGGCGGTCACAGCCTGCCCGGACCGCCTATGAGAGGGCCGCGTCCCTTGTCCGTCCCCCGCTCCGGGCGCCAGCTTCCCGCCTCCCGAGCCCCCTGTGCCCCCGGGCCGAACCGAAAAATGGCACTCTCGGTCTCGGCTGCTGAGCGGCGCGCGGCGTCAGTCGTGGGTGGCGGTGGCGCCGGAGCCGGCGATGGCGCTTGCGCAGCCGGTGGGGTAGACGGTGACGCCGCCTTCCCACTTGAAGAGGAAGCCGACCGAGAGCGGGCCGACTTCCTTGCAGTAGGCGAAGCCGGTGTCGTTGAAGGGGAGGGTCTGTTCGACGCTCTGGCCGGCGAAGGAGAAGCCGCCGCCGATCGTGCCGCTGGTGGTGCCGGCGGCGAGGTCGGTGTTCGCGTCGACGGTGCCGCCGATCGTCAGCCCGCCCTGGTCGAGGCCGAGGACCCCGGTCTCGTGGAAGGTCCCGGCAGTGGTGAAGGTGGCGCGGGCGCTGGTCAGCGGGACGCCGTAGATGGCTCCTTCGCCTTCGACGTTCATCGTCGAGGGGTTGCCGAAGGAGGTGCTGAGCGGGCCGGTCGCCTCCAGCGAGTAGACCCCGCCGCCGTGGGCGACGGCGCCGATCTCGGCGTTGCCGGTGAGGCTGGGCGGCGGGTGGAGGTTGAAGGCGGCGGTGAGGTTCTCGAGGTAGGCGTCGTGGTAGATCGGCGTGCCGGGGTAGGGGGCGGTGGTGAAGGATCCGGAAGCGAAGTCGCCGGGGTCGAAGGCGATCTGGGCGCCGTGGACGTCGAGGCCGGCGGCCCCGGCGCCGGGCTGCATTTCGAGCTCGCCCGTCCCCGTCCACTGGTCTTCCGGCCCGGCCCAGTCGATCCCGCCGCCGCGCAGCTCGACCCCGGCGAGCACGATGTCGGGGATCGCGATGTGGAGCGAGGGACGCTGGAGGTCTTCGGCCATGTTCGCGGTGAGCGTCGCCGCTCCGGTCACCCCGAGGTAGCCGGGCATCTTCAGCGACAGTGGGATCGAGACCGACTCGGTGCCGATGGTCGCGACCGGGGTGCCGAGCGGTTCGAAGCCGAGCACGTTGGCCTGGAAGGCGGACATCGGCATGATGAACAGCGGGTCGCCGACGTTGTCCCGTTTGCCGAGGACGGCGTGCAGCGGCCCGTCCCAGAGCTTGACCTCGGGGACGCCCGGGTGCTGGAGCAGGATGCTGGCGTTGCCGCCCGTCGATTCGATCGTGTGGGCGCTGTCGTCGATCACGATCGCCGCCCCAGGCGAGTCGGGCCGCACCTCGAGGCCGTTCACGTGGACGCCGCCGTAGGCGATCGACGCGTCGCCGCTCGGGTGCTTCTTGTCGATCAGCTGCAGGAAGCAGCCGAAGTCGACGTGGGCGTGGACGGCGCCGAAGCGGATATCGAGGCAGCCGGAGTGGCCGGACCCGCTGGTGCCGAGGCCCTTCTTGCCGGTCGAGCCGCGCGGCCCGAACGGCACCGCGGTCACCTGCCCGCCGATGCCGAAGATCTTGCCGACGTTGAGCGGCCCGCCGCCGGTGCCGCCGTGGACGAAGACCGCCAGGCCGCCGCCGTCGGGGCCGACCCCGATCTGCAGGCCGCTGACCGCGTCCTGGCGGCCCGCCTCGTAGAGCTGCTGCGGCTTCGACCAGTGGCGGCCGTCGTTCGAGGTGCTCACCATCAGGTGGCGGTATTCGTCTTCGTCGTCGCCTTTCATCACCCAGCCGGCGACGAGCTCACCGTCGGCCGCCTCGGCAAGCTGGTCTTCGGCGCCGACGAGCAGATTGGGGAAGACGGGAGCGGCGGGGCCGGAGCGACGCCCGTCGACGAGCTTGACCACGACCGCCCCCGGGAAGAGGTCGGCGGGGTCGAAGTGGGGGCCGGGGTGGGAGTGGCCGGCGGGGTAATACGTGAGCCAGGTGCCGTGCGGCCCCGAGGCCAGCGAGGGATCGACGCCGGGGAACTTCGACGTGCTCCAGTTCGCCGCGTCGTCGATGTCGCCCTTGCCTTTGTACTCGCGGACGATCACGTCTTTCAGGTCGTCGAAGGCGACCAGCGGGCGGTCGCCGTCGGCGACGATCTGGCGCCGCGCCAGGAGGTCGTTTTTCCCGCGCCCGAGGTCGACCCGCGCCCCCGCCGGGGCGAAGGTCCCGGCCCGCGCCTCCTGGAAGAACACGTGCCCGATGGTCTTTTCGCCGCCGATCAGTTCGCCGGTCGAGCCGAAGATGCCGATGCTCGCCGGGTTTCCGTAGACGGTGGCGCCGCCGTAGTAGTCCATCGTCGAGGTCAGGCCCGGCCCGGTGAACTTCTTGCCGCCGTCGTCGGAGGTCCAGAGGTAGTTGACGTCTTCGGTCGTCCCGCCCGGCACTTCGACCACGTTGCCGGGACGGTGGGCGAGGATCGCCAGCTGGTTGCCCGTCGCCAGCGGCAGCGAGCCCTCGCCGATGTCCTGGTTCTTGCCGGGGCTGTTCTCGAAGAACGGGCCGCTGAGGCCACCGTCGGCGGGCGGGTACTTGATCGGCGCGTCGAAGCGGTCGCGGTCGCCGCA
>MKSH01000042.1:4037-8972 GCA_001898095.1 Solirubrobacterales bacterium 70-9 | reverse complement strand
CGCCGGCCCGTGCTGCACCGACGGGCTCGAGTAGGTGATGTGGGCGACCCCGGCTTCGTCGACCAGCCCCTGCGGCCGATAGCCGAAGCCGATCTGGATCGGCTTGCCGGGCTTGGTCGCCTTGCTTGCCTTGCCGCCGCGCGGATGCCGCGCCCGCCTGCCGCCGCCGTGCGCGGGCTTCGCCCCGGCGCCGCCGACCAGGACCAGCGCCACCGGCAGGGCGACGATCAGCACCGACCACCTGGCGACAGTGGAACGACCGCGCGTCACCGCACGAGAGTACCCGTCCGTCTCCCCGCCGCCGCACTTCACCCCGACCGGGTGAGGTGGGTGGGGCCGAGGGGGAGAATCCTGGGACCCATGACCAAGCTCTCCGACGATCTGCGCAGCCTGGGCGCCGAGGCCTACATCTACCTCTACTCGCTGGTGATGATGGAGGCGACCCGCCGGCAGATGACGAACGCCGACCCGGAGGCGAGACCGGGGATGGGACCGCCGAACCAGTTCCACCACATCCGCCAGTTCCCGGCGGCCGACTTCCGCGCCGTCGTGCGCCCCAACTTCGACACGCTCTACTCGAGTGCCTGGATCGACCTGCGCGGCGGCCCGGTGCGGGTGGTGGCTCCCGACACCGACGACCGCTACTACATGCTGCCGATGTTGGACATGTGGACCGACGTCTTCGCCAACCCCGGCAAGCGCACCACCGGCACCGGGGCGCAGGAGTTCGTCCTCGTCGGCCCCGGCAGCCACTCCTCGTCGGCTCCGGTGGGCGCCACGGTGATCAAGGCGCCGACCCCGTGGGTGTGGCTGATCGGCCGGATCCAGACCAACGGCCCCGCCGACTACGCCGCGGTGAACGCCGTCCAGGACGGTCTGGCGGTCGAACCGCTGGGGGAGCTGCCCGCGTTCGCGGTCGACCCCGACGCCGACACCGCCACCGAGCCGCTGCGCCTGGTCAACGCGATGAACGCGGTCGAGTACTTCTCCTACGCCGCCGGGCCGCTCGCCGAGCATCCGCCGCACGCGACCGACTTCTCGGTCCTCGCCCGGATCGCCGCGCTCGGCATCGTCCCGGGGGAGAAGTTCGATCCCGGCCGCTTCGACGACGCGGGGCTCGAACGGCTGGAGGCCGGGATCGAGGACGCCAAGCACGCGATGGCAGGCGGCGTCGCCGGCCTCGGCCGCGCGGCCAACGGCTGGACGTCGACGGTCGAGGGGATCGGCGTCTACGGCAACGGCTACCTGAAGCGGGCCCTGGTCGCCGAGATGGGCCTCGGCGCCAACCCGCCCGAGGACGCCGTCTACCCGCTGCTCCTCGCCGATGCCGACGGCAAGCCGATCGACGGCGACAATGACTACGTCGTCCACTTCGAGCCCGACGCGCTGCCGCCGGTCGCCGCCTTCTGGTCGATCACGATGTACGACGCCGAGGGGTTCCAGGTGGCGAACGAGCTCGACCGATTCGCGATCGGCGACCGCGACCCGCTCGCCTACAACGACGACGGCTCGCTCGACATCTACGTGCAGCGGGAGAACCCCGGGCCGGAGCGCGAGTCGAACTGGCTGCCCGCCGGACCCGGGCCGAGCGGGATCACGATGCGGCTCTACGCCCCCGCCCGTCCGGTGCTCTCCGGGACCTGGGCGCCGCCCCCGGTGCGCCGCGCCGGCTGAGGTGACGAGTACGGAGTAGTTCGCAAAGGAGGCGCGCAAGCTCTAGCCTTCCGCTCCGGATGATGGAGCGGGATCTTTGATCGACGAGGTCGCCGCGCCGGCCACCGCGACCGACGAGATGGTCGTTCGCGAGCGCCTCGTCGCCCGCCTGCGCGAGGACAGGGACAAGGCGCTGATCCTCTGCGCACCGTCCGGCTACGGCAAGTCGGTCCTGCTCGCGCAGCTCGCCGCCGGCGACCCGCGCACCGTCCACACGGTCCTGCTCGGCCGCGCCCACGACGACCCGGCGGTGCTGGTCGGGGAGATCGCCGCCGGGCTGGGGGAGTCGGAGCCGTTTCCGGCCGACGTCGTCGATGCCCTGCAGGCGCCGCAGCTCGACGTCGAGAACGTGATCGTGCCGCGGCTCCTCGCCGCGCTGCGCGAACGCCGCGACCCGTGCCTGCTGATCCTCGACGAGCTCGAGCGGATCGAGTCGCCCGACTCGCTCGCGGTCGTCGCGGCGCTGGTGGGAGGGATGCCGGCAGGGTCCCAGGTGGCGATCGCGAGCCGCGTCGACCCGCCGCTGCGGCTCGGCCGCGAGCGCGCCAACCGCCGCCTGGTCGAGCTTCGCCGCGAGGACCTGACGATGACAAAGGGGGAGTCGGGGTCGCTGCTCGGCATGGTCGGGCTGAGCCTCAGCCCGGGGGAGCTCGACGCGCTCGTGCGGCGCACCGAGGGCTGGCCGGCGGCGCTCTACCTCGCCGGTCTGGCGCTGAGCGAGTCGGCCGACCCGGGCGACGCCCTGACCCGCTTCGCCGGCGACGATCGCCTCGTCGTCGAGTACCTGCAGGAGGAGTTCCTGCTGCCCGCCTCGCAGCGCCGGCTCGAGTTCCTGAAGCGCGCCTCGGTGCTGGAGCGGATGAGCGGCGAGCTCTGCGACGCGGTGCTCGGGCGCGACGGCTCGGCGACGGTCCTGCGCGACCTCGCCCGCTCGAACATGCTGCTGCTGCCGCTCGACCGCAACGACAGCTGGTACCGCTTCCACCCGCTGCTGCGCGACATGCTGCGGGCGGAGCTCCATCGCGACGAACGCGGGGCCGAGCAGGGCCTCCACCTGCGCGCCTCGGCCTGGTGGGCGGAGCGCGGCGACTGGGACCAGGCGATCCACCACGCGGTCGAGGCGGCGGCGCCGCAGCTGGCCGGCGAGCTGCTCTGGGCAGCCTGCCCCGACTACTTCACCCACGGGCGGCTGGGGACGATCGAGGCGTGGCTCGGGCGGCTGGGGACCGACACCGTCGCGGCCAGCGCAGGCCTCAGCCTGGTCGCCGCCTGGACCGAGCTCACCCTGGGGCGCGGCGCCCCAGCCGAGCACTGGGCGTCGGTGGCGCGCCGCCGCCTCGCCGCGGGGGACTCGGTCGACGTCCGCACCTCGCTCGAGGCGGGTCTGCTGCTGCTCGACGCGACGCTCGCCCGCGGCGGGCCGGTGGCGATGCGGGAGCTGATCGCGACGATCGAGCCGCTGCTCGACGAGGACGATCCGTGGCGCACCCTCTGCTCCTTCGTCGACGGCGTCGGGCTGCACCTCGGCGGAGAAGGGGAGGCCGCTCGTGAGCGGCTCCTCGACGCGGTCCGCCGCGGCTCGGTCGCGGCCCCCAACCTGCAGAGCCTGGCGCTCGCCCAACTGGCGCTCCTGTATATGGAGGGCGAGGACTGGGCGGCGGCCGAGCGCGAGATCGCCCGCGCCCGCGACCAGGTTGCCCGCTACGGCCTTGCCGAGTACCCGATGATCGCCCTCGTCTTCGCCGTCTCCGCCTACGCGCGGGCGCGGCGCGGGGCCACCGACGATGCCCTCGCCGACCTCGCCACCGGGCGCCGCCGGCTCGCCGAGCTCGACCACTTCACCGGCTGGTACGAGATCGAGGTGCGCCTGAACCTGGCCCGGGCCGCCGCCCGGCTCGACGACCGGCCGCAGGCGGAGCGCCTTCTCGACGAGGCCGAGCGGCTGCTGGCCGCAGTGCCCGACGGTGAGGGCCTCGCCGCGGCGATCACCGCCGCCCGCGCGGTCGACGGCCCGCCGCTCACCGAACCCCTGACCGCCGCCGAGCTCCGCATCCTCCGCTACCTGCCGAGCCACCTCTCCTTCCCGCAGATGGCCGACGCCGCCTTCGTCTCCCCGAACACGGTGAAGACCCACGTGCGCAGCATCTACCGCAAGTTCGGCGTCTCCTCGCGCCAGGAGGCTGTGGAACGGGCAGAGCAGGTGGGCCTGGTCGAGCGCAACCCCGCTGCCGACGGCGCCTGACCCCCGCCCTTCGGGTGCATAGGTTGTGCCGATGCTGAGGCGGCCGGTTGCGTTCTGGTTCCTGGCGGCGCTGCTCGGGCTGCTGCTTTTCGCCGCCTCGGCCCCGTCGCCGATCTACCCGCTGTACGAGGAACGGTGGGGGTTCTCGCCAGTGACGCTGACCGCGGTCTTCGCCGTCTACGCGCTGGCGCTGCTGGTCACGCTGCTCGTCACCGGCAGGCTCTCGGATCACCTCGGGCGGCGGCCGGTGCTGGCCGCCGGGCTGGCGCTGCAGGTCGGGGCGATGCTCGCGTTCGTCCTCGCCGACCGGGTCGCGCTGCTCTTCGTCGCGCGGGCGGCGCAGGGGGTCGCGACCGGGCTCGCCACCGCCACGATCAGCGCCTGGCTGATCGACCTGCAGCCGGCCGAGCGGCCGACGCTGGGTGGGACGGTGGCGGCGATCGCGCCGCAGCTCGGTCTGGCGGCGGGGGCGCTGGTCTCGGGGATCCTGGTCGAGTACGGGCCCGACCCGCTGCGCCTCGTCTTCTGGATCCTCGTCCCCTCCTACGCGCTCGCCCTGCTGGTGCTGCCCGCGGTCGAGGACGTCGCCGAGCGACGGTCCGGCGCGCTCGCCTCGCTCGCCCCGCGGGTCGGGGTGCCCGCGCCCGCCCGGCGCCTGTTCGTCACCGCCGCGCCGGCCCTCGTCGCCACCTGGGCGCTCGGCGGCCTCTACCTCTCGCTCGGCCCCTCGCTGGCGAACGACCTGCTGGGGACCGACAGCCAACTGGCCGGCGGCCTCGTGATCGTCGCCTTGACCGGTGTCGGCGCCTTGGTCTCGGCCCTCGGGATGAGGGTCGCGGCCGAGCTCCTCATCTCCCGCGGCTGCCTCGCCCTCCTGGTCGGCGTGGCGGTCACCCTGGTCGCCGTTGCCACCGACTCGGCTGCCCTCCTTTACCTCGGCAGCGTCATCGCCGGCGCCGGCTTCGGCCCCAGCTTCACCG
>MKSH01000042.1:3465-3999 GCA_001898095.1 Solirubrobacterales bacterium 70-9 | reverse complement strand
GCCTTCAGCGTCCCCGCCGTGATCGCCGGCATCGCCGTCGCCCACTGGGGCCTCTCCACCGCGACCTACGGCTACGGCGCCGTGGTGATCGCCCTGGCCGGCTTCACCGCGCTGGCGATCCGCCGTCGTCCGCGGTGAGGAGATCGCGGAGGCTGCGGTACTCCTCCGCACAGGCCGGGCAGCCGGCGAGGTGGGCGCGCATCCCCGGGACGCGCGCGTCGGCGGACTGCGCGGCGACGCGCAGCTCGACGTAGCGGTCGAGCGCCTCGAAGCACTCCTCGCAGCTGAGCTCGGGGGCGGTCGGGCCGAGCAGCCCGGCCAGCAGTTCGTCGCCGGCGCGCTGTGGTCCGGTCGGTTCGCTCATCGTTCCTCCTGACGGCCGAGATCGAGGTCGAAGCCACGGCGCCCGAGCGCCTCGCGCAGCTTGCGGCGGGCGTCGTGGAGGTTCTTGTAGAGGGCTCCGCGGGTGCTGTCGAGGCGCTCGGCGAGGACGTCGATCGGGACGTCGTTGAGGACCACCGCGACCAGCACCTC
>MKSH01000042.1:0-3410 GCA_001898095.1 Solirubrobacterales bacterium 70-9 | reverse complement strand
CCAGCGCCGCCCAGCCCTCCTCCTCGAGCGGGATCTCCCTCCCTTGCCAGGCTCGCCGGCGCACCTTCACCCCGGCCTCCAGCAGGGCGAACTTGTAGGCCCAGGTGGTGAAGCGGCTGTCGCCCCGGAACTGGTCCAGCTTGCCGAGCAGGGCGACGAGCGCGTCGTCGGCGCTCTGGTGGGCGAGGTCGTCGAGGTCACCGTGGCGGACGTGGGGGAGGGAGGCGCGGCGACGGTCGATCTCGAAGCGGGAGGCCTTCAGCAGCAGACCGTGGAGCTCGGCCAGCGCCGCCTCGCGCTCGGCCCCGGCGGCTCGCAGGCGCGCCTGCCAGAGCGCCGACTCGTCGTCGGGAAGCTGGATCGAGATCTCACTCGGCATCGGCATCGTCGCGTGCGCCACATCTCCTTAGCGCTCCTTGGGACTCACTTCTTACCTCAGGTAAGACGGGCGCCGGCGCGGTCGCAGACGAAGGCAACCACACCTCGAGAACGGGAGGCACCGATGTCCACCACCGCAACCCTCGATCCGCGCGCCGCCGGGCTCAGCCCGACCTTCGGCGAACGGATCAAGTCCGACCCCGCCTACCAGGCCTTCTGGCTGCTGCGGATCGTCTTCACCGTCGCGCCGATCGTCTTCGGCCTCGACAAGTTCGGCAACGTGCTGGTCGACTGGGAGCGCTACCTCGCGCCCTGGATCAACGACATCATCCCCGGCAGCGCATCGACCGCGATGCACCTGGTCGGCATCATCGAGATCGTCGCCGGGATCGCCGTCGCCCTGAAGCCCCGCTACGGCGCCTACCTCGTGGCCGCCTGGCTCGGCGGCATCATCGTCGACCTCCTCACCTACTCCGGCTACTACGACGTCGCCTTGCGGGACTTCGGCCTTCTGGTCGGGGCGCTGGCGCTGGCGCGGCTGGCGAGCGCCTACGACCCGCCAGGGGTCGGAATCAGGGTGTAGGGCCGAGGAAAGGGACAGGGTGCGGGTCCTCGACTGTGCACTTGAGCACACCCTGGTGTGCCCAGGCGCACAGTCGAGCGCGAGCGTGCAGCCGGTCTAAGAAGTCCGCCGACCGGCCGCCGCTCAAAACTCTGCGGTCGTACCCCGTTGCGACCGGCCTCGCGACCGGGGAGCCTCTGCGGTCGATGAAGCTCCTGCGTTCCACCGGGCTGGTCTGGCTGCTGCTGCTCGCGTTGCCCGGGCTCACCGTCGCCGCGGCGGCGGAAACCCGCACCTTCCTCAATCTCGACCACGAGTTCCCGACCGGCGACGCCAACGGGCTGTTCGGGCCGGCGACGCACTACCCGTCGACGATCACCGTCGCCGGGGTCCCCGGCACGGTGACGAAGGTGACCGCGACCGTGATCGACCTCGGCTCCTCCAGCCCGGACGATATCGACATGGCGCTGGTCGGCCCGGACGGGGCCCAGGTGATGTTGATGTCGGACGCCTGCGGGGTGAGCCCGAGCCGTTTCGAAGAAGTGACCCTGACCTTCGACGACGCGGCGCCCTCTTTCCTCTCCGACAACGGCCCCTGCGCGTCGGGCCAGGTGTCGACCTTCAAACCCTCGAACTACGAAAACCCCGAACTCGACGACTTCAGCAAAGAAGGGGGCGGCCCGCCTCCGCCGTACACGAACGCGCTGTCGGCGCTCGCGGGCGGCTCGCCCGACGGCGACTGGAAGCTCTACGTGCTCGACGACAACGCCGCCGCGATCGGCTTCACCTTCGTCGGCTGGGCGCTGAACCTGGAAGTCGAACCGCCGCCCGCGCCGGCGCCGACGATCGAGACGGTCACCGTGCCCGGTCCGTCGACCACCGTCCCCACTCCCAGCCCGTCGCCCTCGAAGCCCGTCCCGAGAGCGGCGCCGGCGAAGACCGGGAAGCGCGCGGCGGCGCTGGCCAAGTGCAAGGCGAAGAAGACCAAAGGCCAGCGGGCCAAGTGCCGGCAGAAAGCGCGGCAGCTCCCGCTCTGACCCGCGACCTGGCGCTAGAAGAAGCGGACGCGCTGCTTCGAGAGCAGGAAGCCGTGGCCGCTGCGCCGGTTGAAGCAGCGCACGCCGATTTCCTGGCTGCGGCAGACGTAGCGGCCCTTGCGGATCCGTTCGCCGTAGGGGAGGACCGGGCCCGCGCCCATCGCCGAGTCGCTGACGCACCCGTATTCCCCGCGGCCCTTGGCGCCGATGAAGACGCTGCCGCCGTAGTCGAATTCGCAGCTCTTCGGCTTCTGCGGCAGCGGCCAGGAGTGTTCGCGGATGTCGCAGCGGGCGCCCTGGTCGGTGAGGATGCAGCCGATGTTGTGGCTCGGCGTTTCGAAGCCCTTGAAGGCGGTGGCCTGGGCGGCGCCGGCGGCGAGCAGGAGGGCGGCCGCGGCGAGGACGAGGAGCGTTCGGCGCATCACGATCCGGGCAGCCTCCAACAGATGTCGGCTCCGGTCAAGTGGCGACCCGGCTACCGGTTAACTTTCTCCCTGTGGTCTGGGGAGTGCATCTGAACCGTGGGCTCGCGCTCGGCGTCGGCGCGGCGCTTCTGGCCCTCGCAGCGTTGCTGGGAAGTTCGCCGGCCCAGGCGACCTTCCCCGGCCGCCCCGGCCTGATCGCCTTCAACGGCAACGGCCGGATCTGGACCATCTCGCCGGGTACGCCGGGGAGCGCGAAGGAGCTGGCGACGGGGATCGAGCCCGGCTTCTCCCCGAACGGCGAACTGATCGCCTTCGTCAAGAGCCGGAAGCTGCTGGTGATGCGCAGCGACGGCAGCGGCGAACGGGTCGTCTTCGAAGACGACCCGGGCAACTACGTCGACGACCCCTGCTTCAGCCCCGACGGCAAGACGATCTTCTTCAGCCGCGACACCGGCGAAGAGGGGTACAGCGACATCTGGTCGATCCCGCTCGCCGGCGGCGAACCGCGGCGCCTCACCTTCACCGGCGGCCACGACACGGAAGTGTCCGCCGAATTCCCCGAAGTCGCGCCGAACGGACGCTTCGTCGTCTTCCAGCGCGACGGCGCGACGATGACGATGCGGCCCGACGGCTCGCGCCTGAAGAAGCTGACCAAGGGACTCGATCCGTCGGTCTCCCCGGACAGTCGCCAGGTGGTCGTGCAGCGGTTCGAGAAGCTGGCGATCATCGGCGCCGGCGGCGGCCACGAACGGGTCCTCGACCTCTATCCGAAGAAATATCCCGGCGAACTGCAACGCGAAGCCGCCTCGCCCACCTTCTCCCCGGACGGCAAGTCGATCGTCTTCACCTTTCGCCGCACCGTCGACGCGGGCCCTCACCTCAACGTGACCAAACGGCTGATGATCTACTCGCTGAAGACGCACAAGATCACCCAGTTGACGAACGCCGAGATCGGCGGCTCGAACCCCGATTGGGCCCCCGCCCGCTGAGCCGCGGCCGATGGGCCCG
>MKSH01000041.1:37631-38022 GCA_001898095.1 Solirubrobacterales bacterium 70-9 | reverse complement strand
GTCTCGGCGTAGGTGCCAATCGCGTAGAGGATCGCCGCGGCGACGAAGGCGGCGATGGTCCAGTCGAGTGCCGAGAGGTCGCCGGTCTTGATCCCGGCGTCGATCGCCCGCCCGGCGAGGTAGGGAGGCGCCAGCCCGGCGCCGGTCTCGAGCAGCAGCGCCCCGAACATCAGCGCCATCCGCCCGCGGTAGGGACGCAGCAGGCCGATCATCCAGCGCACCTTGCGGCCGCGCTGATCCTGCCCGCGGACCAGTCGCCAGAGCGCGGCGAAGAGCAGGGCGATGTTCTGCAGCGGGGTCTGGACCCGGGCCTCGTCAGTGTCCTCGGCGCGCGCCGCGTCGTCCTCGCGCTCGGGCCCCGCTTCGCGCTCGCGGGGCTCGTCCGCCTGGC
>MKSH01000041.1:36540-37563 GCA_001898095.1 Solirubrobacterales bacterium 70-9 | reverse complement strand
CCAGTCCGTGCTCGGCGATCTCGCGGTAGAAGCCGCAGCCCTCCATCAGCTCGGCGTGGGTGCCGCGGTCGACGACGGTGCCGTGGTCCAGCACGATGATCTCGTCGGCCAGCGAGACGGTGGAGAGCCGGTGGGCGATGATGAACGTCGTCCGCCCGGCCATCGCCTCGCGCAGGCCCGCTTTGATCGCCGCCTCGGTGGTCGCGTCGACCGAGGAGGTGGCGTCGTCGAGAATCAGGATGCGGGGATCGGCGAGCAGGGCGCGGGCGATCGCCACTCGCTGGCGCTGGCCGCCGGAGAGGGTGAGGCCGCGCTCGCCGACCCGGGTGTCGTAGCCCTCGGGCAGTTCCTGGATGAAGGCGTCGGCCTGGGCGCGCCGCGCCGCCGCTTCGATCTCCTCGCGTGAGGCGGAGCCGCGCGCGTAGGCGATGTTGTCGGCGACCGAGGCGGTGAAGAGGAAGCTGTCGTCGGCGACGAAGGCGATCTCCGAGCGCAGCTGCACCAGGTCGACGTCGCGCACGTCGATCCCGTCGACCAGCACCGCGCCTTGGCTCGGGTCGTAGAGGCGGGCGATCAGCGCGACCAGACTCGTCTTGCCCGCTCCCGAAGGGCCGACCAGCGCCACGGTCTGGCCCGCGTCGACCTCCAGCGAGACGTCGTGCAGCGCCGGCACCATCTCCTTTTCCGACCCGGCGGCGGCCGCGTAGCGCAGGGTCACGTTGCGCAGCTCCACCCGACCGCCGCCCGCGGGCAGCTCGACCGGCGCGGCAGGGCTGGCGATCGTCGGTTCGCGGTCGACGATCTCGAACATCCGGTTGCCGGAGGCGATCGCCCGCTGCCCCATCCCCATCGCCACGCCGAGCGTCCGCGCCGGGCCCGACAGCATCAGCAGGTAGGCGTAGAAGGCGGTCAGGTTGCCGAGGGTGAGGTTCCCTTCGATCACCATCCGCCCGCCGATCAGCAGCACCAGCGCGACCCCCAACTGTGGCAGCAGCCCGATCAGCGGGCTGTAGATCGCCTGCA
>MKSH01000041.1:34307-36483 GCA_001898095.1 Solirubrobacterales bacterium 70-9 | reverse complement strand
GCAGTTGGTACTCCTCGCGGGCGAAGGCCTTCACGATGCGGATCCCGGAGACGTTCTCCTCCGCCTCCGCGGTCAGTTCGGCGACCCGCTGGGAGACCTCCTGCACGGCGGGCCGCGAGACCCGGTTGTAGCGTGCGGCGACCCAGACCACGAACGGCGCCGGCAGCAGTCCCAGCACCGCCAGGAACGGGTTGAGCGCGAACATCACCACCGCCGCGAGCATGATGGTCAGCAGGCTCTGGGTGATGAAGACGAGGCCGTAGCCGAGGAAGAAGCGGATCGCCTGCAGGTCGACGGTCGCCCGCGACATCAGCTGCCCGGTCTGCTGCGTGTCGAAGAAGCCGAGCTCGAGCTTCTGCAGGTGCGCGTAGAAGAGCTGGCGCAGGTCGAATTCGACCCCCAGCGAGACTTTCCCGGCGACCAGGCGGCGGATCACGGTGAGGCCGAGCCGCAGGATCCCGGCACCGAGGATCGCCAGCGCGAGGGGGAGGAGGTCGGGCTTGTTGCCGTCTTCGATCGCGTCGATCCCGCGGCTGAGCAGCAGCGGGATCAGCACCGACATGCCGATCGCCGCCCAGGCGAAGGCCATCGATCCCCATAGCTGCAGCCTGTAGGGACGGAGGAAGCCCATCAATCGCCGGTAAGTGCGCATCGCTACCGACTATACAAAGTGAAGTATTGGGCTATTCAGCCTGTTCGGCGGCCTTCGCGCTGGAGACCTTGCCGGGTTCGCATTTTTTGACGTGGTGCCCGGGTTTCTGCAGGATCTGGAAGTTCGTGACGTCGTGGTAGGGCGTCGTCGCGCCGTTGTTCTGCGCCAGGGTCACGGTCAGCCGGTAGAAGCCGGGCGGCAGTTTGTTGTAGAAGATCTCCGGCCGGGTGGCGGGCGAGTAGCTGCCCGCGGTGCCGATCCGTTCGGCGAGGATCCCGTTCGGGCCGGCGTGTTCCGGATAGTCCATCGAGGCGCCCTTCAGGCGTTCGGTGCCGAGCGGGCTGTTCAGGGCTCTCTGCAGCTTTTTCGGGTCGACGCAGTTGGGGACCCGGTTGAGGCTGAAGCGGATGTTGCCCTCGCCCAGTTCCGGCTCCTTGCCGAAGTTCTGCGGCGCCAGTTCGAAGTTTTCGAGATCGACCTTCACCACGACGGCGTGGTTGGGCTGCACCTCGCCGTTGCGCGGCGAGACGATCGAGACCACCGGTTCGCCCGGGTTGGCTGCGGCGGCCGCCTGCGCCCCTTCGGTGTCTTTACCACTCCCGAATACGATCGCCAGCGCGACCGCCGCGCCGGTCAGCACGAGCGCCGCGAGCGTTGCCTTCCTCAGATTCATGTCTAGACAGGATTATCACGCGCGTAACCTCCGATTCACCGTGGCCCTGGCAGGGGCGCTGCTGCTGGCCTCGGCCGGGCTGTGGGCGACGCCGGCGGCCACGGTGGCGTCGGGGCGCCGGCCCGACCCGGCCTCCGAGGTCGACGTCTTCGCCGGCACGCGGCCGGGACCGCGGACCTTCGGCGGCGGCCACAACTATCCCGGCGCGGCGCTGCCATTCGGGATGGTCCAGTGGAGTCCCGACACGACCCCGGCGGCGGCCGGCAACGGCCACTACGACCACCGCGACCACCACGTCACCGGCTTCAGCCTCACCCACCTGAGCGGGGCCGGGTGCGATCTCTACGGCGACTTCCCCTTCATCCCGACGACCGAACCGCTGACGAGCTCGCCGACGCCGAACCCCGGCTCCGGCCTGGCGGGCCAGTTCCAGCCCGGCTTCGCCCACGGCAGCGAGAGCGGCTCGCCGGGGTACTACGGAGTGACGCTGCGGCCACGGCGCGGCGGCCGGATCGGGGTGGCGCTGACGGCGACCACGCGGACCGGCTTCGGCCGCTTCACCTTCCCGGCCAACCCGCACGCGAGCGTCCTCATCGACGCCGGCGGCAGCGCCCAGCCCGACGACGAAGCCTCGGTGCAGCTCGACCCGGAACGGCGCGAAATCACCGGCAGCGCCTCCAGCGGCCTCTTCTGCGGCCAGCGCCCTCGCTACAAGGTCTACTTCGCCGCCCGCTTCGGCCGCCCGTTCTCGGCGTCCGGGACCTGGACCGAAGGCAAGCTCGAACCGGGCAGCGACGCCGCCGCCGACACCCAGGGCCCGGCCGGCAACCCGACGGTGACCGCCCGCGCCG
>MKSH01000041.1:28130-34232 GCA_001898095.1 Solirubrobacterales bacterium 70-9 | reverse complement strand
CGCTCCGCACGGCGGCGCGGGAGCGCTGGGACCAGGCGCTCGGCAAAGTCGACGTCGGCGGCGGCACCCCGTCCCAGACCCGCACCTTCTACACGGCGCTCTACCACGCGCTGCTCGCCCCGCGGACCTTCGACGACGTCGGCGGCGATTACATCGGCATGGACGGCGCCGTCCACCGGGCCCGCGGCCGCACCCAGTACGCCGACTTCTCCGGCTGGGACGTCTACCGCACCGAGATGCCCCTGCTCGCCCTGCTCGAGCCGCGCCGCGCCTCCGACATGGTCCAGTCGCTCCTCGCCGACGCCGAACAGTCCGGCTGCCTGCCCCGCTGGCCCTACGCGAACGGGCAGAGCATGACGATGGTCGGCGACTCGGCCGACCCGATCATCGCCGGCGCCGCCGCCTTCGGCGCCGACCATTTCGACCGCGCCGCGGCGCTGGCGGCGATGCTCCGCGGGGCAACCGCGCCCTGCGAAAGCGCGAACGGCGAATACCTGGAGCGCCAGGGCCTCGCCGGCTACCTGAAGCTCGGCTGGATCCCCTTCGACGAAGACGTGAAGCAGCGCAACGCGAACTCGATCTACGGCAGCCCGGACGCCGTCTGGGGCTCGGCGGCGACGACGCTCGAGTACGCGATCGACGACTTCGCGATCGCCCAGTTCGCGGCACGGAGCGGCGGGGGAGGGGGCGTGGAAGAAGGGCCGCCGGGGGCCGGCGGCGACGCCTCCGCGACGATCTACGGCGAATTCATCCAGCGTGCGGCCAATTGGCGCAACCTCTGGAACCCGGCGAGCGGCACGGTCCAGCCGCGCTACGCGAGCGGCGCCTTCCCGTCGCCTTACGACGAGCTCGGCGGCAGCGGCTTCGTCGAGGGCAACGCCGCCCAATACAGCTGGATGGTCCCCCAGGACCCGGCCGGGCTCTTCCGGCGGATGGGCGGGCCGACCAAGGCCGCCGCCCGCCTCGACGGATTCCTCCGGGTCCTGAACGCGGGGCCGGGAGGCACCCACGCCGACCACGCCCTGCTCGGCGACGAGCCGACCCTGGAGACGCCCTGGCTCTACGACTGGCTGCGCCGACCGTGGAGGACCCAGGCGGCGGTCCGCCGCGCCCTCCGCCTCTACAGCCCCACGCCGACCGGCTATCCCGGCAACGACGACCTCGGGACGCTCTCCGCCTGGTACGTCTTCGGCGCGCTGGGGATGTACCCGGCGCAGCCTGGGACCGGGACGCTGGCGCTCGCCACGCCGCAGTTCCCACGCGCTGAAGTGCGCCTCGCCCACGGCAGGAGCTTGACGATCCTGGCGCCCGGCGGGAGGCCATACGTCTCCTCCTTGAAGCTGAACGGCCATCCGCACGAACGCCCCTGGGCGAGCTACTGCGAAATCGAAGGCGGCGGCACCCTCGCCTTCACCACCTCCGGCCACGCAACGCGCTGGGGGCAACGCGGCCAGTTGCCGCCCTCCTACGGCCCCGGCTCGCCGGCGCCGAAAAGTCGCTGCTCCCCTTGAGGTTCCCTTAACTGCCGGTTTAGCCCGCGGGCGAAGGATTCCGGATGTGGAACGCTGGGCCCTCATCGCGAGCCTCATCGGACTGACCGCCGGGGCGGCCGCGATCCGCTTCGTCCCGCTCGGCACCCAGAGCTTCCACCACGACGAGGTGATCACGGTGATGCGGGTGATCCCCGGCAGCTTCGGTCACATGCTCCACGAGGTGAAGTCGAGTGAGTCGAACCCGCCCCTCTACTACGTCCTCGCCTGGGGCTGGGCGCGCCTCTTCGGCCGCGACGAATGGGGGATCCGCTCGCTCTCGGCCCTGGTCGGGACGCTCACCGTGCCGGTCGGCTACGCGATCGGCCGCCAGCTCTCCGGCCGCCGCGTCGGCCTCATCCTGATGGCGATCCTGGCCTTCGACCCGATGCTGATCTGGTACTCGCAGGAGGCCCGCTCCTACGCGCTGCTGGTGTTCTTCTGCGCGCTCTCCTTCTATTTCTTCGTGCGGGCGCTCGACACCCGCCGTGGCCGCGACATCGCCTTCTGGGCGCTCGCCTCGGTGCTCGCCCTCGGCAGCCACTACTTCGCCTTCTTCGCGGTCGGGATCGAGGCCGCCTGGCTCGCGGTAGCCCTGCGCGACCGGTGGCGGGCGCTGCTGCCGGCCTTCGGCCTGCTCGCCGCGGTCACCGCCGCGCTGGTTCCGCTGATCACCGCGCAGACGAACCCCAACCACATCGGCTGGATCGAAGAAAGCGCCCTCGGCACCCGCTTCTTCCAGACCGGGGTCAGCTTCCTGATCGGCGAAACCGGCCACGTGATCGCCGAGCCGCCGCGGGTCCAGTACGCGCTGCCCGCGGCGATCGGGGTCGGCCTCGCGGTGGTGGCGCTCGTCTTCTTCGGCGGCCGCCGCGAGCGCCGCGGCGGCGCGGTGGCCCTCGCGGTCGGGCTCGGCGTGCTCGCCCTCGCCGGCGCCGCGGCGCTGCTCGGCAAGGACTACGTGGTCGAGCGCAACCTGCTGCCGGCGCTGATCCCGCTCGCCGCGGTGGTCGCGCTCGGCCTCGGCACGGTGCGCGTCCGCGCCGCCGGGGTGGCGGTGGGGGTGGCCCTCTGCGCCTACTTCTTGGCCTTCGACATCCACGTCACCCAGACGCCGAACCTGCAGCGCCCGGAATACCGGGCCGTCGCCGGCGCTCTCGGGCCGGCGCGCGTCCCCCGCGCGATCGTCAGTTGGCGGCTCGCCGGGGACCCGCTGCGCTGGTATCTCGACGACGGCGCGATGCGCTGGTTCGGCGGCGGCGAACGGGTCAGGGAAGTCGACCTGGTCGGCAAGCCGAGGAGCGCCGAGCGCCCCGCTAACCTTCCGCGTGCGTTTCGTCCGGCGGGGGTCGTGCGGATGGACCGTCTCACGATCTCCCGTTACATCTCGTCCCGTCCCGTCCTGCTCTGGATGCACGAACTAGATGCCCTGAAGACCGGCTACGGTGCCGATACGGTCGTGCTCGACGGCCCGCCCGCCTCGCGGCTCACCCTCGGTGAGTACGCCCGCACGGCGCCGTCGCACGAACTCGCGGTGGCCCGCGCGGAGGAAGCTGGATGAACGACGCTCAGAACAACACTCTCGCCGTCCGCCTCGCGGGCGCCGCGCGCAGCCGTGAAAGCTGGCTGCAGCTGCTCAAGTTCGGCATCGTCGGCGGCTCCGGCTACCTGATCAACCTCGGCGTCTTCGCCTTCCTCTCCGGCAACCTCGGCGTCTACCACGCGGTCGCCGCGGTCGGCGCCTTCTGCGTCGCCGTGACCAGCAACTTCCTCTGGAACCGGTATTGGACCTTCGGGCCGGGGGAGGGGCTGGCCCACATGCAGGCGGCCCGCTTCCTCGCCGTCTCGGTCGCCTGCCTGGTGATCAACCTGGTCGTGCTGGAGGCGATCGTGGCCTCCTCGCCGATCTCCGAGCTGGCAGCCCAGGCGATCGCGGTGGCCGTCGCGATGCCGTTCAACTTCCTCGGCAACAAGCTCTGGACCTTCACCTGAGGCGGCGTGGGCCAGCCTCGCAAGGACGCACGGAGTGAGGCGAGGGGAGCGCACTCCAGTGCATGACCCGAGCCGAACGACCGAGGACGCCGCGAGGCGCCCCCACGCCGCCTCAGGCCGGCTCGTCTAGGCCGCTCAGCTAACGTTGATGGCATGACCGCGAACGTGCGCAAGCCGCCATACGAGGCCGGGGCGATCGAGCCCGAGCGCCAGGCCGCCTGGGTCGAGCGCGGCGACTTCGACGCGCCGACGCCGCCGCCCGACGGCGAGCGCGGCGTCTACGTCAAGTCCTCGAGCCCGTTCACCTCGGGCAACCTGCACATGGGCCACGTCCGCGACTACACGATCGGCGACGCCTACGCCCGCTTCCAGCGCGCCCGTGGCCGCGACGTGCTGATGGGCTTCGGCTTCGACGCCTTCGGGCTGCCCGCCGAGCTCGCCGCGATCGAGCGCCAGATCCCCGCCGCCGAGTGGGTCGAGCAGTGCGGCGAGCGGATGCTCGTGCAGATGAAGCGCCTCGGCTACAGCTTCGACTACGACCGCGTCTTCTACAGCTCCGACGAGGGCCAGTACCGCTGGTCCCAGTGGCTCTTCCTCGTCCTCTACGACATGGGGCTGATCTACCTCGACGACGCCACCGTCGACTGGTGCGACACCTGCCAGACGACGCTGGCGACGATCCAGGTCGAGGAGGGCGGCACCTGCTGGCGCTGCCACAACGAGGTGCGGCTGATCCGGCGCCCGACCTGGTTCCTGAAGATCACTCCTTATCTGGAGGAGAACGACGCCAACATGGCGCTGCTGGAGCAGCAGCCATGGGACGAGATGGCGCTGGCGACCCAGCGCTACATCCTCGGCCGCGCCGACGGCGTCGAGATCGACCTCGAGGGCCCCGATGGGGTCCTCACCGCCTTCACCCCGCACGCCGACGCCGCGGGCCTGGCGAGCTTCGTGCTGCTCTCGCCGCGCCACCCGGACGTCGAGGCGTGGGTGGCGGGGGAGGTGCGCGAGGAGCTCGAGCAGCTGCGCTCCGGTGGCTGGGAGCGCGAGGCCCGCGACGCCAAGGCGGTCCCGGTGGTCGACACCGGCCGCAGCATCCCCGGCCCCGACGGCACCGAGCTTCCGGTCCTCGTGTCCCCGCTCGTGGACGCCCGCTTCGGCCCCACTGCGGCCCTCGGCATCCCCGCGGTGGACGAGGCCGACGCCGACATCGCCGCCCGCTTCCCCGCGAGGATCGATGTTGACGGGCCGAAAAGCGCTGATATAGAGCGCTTTTCGGCCCATCAACCTGTGGGGGAGGTAGCTGGGGCGCGGGAGACGAAGCGGTATCGGGCCAACGACTTTTCGATCTCGCGGCAGCGGTCGTGGGGGACGCCGATCCCGATCGTCCACTGCCCCGACTGCGGACCGGTGCCGGTGCCCGAGGCCGATCTACCGGTCGTCCTCCCGCGCGACCTGGTCGCGACCGGCGAAGGGAATCCGCTCGCCGAGCGCCCCGACTTCGTCGACGTCGACTGCCCGAAGTGCGGGACGGCGGCGAAGCGGGAGACCGACACGCTCGACTGCCACTTCGACGCGCTCTTCCTCTGGGTGCCGGCCACGGTGCCGCCGGAGGACCGCGCCACGCAGATGTTCACCCACCCCGAGTCGAGGAGGTGGCTGCCCGCCGAGCGACAGGTCGCCGGCGGCGACTCGGGCGGCTTCGTCTTCGACCAGCGAGTCGTCACCAAGGCGCTGCGCGATCACGGCGAGATGGCCTACATGACCGACGGCGAGCCGTTCGAGGGCGTCCTCTTCCACGAGATGGTGATCGCCGACGGCCGCAAGATGTCGAAGCACCTCGGCAACGTGGTCGATCCCGACGCGCTGGTCGACGAGTTCGGCGCCGACACGGTGCGCGTCGCGGTGCTCTGGGCGGCGGGCCCGGCGAAGACGCTGAACTGGTCCGACGCGGCAGTCCGCTTCGGCAACAAATTCCTGCGCAGCTTCTGGACCTACGCCCACGACCGCTTCGTCGAGCTCGAGGGCGCCAAGCACGATCCGGCGAAGGCGGCGGAGACCGAGCCGCAGCGGGAGAAGCTGCGCGGCTGGTGCGAGAACGGCCTAGCCCGGGTCGCCGAGGACACCGCCGACCTGCAGATGCACAAGTCGATCCGCAACCTGACCCGCCTCTTCGAGCGGATCCAGCAGTTCGAGAAGCAGCTGAAGAAGCGGGGTCAGTTGGACAAGGCCGACGCCGAGGCGCTGGTGGTCGCGATCTTGTTGCTCGCCCAGGCCTTGCAACCGTTCGCCCCCCACGCCGCGGAGGGGATCCTGATCAACTCCGGTCGCTTCACCTCGGATGACCTGCCGGGATCCTGGCCCGACGCCTCCGCGATCCCGGTCGCCGTCGACGACGACGCGATGGCCGGCGCCGCCTCCTAGGCGGAGGCCCGGACAACTCTTACCCGGTACGCAGTTTGGAACGTCCGGTCCGTACGCCCAGGAAGCCGCCATGGACCCTCTTGCGTACCTAGACGCAAGGAGATCTTTATGTTCAGATGGGCTTGATTGCTACACGAGAGTCTGTTATGAATGTCAC
>MKSH01000041.1:27608-28110 GCA_001898095.1 Solirubrobacterales bacterium 70-9 | reverse complement strand
CCGCCTTGGGGTGGCAAAGGAGGACCTGGTGCTGAGCGGGGGTCGCGTTCGTCATGACCCGGCCTCTCGAAGCGTGCCGATGCGCAGTCGGCGCCGCCCCGCCTCAACTCTCTTCTCGTCACGGGATCGGGGCCCCGTGACGAGAAGCATGCCTGCGGCGGTCAGTCGCCGGACGGGTCCTCGACCGTGAAGCGGCGCTTCTCGTGGTCCCAGCCGGTCCCCTCGCAGAGCGCGTTCGGGGTCGTCCCCAGCGCTCCGGCCAGCTTCAGCAGGGTGGCGAAGCGCGGTTCGCGCCCGGCCCGCTCGAGCAGCGAGATCTCGGTCCGGTGCAGCTCGGTCCGCTCGCCCAGCTCCTCCTGGGAGATGCCGACCGCGACGCGCCGGCGGCGCAGGTTGTGGGCGAAGCGCTCCTGCGGGGTCATCGACTCATGCTTGCGGGCCGCAGACAATCGTTCCACAGACAAAAGGCCGCACAGGCTTGAGTACCCCGGCGTGTTCGCTA
>MKSH01000041.1:22493-27594 GCA_001898095.1 Solirubrobacterales bacterium 70-9 | reverse complement strand
AGACGTAGGGCTTATCCGGATTTTTACGCGAAATGCGTTGAGTGAAGGTGGCTCTTCTGTTATAGAGGTTTCACATATCTGTGACGCCCGCAGAGCGTCACGACAAACAAGGCCGCTTCGGCGGTAGCCAAGGAGGAAGTTGATGAGCAACGCGACGCAGCATCTGGAGGGGCCTATCGGCCGGCGAACCAGGTCCTGCGCGACCGAACTCGTCTGCCGTGACTGTGGCTACCGCACCGCGCTGGAGGAGCGGGCATTCAAGTGCCCGGCCTGCGGCGATGGACTCGACATCGACTACGACTACGAGCGCGCCGGCGCCGCGATCGCCGAGCGCGGGCTCGAGGGGCGCCCCTGGAACGTCTGGCGCTTCGAGGAGCTGCTGCCGATCACATCGGCGGAGGCGCAGGCGCGGGTCGGCCAGTTCGCCGGCCACACGCCGCTGATCCATGCCGACCGGCTCGGGGCCGAGTTCGGGCTGAGGAAGCTCTACCTGAAGGACGACTCGACCAACCGCCCGTCGCTCTCCTACAAGGACCGCGTCGTCGGGATGGCGATCGCCCGCCTGCTGGAGCTGGGCAAAGACGAGGTCGGCTGCGTCTCGACCGGCAACGTCGGGACCGCGGTCGCGGCGCTCGCGGCCAAGGCCGGGGCCACCGCCTACGTCTTCTACCCCGGCAACATGGAGAAGGGGAAGGCGAAAGCCTGTCGCGCCCTCGGCGCCCAGGTCTGTCAGCTGGACGGCAACTACGACCAGGCCAACCGTGCCTGCCGTGAGCTCTCGCTGGCCAGCGGGATCGAGTTCGCCAACATCACCCTGCGGCCGTTCTACGCCGAGGGGGCGAAGACGATGGCGTTCGAGGTGGTCGAGGACCTCGGCTGGGACGCCCCCGACCATTTCGTCATCCCGGCGGCCGGCGGCACCCTCTCCTCGCGCGTCCACAAGGGGCTGGACGAGCTGGAGACGGTCGGCCTCGCCGAGACCGCGGGGACGAAGATCAACATCGCCCAGGCGGGCGGTTGCGATCCGATCGCCACCGCGATCCTCGAGGGCGGCGAGATCGAGCCGCAGACCCCGGACACGGCCGCCCACTCGCTGGCGATCGGCGCCCCCGGCGACGGGCCGCTGGTCGTCGACGCCGTCCGCACCCGCGGCGGCTCGGCGGCGACCCCGACCGACCCGGAGATCTGGGACGCGATCGACCTCCTCGGCGCCACCGAGGGAATCCTCACCGAGCCCGCCGGCGGCACCACGATCGCCACGGTCGGCCAGCTCGCCGCCCAGGGCAAGATCGGGCCGGACGAGACGGTGGTCGCGGTGATCTCGGGCAACGGCCTGAAGACGATCCAGGACCACCCGGACAAGGCCTGGCCGGAAATGGTCGCCTGCAACCTCGAGTCGATGGGCGCCCAGCTCGAGGACTTCCGCCGCATCGCGGCGACGGTCGCCTAAGTCGGAGGTACGCCCCGGGCGTCGATCCGCGGTGCCCGGGCCGCCGGTACGATCGCGGTATGGGAGAGCCACCGGCAGTAGACGGCGTCCGTCATCGCTGGGTCGAGGCGCGCGGGCTGCGTTTCCACCTGGCCGAAGCGGGGGAGGGCGACGACGTCGTCCTCTGCCTGCACGGCTGGCCGCAGCACTGGTACGAGTGGCGCTTCCTGCTGCCGCGGTTGGCGGCGGCCGGGTACCGCGCGGTGGCGATGGACCTGCGCGGCTTCGGCTGGAGCGACGCCCCGCGCGACGGCTACGAGAAGGAGAACTTGGCCGACGACGTGCTCGCGGTGCTCGACGCGATCGGCGCCGAGAAGGTGCGCCTGGTCGGCCACGACTGGGGCGGCTGGATCGGCTACCTGCTCTGCCTGCGGGCGCCGGGACGCTTCTCCCGCTACCTGGCGCTGAACATCCTGCCGCCCTGGGTGAGCACGCGCATGATCGTGCCGGAGATCTGGCGCTTCACCTACCAGTTGGTGATCGCCGCGCCCGTGCTCGGCTACCGCCTGCACACCGGCGGCGCCCTGGTCCCGAAGATGCTCCTCGCTGCGGCGACCGTGCGCGACAACTTCGACCGCGAGACGCTCCACATCTTCGGCGACAACCTCGCCGAACCGGACCGGGCCCACGCCTGCGTGCAGATGTACCGAGTGTTCCAGCTCCGCGAGCAGCCTGCCCTGATCAAAGGCCGCTACGCCCGCGCCCACCTCACCGTGCCGACGCTCCAGCTCCACGGCACCGACGACGCCGCCCTCCGTCCCAAGATGCTGGCCGGTTGGCAGCGCCACGCCGACGACATGCGGCTCGAACTGGTCGAGGGCGTCGGCCACTTCATCGCCGACGAGGCTCCTGACCTGGTCGCCACCCGCGCCGTCTCGTTCTTCGCCGAACCGACTGCTTGACGGTCCTCATATACTCGCTCGTCTCTTGAGCTTTCGACGGCACCGGACCTTCGTCGTCGCCTGGCTGACCGCGCTGCTGGTTGCCGTGGCGGCCTTGGCGCTGCCCGCCACGGGCCTGGCCGCCGAAACCGGCGCGATCGAAGGCACGGTGACCGGCGAAGGCGCGGGCGGGCTGGCCGGGGTCGAGGTCTGCGCCGAAGAAGAAGCCGAAGAAGCCTTCGTCCCTTGCGTCAAAACCGTCGCCGGCGGGGCCTACGAAATCCCGAACGTGCCCGAAGGCGAATATACGGTCGAATTCTGGCCCGAGGGGCAGAACTTCGTGCGCCAGTTCTATGACGAAGCCTCGACTCGGGCTGCGTCGACCGCTGTGCCGGTGACCGAAGGAACGACCACGACCGGGATCGACGCGGTGCTCGAAAAAGGCGCCAAGATCAACGGCGTGGTGACCGCCGCCGCGACCGGCCTACCGGTCTCGGGCGTCGAAGTCTGCGCCTTCGGGACCACCTTGTTCAGCTTCGGCTGCGGCACCACCAACGTATCGGGCGCCTACACGATCGTCGGCCTCGCTGGGGATCGGTACGAAGTGTGGTTTGAACCGCCTTCTGGTCAGAACCTGGTGCCCGCGGAATACGCGCTGGGCCTGGTCACCGTTGCCGCCAAAGGCGAAGCGAACGGGGTCAACCAGGCGCTGGTGAGCGGCGGCCAGATCTCCGGCACCGTGCGACTGGCGGCGACGGGCGCGCCGCTGGCGGGGGTCCGGGTGTGTCTGGTGGAAGCGGAAGTCCCCGAAACGCTCGGCTGCCTGACCTCCCCGGCGTCCGGCGCCTACCGGTTTCTCGGGCTCTGGAACGCCGGCTACAAGGTGGTCTTCTCGGCCGAACCGAAAGAGATCTTCGACCAGCACCCGGTCGTCGATGCCTACCCGACCCAGTGGTGGCAGGGCGCCGGCGTCTTCGCCACGGCGACCCCGATCGCGATCACGCCGCCGGCGATCGTCACCGGAATCGACGCCTCGCTCGGCCCGCCGCCCGCGGCCATCGTCACCCCGTCGCCGACCACTACCGCGCCGCTCCCGGTGAAGAAGGTCGTCAAGAAGCCGCTGAAGTGCCGGAAAGGCTTCGCCAAGCGCAAGGTGTGCGGCAAGGCGCGGTGCGTGCGGGTGCACAAAGCGCCGAAGCACAAGCACCGCCACAAGAAGAAGTCCTAGGGCTCAGGCAGGATCCTCGGGGCGCTCGGCGCGCCATTCGGCGAGCGTCTTCTTTGGCGTCTTGGTCGTCCGTGTGCTCCAGAGGCCGCTGCCGTCGGCGGCCCAGTAACGCATTCGGGAGGGGGAGTCGGGGTCGATGTACCAGCCGGCAGGGCGGGTCCCGCCGTATCCGGTCGGGGCGGATGAGTGAATCACCGGCATCGGCGCGGCGTTGCCCGGACCTTCGGTTCGCATGCGGGCCTCGAGGTCGTAGTAGAGGAAGGCGGTGGCGAGGGCGGTGAAGGAGGTGGTCACGACGTCCAGTGCGGAGTGGGCCACGAACTGTCCGAGGCCATCGGGCGACGACCCGAAGGCCAAGTCGAGCGCATAGTCAGGGGCGGACGTGATCAGGAGGGTCAGCAGGAGAAGCGCGAAGACGTGACGATGGCGGCCCTCGATGAGGCGTTCGCTCTGGGTGACCGCGTCCTTCCAGTCCTTCGCCCGGAGCGAGGCCGTCTGGGCGACGACGGCCCAACGGACCCAGAGGACGACTCCGGGGACGATCAGCAAGAACAGGCCGCCGAAGATGCCGAGCCAGGTGATGAAGACCGCCGGGGAGACGATCGACACGGCGACAATTGCGCGGCGGGCGACGGAGCCGATGTGCGGCCGGCGGCCCTCGCGCACGTCATCGACCGCGAACACATGCAGCGCCGAGACCAGGGGTACGACCAGCGCGTAGTCAGCGACGCTGAGGACGATGAACGAGAGCGCGTTGCCCCAAACGTCGGCCAGCGCGAAAGTCAGGATCGCGTCGAGACCTCGGTACGGAATCACGACGATCGCGGCCAAAATCAGGAAGAGCCACGGAAAGTCCCTGTAAAGCGCAAACGTTGCGCCGATCAGTCGCAGCGCCGAACGTGGCCGTTCGATCTCGGTATAGGCCTGTCTCTCCATCGCCGGGGAAAGATAGGCGCCGGGGGGTCCGGGATGCTTTTATACTCGCGGTCCTTTGAGGGCGCTACGGGACCGAATTCTGATTGCGGGCTGCTTGGCTTTGCTGACGGCAATCGTCTGCGCGGTCGCTTTGCCCGCGATGGGTAAGGCCGAAGAACCGGGTGGGCTCAGCGGCACGGTGACGGCCGAAGGCAGCGCGGTCGACGGCGTGAACGTCTGCGTCTACGGCTCCGGTGACCTGAGCAGCGCGATCGAATGCAAGCTGACCGGCTCGACCGGGGGCTACGAATTCACCGGCCTCGCCGCCGGCCAGTACGTGGTCGAATTCGTCCCGTCCGCCGAATACTTCACCCAGTGGTACTCCGGCGCAGGCTCGGCGGTGAGCGCGACGCCGGTGTTGGTGGCGGCGGAAGCGGTCACCTCGGGGGTCGACGCGGCGCTGGTCAAGAAGCCGCCGTCTGGGCCCGGGGCGATCAGCGGCAAGGTCACCGCTGCGGAAGGCGGCCAGGCGGTGGGGAACGTCAAAGCCTGCGCCGAAATGGTCGGCGGCGGGACGGCGCTCTGCGC
>MKSH01000041.1:17046-22471 GCA_001898095.1 Solirubrobacterales bacterium 70-9 | reverse complement strand
ACTTCACGCAGTGGTACTCGGGCGCCGCGTCGGCGGACCTGGCGACGCCGGTCTTGGTTGCGGCCGGAACCGTCGCCCCGGGCGTCGACGCGAGCCTGATCAAGGTGCCGCCGCCCGGACCTGGGGCGATCAAGGGGACGGTCACTGCGGAAAAAACCGGCCAGCCGGTCACCGGGGTCGAAGTGTGCGGCGAACAGATGGGCGTCGTCGGCACGTTCTGCGACACGACCGAAGCGACCGGCGGATACGAAATCGGCGGTCTGACGGCGGGCCAGTACACGGTGAAATTCAGCCCCCCGGCCGATTACTTCACCCAGTGGTACTCGGGCGCGAGCTCCGCGGCCGGCGCCACGGCGATCTCGGTCGCCGCCGGCGCGACCACGTCCGGCATCGACGCGGTGCTGCAGAAGCCGCCCAGCGGGCCGGGCAGCATCAGCGGCACGGTCACCGCCGCCGACACCGAACTGCCGGTCCCCGGGGTCAAAGTCTGCGCCACGCAGGTCGGCGTCACCGGATCGCGCTGCGAAACCACCGGCACCGACGGCAAGTACGGATTCCCGGAACTGCCCGCCGGCCAGTGGCTGCTCACCTTCGCGGCTCAGGGGACCAGCCGCAACCTGCTGTCGCTCTCCTATCCGAACAAGGAAATCTGGGAAACGCCGGAACCGGTCACCCTCTCCGCCGGCGGCCACGGGACCGTCAACGCCAAACTGAAGACCGGCGGCCAGATCTCGGGGACCGTCCGCGTCGCGGCGACCGGCACGCCGGTGGCTGGGGTCCGGGTCTGCCTCACCGAAGCGAACGTCTTCGGGTCGCTCGCCTGCCTGACGACGCCGACTTCCGGCGCCTACCGCTTCATCGCCGTCTGGCCGGGCAGCTTCAAGGTCGTCTTCTCGGCCGCGCCGGGCGAGTTCCCCGACGCGACGCCGATCGTCGACACGTACTCGACCCAGTGGTGGGCCGGGCAGCCGACCTACGCGACGGCCTCGCCGATCACGGTCTTCTCGGGCGCGAACATCGCCGCCATCGACGCCTCGCTGGCGTTGATCCCCGGGCCGGTCACCGATCCTCCGGCGACGACGACCACGGCATCGGTGCCTGCCCCAGCCGGCGCGGTGGCCGCCGTGAAGAAGGTCTCGAAGCCGCTGAAGTGCAAGAAGGGCTTCGCCAAGCGCAAGGTGAAGGGCAAGGCGCGCTGCGTGAAGCTGAAGAAGCACGTCAAGAAGTCCAAGGGCAAGCACAAGAAGCACGGCAAGAAGTCGGCCTGACGGCCGTAGACTGCGCGCGATGCGGGCGCTGGTCCAGAGGTGCAGTCAGGCGGCGGTCGACGTCGAGGGGACCCGCGTCGCGCAGATCAAGGCGGGGATGGTGGTCCTGCTCGGGGTGAAGGCGGGCGACACCGAGGCCGAGTGCGACCGACTCGCCGAGAAGGTGCTGGCGCTGCGGGTCTTCGACGATGCCGAGGGGAAGATGAACGAGCCGCTCGGGCCGGAGCGGGAGATCCTCTGCGTCAGTCAGTTCACCCTCTACGGCGACACCCGCAAGGGAACCCGGCCGAGCTACATCAAGGCGGCCCGGCCGGAGGAGGCCGAGCCGCTCTACGACCGCTTCTGTGAGCGGACCAACGCGAAGAAGGGGGTTTTCGGTGCCTGCATGGGGGTTGCTTTGATCAACGACGGGCCGGTGACGGTGATGGTCGAGGTCGAGCCGTGAACGGGGCCGACCAGGGCACGGTCGAGGTGCGCCCCGGACGGACGATCGCCTGGACCGCGGTCGGCGACGGCCCGCCGCTCCTGCTCGTCAACGGCTACGCCGCCACCGGCGCCGACTGGGATCCCGCCTTCCTCGGCCTGCTCGCCGCCCGCCACCGGGTGGTCTGCCCCGACAACGCCGGGCTCGGCAACTCGGAACTGGTCGAGCCCGAGGTGGTCGGCGGGGCGGAGGGGATGGCCGCCGACATGGAAGCCCTGCTGGACGCGCTGGGAATCGAGCGGACCGCGGCCGCCGGGTGGTCGATGGGCGGCTTCGTCGTCCAGTCGCTGGCCCGCAGCGCGCCCGGGCGGGTCACCGCGCTGGGCCTGATCTCCACCCACACCGGCGGCCCCGATTGCGTCAACGGCGAGCCCCGGGTGGCGCGCGAACTGGTCGATCACTCCGGCACCCCGCGCGAGCAGGCCACGCGGCTGATCTCGCTTCTCTTCCCGCCGGAGGTGGCGCCGGAAGCCGACGAGCGCTTCGGCGAGATCGTCGCTGCCGCCCGCGCCGTCCTCCCCGAGCGGATCCTCTTCATGCAGGAGGAAGCCCTGGGCTCGTGGCACGGACGGCCCGATCCGCTGCCGGTGCTCGAGCCGCCGGTCCCGGCCGCGATCGTCCACGGCAGCGTCGACACGGTGGTGCCGCCCGGCAACGCCGAGGTCCTCGCCGGGGTCTATCCCCGGGCGACGGTGACGATCGTCGATGGTTGCGCGCACGCGCCGATGGCGCAGGAGCCGGGGATCGTCGCCGAGGCGGTCCTGGCGGCGACCGGCGCGGGCTAGGCGGCTCAGCTGGACCCGGGGGCAAGGGTCCAACCGGCGACCAAGAGCAGTATTCCGACAGCCATGATGCTTAAACCGGCGTACTGCAAGACGCCGACGAGGCGAGGCTGTTCGACCGGTCCGACGGTCTCGCCGCGCCGCTCGCGGACGTAGCGCTCGTCCCGGTGCTCCTCCTCGAGCCTTCGTCGCATGATCAGGGAGGTCACCGCGATGACGACGCCGATGATCAGGACGATCGTGCCGAGGAGGTAGAAGGTCTCGTGGGAGTTGACCGATTCCGGGATCACGCGGGCGACTCTAGTCGGCGGACCTGAACGGGCCGCCGTCCCGCCCTGCCGGGGCCGGCCGGCCCTGCCTTCCCGGCCCGCGTCAGCGGTGCTCGACCCGCATCCGCACCTTCTTCTACGCATCCCGCGGGGGACCGGGATCCGCATCTTCTCCGAGCCCGGGGTGTAGGGACTTGAGGCTGAAGCGGATCTTCGTCACCCGATCGTGCCGGTCCGAAGAAAGTCTCTAGTTGACACTTTTTCTCGCAAATAGCGGGCATTTACGGCGGTTCGATCGGGGCTGTCCCATACATTCGTCCAATGTCGCCGGTCCTTCGCCTGCTCGCCGTCCTCTGCGCCTTCGTCGCGCTGGCTGTGCCGGGCGCCCTCGTGGCGACCGCGGCGGGCGAAGAAGTGACCGGGGCGCCGACGAAAGAATCCACCGGCGGCGAAGCCACCGGCGAACCGGTGGCGCCGGTAAAGGAAGTGACGGAAACCACCGCCACCCCGACCACCGGGACCTCGACGACCTCGGAAGCGACGGCCACGCCGCCCACGAGCTCGACCTCCAGTGGCACGACGACGACCGGCTCCTCCGGCTCGTCCTCGACGACGACCACGACGACCACGCCCACCAAGGTCACCACGTCGCCCAAGACCGGCTCCACCTCGACCGGATCCACCGGGGGCCACGACAACGGCGCCGTCGTCCAGCATGGGGGCGGGCTGGTCGGGGCGGCCCCGGACAAGACGCCGAGCGGTCACGTGAGCACCCCGAGCGGCGCCGCCGAAGCGACCTCGGAACCGACCTCCACGGCGACCCCGGAAAGCGAAGAAGCGACGCTCACCCCGGAATCCACCGCCACCGAAACCGAAGCGACGGGAGCCGCCGACCCCGCCGCTCGTCCCGCGCGCTCCGCGCCGGCCGCCCACGCGAAGACCGATCCGCAGAAGAAGGCGACCGTCAGCGACGCCCAGCCGGTCGAATCGACTCCGGTCGCAGACAAGACCCCGGCCCGTTCCCCGGTGGCCGCGGTCGGCCACCTGCTCTCACGCCCCTTCGAAGACCCGACCTCCCCCGAAGCCCTACCCGGCTACTTCCTCCTCCTCTTCACCCTGCTCGTGATCGGCGGCCTCTCCCTCCACTTCTGGTTCGAAGTCGAGGGCGTGGCCGGCTGGAACTACTGGTACCACCGGAGTCTGGCCAACCTCTCCGAGCTCACCCGTCGCGGTCGCAACGCCGACTGACCGCGTCGGGCCCAAATCCCTGACGGCGCCCGACGTCGGTGACAAGGGCTACGCGGGCGCCGCCCGGTCTCTCCTTGAGAGGCCTCGTCCGCTCTGCTACCTTGCCCCGGTCCGGCGTGGACGGGGTGGTGACTCCGGATGACACCGGACGGAGCCCCATGTGGTCCAGAAATGGGGTTCCACCGTGTCCGTGACCGCCTTCCCGCGGCGAGTCTTGCCTCTCGTCTCGGCGACCTTATCGATCTCGCTGTCCCTCCTGGTCGCTTCGGCTCGCGCCGCCGACCAGTTCGGCCAGGTCACCGAATACACGCCCACCGGAGGAACCGCCCATACGGTCTCCACGACGCTGAAGCTGAAGGCGTAGCGATGCGTCGCGGACGCGGTACGGTGATGGTCCTGTCGCTGGTGCTGCTGGTCGTCGGACTGACGGCGCTGTCCACGGCAGCCGGCGCCTCGCCGGGAAAGAGGAAGTGCTCGAGCTTCGCGAGCCAGAAGGCCGCGCAGAAGTACTTCGTCGGTCACGGCGGATCGCAGTCGAACGACGCGGCGGGCCTCGACCCCGACGGCGACGGCCTCGCCTGCCCCGACAACCCGGGTCCCTTCGCGGCCTACGTCGAACTGGCCTTCGCCCACGGGTTCTTCTACGGGCAGGTCGTCTGCGTCGACTGGCCGGAACACCTGACCAAGGCGGAGGTGCGCGCGGAAGAAAAAAACGCGGAAGAAGCCGCGGGATCGCACTCGAAATTCAGGGGGAGGGACTGTGCTTCCCCGTTCGTCGAAGTCCAGCTGAAGGAAGTGACCGCGGGAAAGGATCCGGTAGTGGCCTCGCACAACGCCGAAGCGGGCGGGGAACCGACGCGGCTGCCGATCGGCGCCTCGGAACGAAACCAGAAGGGATCGGTTCTCTCCTTCGAATTCAAATTGGAACCGAAGAAGTCGAAGGGGAAGTTCTACGCCTTCTCGGAAGAATGCTTCGGCACGCCCTCGCGACGGGTTCAGGGCGCCTAGTCGAAGCCAGCTTGCCTACTCCGCGCGTCTACCGAAGCGAGCGACCAGCTCGCGGGTGCCGGCCCCGGCCCGCTCGCGTGCGTCGCGCAGTAGGTGGCCGACCTGATGGATGGAGAGGCCGAGCCGCTCGGCGGCCTCGCGCTGGCGCAGGCCCTCGCCGAGCAGGGCGAGAAGCTCGAGCTGGCGGGCGCTCAGTGGCGTTTCCTCCAGGCCGGCGGATGCGGCGCTCGCCGCGGGTGCCGGCCCGGGGCGGTGCAGGCGGATGCCGGCGGCGCGGGCGAGACAGGGGAGAACCGCCACCCCCAGCCCGGCCAGGGCGAGTCGCAAGGTGGGCGCCGACGACGCCCACGGCGGCGCCAGGAAGCC
>MKSH01000041.1:15976-17033 GCA_001898095.1 Solirubrobacterales bacterium 70-9 | reverse complement strand
AGGAAGACGAGGTGGTCATCGGCACCGGACACGACCCCCGCCGCGGCAACCAGCAGGCCGGCGGTGACGGTGGCGCCGGCCGGCCGGGTGCGGGCGATCCGCGCGGCGGCGGCGCAGGCGAGCGCCAGCAGGGCACAGCCGGCGAGGGCGTCGGCCCTGCGAGCGCCGCCGACCTGCAGCGTGATCAGCGCGGCGGAGAAGACGACCGCCGCGGCCGTCGCGGCCAGCCCCGCCTCGACCAATGCCAGCCGCGCGGGGTCAGGCGTCGCGGGCCGCCCATCGACGGTCGCCTGTCCGTGCGCGGTCACGGCTCCCGTCCCGCGGTGGTGACCAGCTCCTCCAGGGTGCGCGCGCCGGTGGCGCGCTTGGCGTGCTTGATCTGGGTGCGGACGGTCGCCAGCGAGGTGCCCCGTGCGGCGGCGACCTCCTTCGGCACCAGGCCGGCGGCGAGCATCTCGGTGATCTCGCGCTCGGCCGGCGACAGCGGCCGGCGTCCCGGCCCGGAAGCCGCCGGTTCCGGCGCGGGCGGCGAGGCCGGGTCGAACAGCGCCAGCACCCGCCCGACGGCCCACTTCAGGGCGAGTGAGAGTGGCACCAGGAGCAGCGGCAAGCCGACCGCGCTGAGGACCTCGCCGCGGGCGATCACGAGCGTGCCAGTCGCCTCGAAGACCAGCGCCTTCGCCGCCGTCGCCGCGACCCCGGTCGCCACCGTCACCGGCCACGGCGCCACCACCGCGGCGACGATCACGATCCACACCGGCTGGGTCGCCAGGGTCCCCGGGTAGCCGCCGTCGAGCAGCGCCGGCAGCATGCCGACCGCCGCCAGCAGCGGCAGCGCGAGGGGCCGGCGAGCGGCGAACGCGGACGCCGGACGGGCGAGGATGAGGGCGCTCGCCCAAGCGCACACCCAGAATGCCCCGAAGACGATGCTGGTCGTCTGGGGCCGCGTAGCGATCGCCGTCACCAGCGCCGTCAGCGAGTCGGCGAGCCCGATCACGCAGGCGAGCCGGAACGGCACCAGGGCGACCTCGTGCGCCGGGAGGTGGATCGGCAGGCG
>MKSH01000041.1:13135-15879 GCA_001898095.1 Solirubrobacterales bacterium 70-9 | reverse complement strand
CACTTCCCGCTTGACAGGTCGATTTGCCGGCGTCTATCCAACGGTCCGACCGGGCATGTGCGCGTCCATGCGCCACGGCCGATGACGACGCGAAGGGGGAAGCGAGATGAAGTGGATCGGTGTGGTTGCCGCGGTGCTGGCGGTGGTCGCCGGGGGCGGCACGCAGGCGCTCGCGCGGGCCCAGGCGACGAGCAGCGTGAGCGCGACGGTGAAGAGCGAACCGTCGGTCGAGAGGGGCGTCCTGCTCTGGACGATCAAGGGCAAGGTCGGCTCGCCGAACGCCGCCTGCAAGGCGGAACGCACGGTGAAGATCGAATTCATCTACGAAAGGCCTCCGTTTGTGAAGTCGCAGACCAAGACGGCGAAGAACGGCGCCATCAGCGCCACCGTGCGCCTGAACGGAAGTGAAACCGCAGAACAGCCGCAGGAGCTCAAGCTCACCGTGCCCAAGGCGAGCGCGGGCGGCGTCACCTGCAAGGAAGCGACGAAGACGTTGGCGCTGGGCTGAGCCGGCCGCGGCGACCGAGCCCCACCGATCATGCGCACGTTCCTTCGCACCGCGATCGCGATCTCTGCCCTCGGCGCGCTCCTCCTTGCGCTCGCCCCCGGCGCGGCGTCGGCCGACTGGAGTGGCGCGGTGCGGTTGAGCGCCGACGACGGGATCACCGATACCGCCCTGCCGCAGGTGGCGACCGACGCCGCCGGCGACGGGATCGCCGCGTGGTTCCAGAAGGACCCGACGACCGCGGGCAGGAACGCGGTCGGCTATGCGACCCGGGCGCCCGACGGCGTCTGGACGTCGCGCGGGCTGATCTCCGGGGCGGGCGAAGAAGTGATCGCCAGTGCCGCCGGGTCGGAGTTCCCGGTCGTGCTCGCCGAGGCGCCGACCGGCCAGGCACTGATCGCCTGGGTCACCGGCACCGAACACGGCCTCGCGGCGACGACGCGCATCGGCGCCGACGGGCCCTTCGGGCCGCCGGTGCCGATCACCGGCGGCCTGGTGCCCTGCGGCGGCAACGTCTTTGCTTTGTCGACCGACGACGAGGTCGTCGGCCCGAGCGCTGCGATGGGCGCCGCCGGCAACGGCTGGATCGCCTGGAACTCGCACTGCGGCGCCTACGCGCGGTCGATCCAGGGCGGTGGGTTCGGCACCCCGCTCGGCGCGGGATTCATGGCCGGCGACGGTGGCTCGATCGTCGGCCCAGCGCTCGGGGTCGATCCGACGAGCGGTGTCGGCGTGCTGGCCTTCCGGGAAGAACACACGAGCCCGGTGCCGGTGACGGAGCGCTCGCTCTCCTTCCTCGGCGGAGGCGCACTCGGAGAACCGAAGCAGATCGCCGGCAACGTGCGTGAGGTCGGCCTCACTGTCGGTTCCGCAGGCGAGCCGGTCGCCACCTGGATCGCGAGTGGCGATGGTGTCTACGTCCGCGACGGCGAAGCCGGCCCGGTGCGGGTCAGCCCCGCCGGCCAGGACCCGGCGGGCGCCTACCCACAGGTGGTCAGCTCGCCTGACGGCACCCTGGTCGTCGCCTGGCGCGACCTCGAAGGCGACGTCTGGGCGGCTGTCCGCCACGCCGGCGTCTGGGGTGCGCCACAGCAGCTCTCCGACCCGCATGCCGAAGACGTGCACGTCGCGATCGCCGCCGATGATGTCGCCTACGTGACCTGGCGGCGCGAGGTCAGCCAGATCGAGGGAGTCGAGGCCTCGGTCATGGATCCCGGCGACCCGACCCGCTCGCCCGGCGACCCGTGGGGCTTCCAGCCGACCGCCGAAGTCGTCGTCGACCCGGCCGAAGGCACTCTGCCGAGCCTCATCAACTCCGAGGTGACCGGCAGCGCGTTGACCGTGCGGCCCGACGGCGTCGCGACGGTCGCGCTGACCTGGGCGAACAGCCTCCCCGGGCACACGAACACGCACGTCGTCGGCGTGATCGAAAGCACCGCGCCGGTCGGGATCCTCGGTGGCGAAACTCCAGGAGGAGGCGGCGACGGGGGATCGGGCGGTGGGATCGGCGGCGGATCGGGAGGCAGCACGAGCGGCAAGCCTGCGCCGGGTCGCGACACCCGTCCCCCGGCGCTCACCGTCTTCAACGCGACGCGGAAGTTCTTCGCCACCGGCACCAAGCTCGACAAGAAGGTCGCCGCGCGCGGCGACAAGACCGTGATCGACAACGGCCTACCGAAGGCCGGCCTTCAGGTCGGCACCGTCTTCAAGTGGACCCAGGACGAGGCGGGCAAGGCACGCCTCTCGATCGTCTACGAAGGCTGTGCCATCACGGGCGCCAAGACCGCCCCCGGCTACAAGACCTGCACGGACAAGGAAAAGGGCGGCAAGGTCGTCTACAGGAAGACCGTCGCCGCGACCCGCGGCGCGAACAAACTCACCTACCTTGGCGCCGCCCAGAAAGGACTGATCCCCTCGGGTGGTGTCTACAAGGCGAAGCTGGTCGCGGTAGACGCCGCCGGCAACGCGAGCAAGCCGAAGACCCTCAGCTTCAACGTCGATGCCCCGCAGGGGCGCTGAGTGGGGTTCAGGCTGCCACCACCGCACCGACAGGATCGCCCGACCGACCGGAGGAAAAATGAAGCCCGCATCGTCCTGCTCGGCCGAATCCGTCAGCTTCACGATCAGTCATCTGTGAGAGTCACCATGAAGACGACCAAAGCCACCTTGCTCTTGCTGGTCACGGCTGCGCTCGTCGCGCCGGCCTTCGCCGTGGGCGGTGCGGGCGCGGCCCCGGCGA
>MKSH01000041.1:9785-12813 GCA_001898095.1 Solirubrobacterales bacterium 70-9 | reverse complement strand
CGGGCGTAGCCAGTCGATGCGGATCGTCATCCCTCCTTCGGTGCACCCGCCGAAGTCGTTCCGGCTGACCGTCTCGCTCCTCGGTGAGGTGAGCACCAACCCCGGCCCTCACTTCACCGCCACGTTCGTCGCGACGATCGGCAAGGGACATATCCCACCGCCGGCGTCGCTCAAGGTCGCGTTGATCGCGCCCAGGCCGGAGACGAGTGAGGCCGGGACGATCTTCCACAACGGCAAGGAGGTCATCCCGAACCTGATCGAGGGTGAGGAGTCGACCGTCACGCTTCGCGTCACCGCCCATGGCGAAGACTTCAAGGACGTGGGCATCCGCGGCGGAGGGCTGAAGTCGTGCCGCCCGCAGGACGTCAAGGCATACAAACCTCCGCCGCTCGCCTTCGGCTTCCCCTTGGATGCCGGGCAGTCCAGGACGTTCGAGATCAAGATCCTCGGCGTCAACTGGGGGTCGTCCTCGCTCAGTGTGGTCGTGCGCGGACGGACGAAGTCCGGCACCACCGTCGATGAGTCCGCACTGACGGAAATCCAGGTAGGACCGGGAGCCAAGCACCGCGGAGGCACCACGGTGGTCGAAGAGACCAGCAGCGATATGTGCACGGCTTCCGAGTCTGCCTCGGAATAGACATGCGCCACGCGATACTCGCCCGTCGGTCGCTACCGCGAAGGGTGAGCTCGCGCTCATCGGCATCATCGCGTTCCCCTTCGCCCTTGCCCTCTATTTCCTCGACAAGCGGGGGGCGCGCCCATCGCGCAGATGAACTAAAGGACGAGCCCGGTCGCGGCGCCCTCGCCGAGTGCCGGCACCACGCCGTCGACCAGCAGCCCGGTTGGGCCTGCGGCGACGGCACCTCGAATGGGATCATCCATTTCTGCGATGCCCGGGCGCGGTCAGCCGAACCGGGCTCTCTCAAGCTCGTGAGAACCGTCCCGTGATACCTCGGCGCCGCCGGTGATGTAGATCGAGGCGAGCGGTGCTATCGGTCGCCGCGTCGCAGCCGTGGCACCAGCCAGCCCAGTGCCAGGCCCAGCAGCGCCGCGATGACCAAGGCGACGATCAGCGGCATGTCGACCGTGGCGACCAACAGGTGGACCGTGACGTCCTGGAGATTGAGGACGAAGAAGAGAACCAACAGGACCGCGCAGACGACCAGCAGCCACTGTCCGGGACCGAAGCCGCCGGCGCGCTGCGAAGCTCGCGTTCTGGTCGGGTCGGGCACGGCAGCTTTTTTCGGCGAAGACGATGAATCTCCTGCCCTCGCGACTGCGCTCAGGGGGACCCACGATCGCCGCCTTGGCTCAGCCTGCGGCGGAGACGATCGACCTGCTCTCGCAGGGTCTTCCAGCGCGAGCGCGCATCTTCGATCACCTTGTCCCATTCTCGCCTGACCTCGTCGTCGGCCGGACGCTCGCCACGACCGATGCGGTCGAGCTCTTCGCGGATCTCGCGTCCGACCACCGCCGAGACGACGATGACCAGCATCACCCCGAACAGTGCGGAGATCATCGCGAAGGCTGCGCCGATCACCCCGTAGCGGGTGGCGTAGGTGTTGAACAGGTGCGGCACCCAGACGAGCGCGGCCATGGCGTAGGCAGTGAGCAGGACGGCCGCCAGGACGCCGAACGGGACCAGGTCCCGCCAGGCGATGCGCTTCGCGCTCAGAAGCCAGCCGCTCCAGACGAAGAAGACCGCCCAGAGGGGCATCGCGACGAGGTTCGCGGTGATCTCGAGTTGTCCGCGGTCGAGGAGGCCGTGGATCCAGCCGCTGACCAGCACGAACAGGGTCAGCCCGGCGATCCACATCAGGCTGTTGGGCGTGTTGCGGACGCTCATGGCCTTGAGCTCCCACGCCTGCTCGAAGAGCCGCTGGACGCCACGGGTGAAGCTCAGGACCGCGACCACCAGCAGCAGCACGCCGATGACGCTGAGGTCGGTGCTCGTCCCCGAGGCGGGGGAGAGCGCGTCCCTGACCGCCTCGGCCCCGCCGCCGGTGAGGTCGAAGCGGTCGATGATCGCCTGCGCCGCTTCCCGGCCGCCGACCTTCGAGAGCAGGGCGCCGACGACGATGGCCAGGGGGATCAGCGCCGTCAGGGCGCTCGAGGCCATGGCGACGGCGCGGTCGAAGCCGGCCACTCGCTGGAAGCGGTTCAGCGCGCGCAGGACGAAGGCCGGCCGCATCCAGAAGGTGAGCGTGCGGATGGCGCGCTCACGGCCGCTCGGCACCTCCATCGTCTCAACCCCCAGCTTCGTTCAGCTCTGCGGCCACCCGGACGACCGCGGTGCGCTCGTAGAAGTCGACGGCGACGATCGCGCCTTCGGCGCCCCGGTCCCGCAGGCAGCGGCGCACCCGCCGACCGAGGAACGCCGAACGCCCGATCGCCGCGTTGAGGCGCGGGCTGGGTGGGAACGGTGGGATCCAGTGGTTGATCAGCAGCAGCGGGGCGTCTGGCTCGCCGCGGTTACGGGCACAGCTGAGCTGGTCCGGGCGGTGGGCCCCGAGCGGCGTGTCCTCGATATAGGAGAAGGCGGGCATGTACCAGGACGGGTCGCCGCCGCGTTGCTCGGAGAAGACGGCGAGGCGCTTGCCTTCCCCGAGGAGCCTGCCGAGGGTCGGCTGCGGGCCGTGGCGCGGCAAGGTCGCGGCGAGCGACGCCAGCCCAGCCTCGCGGAAGGCGGCGGCGATCCGTGCCGCGGGCACGTAGTCCTCGACGATCAGCATCAGGAAGGTGCGCGGGTGGGAGGCGAGGAAGGTGGCGATCCCCTTCAGTTCGCGATCGAGCGGATCGGCGCCGAGCTCGCAGAGGGTGTGGCAGAGGTAGAGGCGTGGCTTCCCGGCCGGAAGGCCGACCCCGAGCGTACCGGCGATCCGTTCGGCCACCCGGAGCGCCCGCGGCGGCATCGACGCCATCACCTTGTTGGTGTCGGCGCCTTCGGCCGCGAAGTCGGTCCGCACCACGCCGTCCGGTGCCCGCACGCCGTAATGGACGTCGAGCAGCAGCGCCCGGATCCCATCGT
>MKSH01000041.1:0-9691 GCA_001898095.1 Solirubrobacterales bacterium 70-9 | reverse complement strand
CTGGTCCAACCGGTGCGAGCAGAGCGCCTCGGAGCCGTTGCAGGTGACCGCGCCACCCGCACCGCCGTCACCCGCCCTCGCCCTTCCGGCTCCCCCACCGCAACCGAGGGGCAGGAGGAGGGCGACCAGGACCAGGAGGGATAGCGGCCAGAGCCGCCGTGACCGTCTGGTCTCCATCGTCCGATCTTTATCAGTTGACATGGCCGCCCACCTGTCAGAACCCCGGCATCACGAACGTGATCGCCACCAGGAGGAGTCGCAGCGCCGGCCGCCAGTCCGAGATGAGCAGAAACGGCATCGAGCCTGGCAGCAATGCCACCGTGTTGTAGGGGATGCAGGCGCCGGTGACCCGCAGGTTGAACCGATCGAGGTCGACCTCGGGGATCGGCTCGTCGGCTGCCCGGGAGCCGACCCGCGCGGCGGGTCGCGTCGCCTCGTCGCGTCGCTTCAGCAGTCGCGGTCGCCACAGCGACCGACCTGGGCGCAGGCTCAAGCCCGACTCGGCCGGCGACGCATGACCTCGGTCACGGACACGCTCGTGACCAGGCCCATGGCGACGGCGAGGAAGGTGAACAGGACGACGCCGATGTCGGTGCCGACCGAGCCGCCGGCCGCGATCGTCGTCACCCCGACGAGCCCGAGGCCGCCGGGGGCCAGGATGCGGAAGAGCGGGTTGAGCGTGAGCAGCGGCGCCGGCGAGGAGCGGAACAGCCGGTGCGCGGCGAGGGCGACCAGCACGACGACCGCCGCGCCCGCGAAGCTGGCCGCATAGGCCCGGCGGCCACGCAGGGCTCCTGCGGGAGTCGGTCAGCCAAGGAGCCTGGCCTTCGCTGCGGCGAACTCCTCCTCGCTCACCACCCCGGCACGCCGGAGTTCGTCCAGCTTCTCGAGATCGCTCGCCGGGGTCGATCGGGACTGCTCGCGGATGTAGTCATCGAAGTGCCTCTTCGCGTCGAGCTGGGCCTCGATCGTGCGCCTGCGCATCCCGTCTCCCCTCGCGACCAGGTAGATGAGGGCACCCAAGAACGGGATCAAGACAAGGACGACGATCCACGCCGCCTTGCCCCAGCCGGACATCTCATGGTCGCGGAAGAGGTCGGAGACGATCGTGACGAGGATCCAGATCCAGGCGACGAAGAGAAATACCTCGACGACGAGTAGCAGGGCTTCGCCGAAGCCGATAGTTGCAAGGGGCAACGTTGTGTCCTTTCTTCCTAGGCTGGGGATGGGCGGGAACGCGCCGCACGAGAAGCGGACAAGACCCTAGGCGGGGGTCGACCGGCCGGCCATTACGGATCTCGTCGACTGCCATAAGAAAATCGACTCGGTACCTCGCTCTCGACACGTTCAGCGTGGAGAGCGATCCTGTGGCGGTGACGGCGGTGCGGCGCGGGCCCGTCGGGTCGCCATCCCCTGCTGGACGAGGCCAAGGACGAGCCCGGCTCCGCCGGCGATCATCAAGATGATCCCGACCGTGTCCAAGTCGACGTGGGCGAGTTGCCAGTTGGTGGCGAACTTGAGGATCGCCCCGACCACGAGGAGGAGTATCGAAGCACCGACGGTCATCCACTCCGGTCCTTGCCGAGACGCACGGCGACGCGGGTTGGCTGTCTCAGGCAGCAGTCGCTTCGTCGGCTTCCACGCGCGCCAGCAGGGCGTCGAGGACGGCGTATTCGGCCTCGTCGAAGGCGGCGGCGGCGAAGACGACGGCCTCGATCGCGTAGTCCTCCGCCCGCTCCGCCCGGCGCGCGGCGTGCCCGGCGTCCCTTTCGGCCTTTCTCTCCTCGATCTTCGAGCGCAGGTCGGCGACGTGGTCGGACCAGCCCTCCTGCACGCCCGTCCACCAGTTCGCCGCCGAGTCTTCGGCCGCCGTCTGCCGGCCGCGCAGATCCTCTGCCGCGGCGCTCGCCGCCGTCTTCGCCACCTCGACTTCGGCGTTCAGCGCCGCCTTGCCCTCCGTCTGCGCGGCGTTGAGCTTGACCTCGGTCTCTTTTGCCTTCGCCGCGAGTTCGTACAGCTTGTCCGATGCTGCCATGGCGATTCCTTTCCTGGACGGCTGCCCGAGGCTCGCGCCGGGACACCGTTGTTTATCTGTGGTGCGCTCGACGGCATCCCCAGGCACCGAGGTTCGCGCGGCGCGATGCTGCCGGCGGGACGGGCCGGCGGCAAGACGAAAAGCGCCGGGGTGCCATAAGGAGTTCGTCTGGCGGCACGGCGGTTCTCGTCTTGGTGGCGATCGAGCACGTCACTAGGTTCGCTGCGCGTCCCAAGAGCACGAACCGAGCCGCAGAAAAGGAGTCACCGGATGGACCAGGACAGGATCAAGATCGCCGAGGACCGGATCGCCGCGGTCCAGGACGCATTGGAGCACGCCCAGAGCGCCCTGCAGTTCGCCGAGCGTGCCCAGGAAGCGGCGGAGCGCAGCGCCGAGGTGATGCGCAACGTGGCCATCACCGCGCTCGGCGGGCTCATCGCGGTCTCGCTCGTGGTCGCCCTGCACCGACATCGGCACCCCCACCTCGAGTCATGAGGGCGGCAATGGCCGGAGCCTCTCGTCGTCGGCCCGCCTATCGCTGGGCCGCGATCGCGGCCGGCGTGCCGGTGATCGCCGTGCTGGCGGCCTGCGGCGGCTCGTCCAAGCCCGCCTACTGCGCTGATCGCGCCGGCCTCGAAGAATCGGTGAAGGAACTACCCGGCTTCGTCACCAGCGCCGACCTCTCTGGCCTGCGAACCCAGGCGGAAACGGTGGAGGAAGCCGCGGGCACCCTGGTGGAATCGGCGAAAGCGGACTTCCCCAGCCAGACCGAAGCGATCGACTCCTCGGTGCGGTCCCTGCGTGGCGCGGTCGCGGCCCTGCCTCCCGAACCGACGCCGACGCAGTTCGCGCAGGTCGGGGTCGAAGCCGCCACCGTGGTCAGCGCCGTGCGGGGCTTTTCCCGGGCGACCGAGTCGGAGTGCGGATAAACGCCTGTCCCGGCAGGACGACCCCTGTATGCGGATGAGCCGCGGCGAGGAGGAGGAACGGTGCGATCGGCGGCATGTGGTCGTCGCGCCAGACCAGGTCGAAGCTGAACCGGACGTCGCGCTCGAGCGGGCGCAGCACGCTCCCCGCCAGCGGCCGGGTCGAGGCGGGGACGATCGAGACGCTCTCCCCGGCCTGCGCCGGGAGGAGCACGGTCGAGAGGTGGCCCATCGCCAACCGCCTCGGTGCCGGTCCGTCGTCGGGCAGAGCCTGCAGGACGACGCGGTCGTAGGCCGCCGCGTCGGGATCGCCGCTGACGGTGAGGACGCGCGCGGCGATCGCCGCCGGATCGACCGCGGGCGAAGAGGAGAGCGGGTCGTCGACGGACACTGCCGCCAGCGCCCGCTCCTCGCCGATCTGTTCCGCGGTGAGACGCGGTTCGGTCACCGGACCGAGCACGATCGCCGCGTCGAGGCGGGCATCGCGGACGTCACGGAGAAGTCCGCCGCATTGGGCCTCGACGACGCTGACGGCAATCCGCGGTCGTTCCTCCCGGAGGGCCAAGAGGAGCTTGATCATCAGGCCGTCGCGGACCGCGGGAGTGAAGCCGAGGCGGACCCGGCCGACCTGCCCCGCACCGGCGTCGCGGCCGGTCGCCAACGCCTCCTCGATCGCGGTAAGCGCAACCCTCGCCTTGGCAAGGAACACCGCACCCTCGTCGGTGAGCGCGACGCCTCGGTTGAGGCGTTCGAAGAGCTGCGCCCCGAGCTCCCGCTCGAGCGCTCTGATCTGTTGGGAGAGGCCTGGCTGGGCGACCCAGAGGCGCTCCGCCGCACGGGTGAAGCTCTGTTCCTCGGCGACCGCGACGAAGTAGCGGAGGTGCTTGATCTCCACCGTTCAATCCGCCCGGGAGCGGGTGGACACGGGGGACGGGCGAGGCGCCGCTCGCGTGGCGATCGACTTGCCCATGCGGTGAGGGTAAGGACGCGATCCCCGTTCCTGAAGGGTGATCGACCTCAATCCGGCGATCGGGATTGTGAAACCCTCACAACGCCCGGGCGCGGCTAGGCTCCCGCCGATGGACACCGAGGCGCGCCTTCACGATCTGATCAGCCAGCTCGCTGATGACCCGGACTGGTTCAAGGAGCTGGCGGCGCAGATCACCGGACGCGTCTTCGCGGAGTTCGAGGAGGCCTACGCCGATCCCGAGGCCCGTGGCCGCTTCCGCGCCAGCGTCGAGAGCACGCTGCGCCTCCTCGTCTACATGATCCGCGACCACGTCTCCCCCGAGGAGGCGAGGCTGACGCCGGCGACGCTTGAGCGGATCCGCCTCGACGCCCAGCGCGGGCTGCCGCTCGAGCACATCCTCCGCGGCCTGCAGATGGGCCACGGCCTCCTCCTCGGCCGGCTGGCCGCGGCCGCCCACGACTCCTTCGCCGAGGCCGACGATCTGAGCGCCGCCTTCCGGCGCGCCTCGCGGTGGACCTTCGAGTACGCCGAGGTGCTGAGCTCGCTGCTCGTCCGCGCCTACACCGCCGAGCGCGTCCGTTGGCTGGAAAGCGGCGTGGCGCGTCGCCTGGAGACCGTGCGGGCGCTGCTCAGCGGGGCGCCCGGTGACGCCTCGGCGGCGAGCGCGCGGTTGGGCTACGACCTCTCCCGTCGCCACGTCGCGGCGATCGTCTGGGCGGGCGGTCCCGACGTCGGCGAGGCGTCGCTCGAGCACGCCGCGCGCTCCCTGCTCGAGGGCCTCGAGGTCGTCGGCCCCCTGGTCGTGGCGATGCCGGGTGGGTTCGTCGGCATGTGGTATGGCGGGCGCTCCGAGGCGGGCGCTCCGCCGCCCGCGCCGCCCGACCTCGCCCGGTTTCCCGGCGTCCGCGTCGCGGTCGGCAACCCGAACCCCGGTCCCGACGGGTTCGCCCGCTCCCATCACGAGGCGCTCGACGCGCGCCGCGTGGCCGAGCTGGTCGGCGCCGCCGCGGGGAGCGTCACCAACTACGACGCGATCGCCCTGACGGCCCTCGGCACCGTCGATGTCACCAGGGCCCGCACCTTCGCGATGGAAGAGCTGGGGAGGCTGGCCGGCAAGGACCGGCGGAGCGCCGGTCTGCGCGCGACGCTCGCCGCCTATCTCGAGGAGCGCCAGAGCCCACGTCGGGCCGCGTCGCGGCTCGGCGTCCACGAGAACACGGTGATCAACCGGGTGCGATCCATCCGCGAGCAATTGCCCCATCCGATCGAGGGTCGCGTCGCCGAGCTACTCGTGGCCCTGCGCCTCGCGCAGCTCGCGCGCGAGGAGTGAGCGAGGTTCCCTGCGTGCGGGCCCGGGAGACGGCCTCGACGACAGGGCATCGGCGGCGGTTCGGCGGCGCCCAGGGTCCGCGAGGCGCTCAGACGCCGCGCAGGACCTGGATATCGCCGCGCTCCTCCGCCGCCAGGAGCGCCTGGTAGTCGGCCTCGTTGCGATCGGCATAGGCCTCGGCGAACTCGGCCATCGCGCGGTCGAAACGATCACCACGACCGAGATAGGCGGCGATCGCGGCGCGGTCGCCGCTGCGTCCGTGGGCGCGGGCGAGGGTCCAGCCGCAGAGATCGGCGTAGATGGCCATCGCCTGCGGTTCCATCACGTCGATGTCCGCCGATCCCTTGCCGTCCCAGAGCTGGCGGACGTAGTACTGGCGCTCGATCCCGTCGTCGACCCCCTCGGCGTCGAGCCAACCGAGCATGATGTCGCCGGCCGCCTGCATCAGCCGTTGGCCGGCGACCACCCGCTGCCCGTGATGGGCGAACTCGCTCTCCCCGGCGTAGGGCTCCAGCACCGAGGAACCGGCTTCCTTGATCTGGAGGAAGAGCGGGTCGCGATTCAGGTCGCCGAGCAGGAGTGCGATCCAGGCCCGGGTGCCGACGCTGCCGACACCCACGACCTTGTGCCCGGCGTCCACGAGGTGGTAGCGCTCGACGAGACGGCGGCTATGAGGCTCGAGGGTCCCTGCGTAGCGATCGAGGAGGCTCCGCAACATCGCCTGGATCTCGGCCGGATCCCGATCCCCGGCCAGCCTCGCGATCGGCACCAGGACCGGGGGACGGTCGGCGATCCGCAGGCCGTCGTCACCCTCTTCGGTCAGCTTCCGGAGCGCCCGCAGGCTGTCCTTGTTGCGGGCCTTGGCGATGCCCCGCTTTACCCGCCGCCGTTCCGACCCGGATACCTGGCGGAGGAGCGGCTTGGCGACGGTCTCGATGTCGAGCCGCGCATACCAGAGCCGCATGTCGCCCATCGTCGCGAACTCCACCATCGCCCGCCGGTAGGCACGGGCCGCCCGGCGCACGCACTCGCGCCGCTCCGCCGGCTCGAAGCCACGGTCACGGCCACCGATCTCGAAGCTCGCGACGAGCCGTTTGACGTCCCACTCGAAGGGCCCGGGCAGCGTCTCGTCGAAGTCGTTGACGTCGAAGACGAGACGGCGATCGGGTGCCCCGAAGATGCCGAAGTTCGAGAGGTGGGCGTCGCCGCAGAGCTGGGCGCGCAGGCCCGAGTGAGGCGCGGCGCCAAGGTCGGCCGCCATGATCGCGGCGGCGCCGCGGTAGAAGGTGAAGGCCGACTCGAGCATGCGGCCGTAGCGCACCGGGACGAGCTCGGGGACCCGCGTCCGGTCCTGCTCGGCGAGAAGGGTGACCGGGTCGAAGCGCTCGGCCGCGGGCTCCCAACGCCCGAGGGCACCACGGGATAGGCGCTTGCGGGCCGCCCGCCCTGCGTCGGCACCGGAGGTCGGAGCATCGGGTACTGCGATCGTCGTCATGGGTCGGAAGGCTACGGCCGCCGGTCGCGCCCGTCTATACGAACGAGCGCCCGCGCCATAACTACTCGTGATGGCTGGCTGGCGGCGGCCGTCCGACTGTGGCGTCCTCACCACAGCCACCGACTCCCCAGACCATCAGAGGCAGGATCGCCGCCCACACGAGTCAGCGACGAGATCCACCCCAGGCATGGACCGATGCCCCCACCCGGTGCAATCGCCCCTCCTGCCGGCCAACGGGGCATGGCGAGGGCCGACGATCGACCGGACGCTCCGTGCCGAGGGCTGCGCTGATGCTCTCGATCGGCAAGCTCGGCACGGGCCAAGAGTCCTACTACCTGGAGAAGGTCGCCGAAGGCGCCGAGGACTACTACTCCGCTCTATGGAGCCGGATGCAGAGTGCCGGAGGAGGGACTCGAACCCCCGAGACGCGGATTATGATTCCGCAAATGCCCTCGGACGGCGGGGAGATCGCCGAGCTGCGCAAACGGGGGATTGCGGCAGGAATTTGACTTGTACCAGTTTCGGGATGGAGCCCTGAGAAGGGCGTGCCAAAATGAGTCTGTGACCAAGGCCGAGCTACACGAGCTGGTGGACCGCCTTCCTGAAGGTGCCGTCGATGGTGCCGCGATCCTTCTGGAGGAGATCACCGACGGCCGGATCGACCCAGAGCAGGCATGGTTCTGGACGCGGGAGTGGCAGGCCAAAGAGCGCGAGGCCGACGACGACCTGGCCGCCGGTCGCGGGACCATCTACGAGAGCGACGACGAGTTCCTAGCCGTGCTGGACGAGCGCACCAAGCCGCTCGATGCCGACTCGTAGAGTCCTCCCGTCGTTCTGGCGCGACTGGGATCGGCTCACCCCTCAGCAACAACGAGCCTTCCGCGAAGCTCTGGGGGTCTTCATCGGCGACCTGGCGGAGGGCGGGCACGGTTTTCACCCCCGTCTGCGCGTCAAGCGGATGCAGGGACACCCTGGCGTCTGGGAGCTGAGTTGGGCGCCGGACGGCCGCGCCACCTTCGAATACGGCGACGAGATTCACCCTGGCGAGGCGCACATCATCTGGCGCCGCGTCGGCACCCACTCGATCTTCCGGCGCCCGTAGGCGCGCTGTCGGGCGGCAGGTCAGTTGCGGCCACTCGCGGTCGTTCGTCTTGACCCGCGCTGCATCGGACCTGCATCTCCTTGACCTGAGCCTTGACCCGAGAGGCGGAAATGAAAGAGGGGGAGCGAGATTTGGCTCCCCACCTGATGCCGGAGGAGGGACTCGAACCCCCGACACGCGGATTATGATTCCGCTGCTCTAACCAGCTGAGCTACTCCGGCGGGGGAGGGCAGGATAGCGGTGCCATGCTTGGGGCATGGCTCCCGGGTCCTCTGGCGAGGAGCAGATCGGTTTTGCGGCACTGCGGCCGGTGCTGGTCGGGATCCTGTTGGTGGTCGATGCGGGGATCGTTCTGGTGCTCGGGATCGGGCGGCACAAAGGGTGGCTGCCGCCGTTCATCGGGTTCGGGATCGTGCTGGTGGGATTGATCTGGATGATGGGGTGGTCGATCCAGCACCGCCACGACGACGACCGGGGGAGCTAGGCTGCGGCGATGCCTGGAGCGGACCTGGACAGCGCTGTGCGGACCGTGGTCCGACAGTGCATGGGGGTGAAAGCGGGCGAGGAGGTGCTGGTCGTCTGCAACCCGGTGACGGAAGAGATCGGAGCCTTGATGCGGATCGAGGCGCAGGGCGACGGTGCCGAGGCGACGCTGGCGGTGATCTCCGAGCGCGAGACGCACGCGGCCGAGCCGCCGCGCCCGGTGGCCGCGGCGATGGCGGCCGCCGACGTGGTGCTGGCGCCGACGATCCAGTCGCTGTCCCACACCGCGGCGCGGAAGGCGGCCAGCGATGCCGGGGCGCGGATCGCGACGCTGCCGGGCGTCACCGAAGAGATGCTGGCGCGGCTGATGAACGGCGACCTCGACGAGATGCGGCGGCGCGGCTGGGCGATCGTGAACAGGCTGAACCGCGGCTCGCAGGTGCGGATCACCTGTCGGCACGGCAGCGACCTGAGCTTCTCGATCGAGGGGCGCGAGGGGATCGTCGACGCGGGCGAACTCTCCGCCCGCAGCGCCTTCGGCAACCTGCCCTGCGGCGAGGGGTTCATCGCCCCGGTCGAAGGGACCGCCGAGGGCACGCTGGTGGTCGACGGGTCGATCGCGGCGATCGGCCTGGTCGAGTCGCCGGTGCGGTTGACCGTCGCGGCCGGCCACCTGACCGGCGCCACCGGCGACGAGGGCGCCAAGCTGATGGAACTGCTGACCCCGCACGGGCCCGACGGGACGAACGTCGCGGAGCTGGGAATCGGCACCAACGAGGAGGCGATCCTCACCGGCAACATCCTCGAGGACGAGAAGATCTTCGGCACCGCGCACGTCGCCTTCGGCGCCTCGGCCGGGATCGGCGGCACCGTGCAGGTGCCGGTCCACCTCGACGTGGTCGTCAAGGAACCGACCGTCGAAATCGACGGTGAGGCGATCCTCGGCGGCGGCGAGCTGCTGATCTGAGCGACGCGATGCCGGTCCTGCTCGCCGTCCCGAACGTCTCGACGGCGGCCGACGAGGACGCCCTGGGACGGCTGGCGCAGGTGCTTGGGCGCGGCGCCGAGGTGCTCGACTTCCACACCGACTCCGACCACGGGCGCAGCGTCTTCACCCTGGCCGGGCAGCCGGGCGGGTTGACCGAATCGCTCGTGGCGGGCGCCGCGGAGGCGCTCGAGTCGATCGACATGTCCTCTTATATGGGGGCGCACCCGGCGATCGGGGCGCTCGACGTCTGCCCGGTCGTCTGGCTGCGGGAGGAGGACCGCGAGGCGGCGCGCGCCGAGGCCGTCGCCGTCGCCGGTCAGATCGGCGGGCTCGGCCTGCCGGTCTTCCTCTACGGCGAGCTG
>MKSH01000040.1 GCA_001898095.1 Solirubrobacterales bacterium 70-9 | reverse complement strand
TTGGTGATCCCGTGATCCCGTTCGGCAACCCCGAGGCGATCGAGGCGAAGATCATCAGCGAGATGCCGTTGCCGATGCCGCGCTGGGTGATGAGCTCGCCCAGCCACATCAGGAGCGTGCAGCCGGCGGTCAGGCAGATGACGATCAGCATCACCTTCGGGAAGGTCAGGTGACCGACCACTTCGGCGCCCGATTCGTTGCCCAGCGAGCGGAAGAGGAAGACGTAGCCGAGGCTCTCGAAGAAGGCCAGGCCGACGGTCAGGTAGCGCGTGTACTGGGTGATTTTCTGCTGCCCGACCTCACCCTCTTTCTGCAGGCGCTCCAGCGAGGGGACGACGACGGTCAGCAGCTGCAGGATGATCGACGCCGTGATGTAGGGCATGATCCCCAGGGCGAAAAGCGACAGCCTCGAGAGGCTGCCGCCGGAGAAGAGGTTCAGGAACCCGAGCACGTTCGAGCCGCCGAAGTTGCTGGAGATTTCCTTGACGGCGTCGACGTTCACGCCCGGCGCCGGGATGTACGCGCCGAGGCGGTACAGGGCCAGCATCGCCGCGGTGAAGGCGAGTTTCTTCCTGATGTCCGCAACGCTGAAGGCGTTGAGAATAGTCCTGAGCATTACGGCTCCAGAGTGTGACAGGTACCGCCGGCGGCCTCGATCTTCTCTTTGGCCGCCTTGCTGAAGCCATGTGCACTTACCGTCAATTTCGTCTTGATCTCGCCGCGGGCGAGGATCTTGACGGGATCGGTGCGGGTGGCAAGACCCTTGGCCTTCAGCGTGTCAGGAGTGACCTCGTCGCCCGCCTCGAAACGCTCCTCGAGATCGGCAAGATTCACGGGCTGGGTCTTGGTGCGGAAGTTCTCGAAGGGCATGGACTTCTTCATGTGCGGGCCGCGAAGCTTTCGCATCCGCATGTGGATCGGGTTCTGCCCGCCCTCGTAGCCGGCCTTTTCCTTGGCGCCCGCGCGCGAGCCGGCGCCCTTGTGGCCGCGGCCGGAGGTCTTGCCCATGCCGCTGCCCTCGCCCCGGCCGACGCGCTTGCGACGGTGGGTCGAGCCGGGCTTCGGCTTCAGGTTGTGCAGGCCGATCTCCGCAGCGCGCGAGTTGTCCTTGTCCTTGGCTTTGTCTTTGTCAGCCATTCTCGACCTCGACGAGGTGGGAGACGACACGAAGCTGTCCCTGGAGCTGCGGGGAATCCGTGCGCTCGACCGATTTGCCGATGCGGCCCAGGCCCAGAGCTTTCAGCGTCGCTTTCTGCTTCGGATTGGTCCCGTTGGGGGATTTGACCTGGGAGATCTTCACGCCGCGTCACCCTCCGGCGGAGCCTCCTCCGTCGCGGTCGCGACAGCGGCCTCCCCTTTCGGCTCGGCCTCGAGATGCTCACCGTCGCCGGTGCCTTTCTCGCTGGTCAGACCGAGCACCTGGCTGATCGTCAGACCGCGCAGCTCGGCGACCTCCTCGGGGCGGCGCAGGCGGATCAGGCCGTCCATGGTCGCCTTCACGAGGTTGATCGGGTTCTGCGTGCCGATGCTCTTGGTGAGCACGTCGCGGACCCCGCCGAGCTCGAGCACGGCGCGGACGCCGCCGCCGGCGATGACGCCGGTACCGGGGCTGGCCGGGCGCAGCACCACGTGGCCGGCGCCGTAGCGACCGATGATCCGGTGGGTGATCGTCTGGCCGTATTTGGGCACGCGGATCAAGTTCTTACGGGCGTCCTCGACACCCTTCTGGATCGCCAGCGGCACCTCGCGCGCCTTGCCGTAGCCGATCCCGACCACGCCTTCTTCGTCGCCGACGGCGACCAGCGCGGTGAAGGAGAAGCGACGACCGCCCTTGACCACCTTGGCGACGCGATTGATCTCGATCACGCGCTCCTGGAGGTCGAGGCCACGCGGGCTGACCGTCTCGACGTTGTTCATGTCCATGCCCTTCATCAGCGGGCCACCGTAGCGAAGATCGTGCGGCTGCGGGTCATCAGAACTTCAGCCCCCCCTCGCGCGCACCTTCGGCGAGCGCCTTGACGCGGCCGTGGTACTGGTAGCCGCCGCGATCGAAGACGCAGGTCTCGACCCCGGCCGCCTTCGCCCGCTCGGCCAGCAGTTCGCCGGCCTTCTTGGCCTGATCGGAGGCGGTGAGGGGCTTCAGCTCCGGCTCGATCCAGTTGACCGCAGCGACGGTGTGGCCGGCGCGATCGTCGATCAGCTGACCGAAGATGCCCTTGTTCGACCGGTAGACGGAGAGGCGCGGGCGCTCGGCGGTGCCGGTGACGCGCGCGCGGACGCGGCGACGGCGGCGCAGACGACGCTGCTGAGAAGTCTGAACGGTCATTATGCGCGCTTACCAACCTTCCGAAGAACCTGCTCGCCTTTGTAACGGATGCCCTTGCCCTTGTACGGCTCCGGCGGACGCCGCTTGCGGATGTCCGCCGAGACCTGACCGACGAGCTGCTTGTCGATCCCGCGGATGATGATTTCGGTCGGCTGCGGCACCTCGAATTCGATCCCCTCCGGGGCCTCGATCGAGACCGGGTGGGAGAAGCCGAGCGCCAGCTCGAGGTTCTTGCCTTTCAGCGCCGCGCGGTAACCGACGCCCTGGATCTCGAGGCGCTTCTCGAAGCCGTCGGTGACGCCCTCGACCATGTTCGCGATCAAGCTGCGGGTGAGCCCGTGGAGGGCGCGGTGCTCGCCGCGATCGGTCGGCCGGGCGACGAGGATCGTGCCGTCCTCCTGGGACACGGTCATGTCCTGGGAGTAGGTCTGGGTCAGCTCCCCCTTCGGGCCCTTCACGGCGATGTTGCCAGGGGCAAGCGTCACCGTGACGGCGTCGGGGACTGCGACGGGTTTTCTTCCGATTCGACTCATCTCAAAGTTTCGTGATCCTGTTGATTGCCTGGGTCACCAGACGTAGGCGACAACCTCGCCGCCGACACCCTTCTGACGCGCTTCGTGACCGGTCATCACACCGTGCGAGGTGCTGACGATCGCGGTCCCGGTACCACCCTGGACCCGCGGCACGTTTTTGTGGTTCACGTAGCGGCGACGGCCCGGACGGGAGACCCGTTCGATCCCCAGGATGACAGGCCGACGGTCCTCGGTGTACTTCAGCGTCACCTCGATCGTCTCGCCGACGCGGGCGGGCTTCTTGTGGAAGTCGGTGATGTAGCCCTGCTCCTTGAGTATGCGGGAGAGCTCCATCTTCTGGGTCGAGGCCGGGATGTCCACGTCATCGTGGCCGGCGCGGATCGCGTTGCGGATCCGGGTCAGGTAATCGGCGATCGGGTCGGTGTGCATCGCTCTACCAGCTCGACTTGGTCATGCCGGGGATGTAGCCCTCGTGGGCGGCCTCGCGCAGGCAGATCCGGCAGAGGCCGAATTTGCGGTAGTAGGCGCGCGGGCGACCGCAGCGGCGGCAGCGGTTGTACGACCGGCTCTTGTACTTGGCTTTGCGGCCCTGGCGGACCTTTTGGGAAGTCTTGGCCATCTGCTTCTAACTCTCCTCGGCGGCGCTCTCGCCGGCCTCGTTCTCGGCGCCCTCGGTGCCCTCGCCCGCGTCCTCGGTCTCGGGCTTGGCGTACGCCTCGGGGTTCTCCTCTTTCAGTGCCTCGAGGGCGGCCTGCTCGGTTTCGGCCTTCAGCCGCGCCTCCTCTTTTTCCTTCTCTTCCTCGGCGGCCTTTTCTTCTTCTTCGCGCTCGGCCTGGCCGGGACGGCCCTCCTGCGCGAACGGCATGCCGAGCCGCAGCAGCAACTCGAACGCCTCCAGGTCGGTCTTCGCCGACGTCGTCATCGTCACGTCGAGGCCGCGCACGATGTCGACCGAGTCGTAGTCGATTTCGGGGAAGATCAGCTGCTCTTTGATGCCCATCGAGTAGTTGCCCCGGCCGTCGAAGCTGCGCGGGTTGAGGCCGCGGAAGTCACGGATCCGCGGCACCGCGATCGAGGTGAGGCGATCGAGGAACTCCCACATGCGGGCGCGACGCAGCGTCACCGAGACCCCGACCGGCATGCCCTCGCGCAGTTTGAACGAGGCGATCGACTTGCGGGCGCGGCGCACGTTCGGGTGCTGGCCGGCGATGGTCGCCAGCTGTTCCTGCGCCAGTTCGAAGCTGCGGTTGTCCTGTTTCTCCTTGCCGAGCCCCATGTTCAGGGTGATCTTCAGCAGGTGCGGCGCCTCCATCGGCGTCGTGTAGCCGAATTTCTTCGTCAGCGCCGGCAGGACGTCGTTCTCGTATTTCTCGCGCAGGCGCGGCGGCGGGGCCGCCTGGCTCGTCGGGGTCACGGTTCCGGCCTCCATCAGTCGACCTCCGCTCCCGAGCGCCGGGCCACGCGCACGCGCTTGCCGTCGTCGGTGCGACGGACGCCGAGGCGGGTGCCTTTGTTGCCTTTGGGATCGAGCAGCATCACGTTGGACACGTGGATCGGCCCCTCCTTCTCGATGATCCCACCGGGACTGGCGGTGGCCATGTCACCGGTCGAACGGGGACGTTCGTGCCGCTTGATGATGTTCAGCCCCTCGACGTAGACACGGCTCTTCTTCGGCTCGGTGCGGAGCACTTTGCCGGTCTTGCCGCGGTCCTTGCCGCTGATGATGACCACCTGGTCATCGGTCCTGATGCGCATGGTCTTCGTCATCAGAGGACCTCGGGGGCGAGCGAGATGATTTTCATGAAGTTGCGGTCGCGAAGTTCGCGGGCGACGGGGCCGAAGATGCGGGTCCCGCGCGGGTTGTTGTTCGCCGGGTCGATCAGCACGGCGGCGTTCTCGTCGAAGGAGATGTAGGTGCCGTCGGGCCGGCCGAGCGGCTTCTTGGTCCGCACCACGACGGCCTGCACGACCTCGCCCTTGCGGACGCCGCCCTGCGGGCTGGCCGATTTCACGGTCGCCGTGATCACGTCGCCGACCGAGGCGTAGCGACGGTGCGAGCCGCCTTTGACGCGGATGCAGAGCAGTTCGCGGGCACCCGAGTTGTCGGCGACCTTGAGGCGGGACTCTTGCTGGATCATCGGCGCCTACCTCGCCTTCTCGACGACGTCGATCAGACGCCAACGCTTGGTCTTCGAAAGGGGGCGGGTCTCGACGATCCGGACCACGTCGCCCTCGCCCGCCTCGTTGCGCTCGTCGTGAGCGTGCAGCGTGCGGGAGCGGCGGACGATCTTCTCGTAGGTCGGATGACGACGGGCGATGTCGATGCGGACGGTGATCGACTTGTCGCCTTTGTTGGAGACGACGATGCCCTGGCGGACCTTGGCCGCGACCGAGTCACGCTCGGCGGGCGGGGTGCCGGTGCCGGCTTTGTGGTCGGCCTTCAGCGCGGCGCGTTCCTTGCGCCGTTCGGCGGCCTTCGCCTTGCGGCGGGCCTCGCGGGCGGCGGCGCGCTCCTCGACCGTCTGCGCCGGACCGGCCTTGTGCGGCTCGCGCGACTTGAGGATGCGGCGACGCTCCTTCCAAGGAAGGTCGTCGAGCGGATCCGGCTCGGCGGGCTCAGCTTTAGGAGCGGCGACGTCAGCCGAAGAGTCGGCCTCGGCGGCCTCGTCCGCGGGTGGCGCGGATGGGGTGTCCTCGCCCGCAGCCTGCGAGGACGAGGGCGCCTCATCGGCGACAGGACCCGCGGTCGCGGCGGTCTGGTCCTGCGTCTCTTCGGTTTTCTCGTTCGTCTCGTCGCTCATACTCGTCGCGTCTCTTTCTCCACATCGATACCGCGCTCGCGGGCCACGGTGGCCAGTCGCGCAACGTCGCGCTTGGCCTGACCCAGGCGGGCGGTGTTCTCGAGCTCGCCGGTGGCGTGACGGAAGCGGAGGTTGAAGGCCTCCTCTTTGGCGTCGATCAGTTTCGCCACCAGCTCGTCGTCTTTCAGATTGTGCACCTCGGCGGCTTTCACTGCTCCGCCCCCTCGCGCTTGACGAATTTCGTCTTCACCGGGAGCTTGTGCCCGGCGAGGCGCAGCGCTTCGCGCGCCAGATCCTCGGGGACGCCGGCGAGCTCGAACATGACCTTGCCCGGCTTCACCACGGCGACCCAGCCCTCGGGGTTGCCCTTACCAGAGCCCATCCGCGTCTCGGCGGGCTTCTTGGTGTAGGGCTTGTCGGGGAAGACGTTGATCCAGACCTTCCCGCCACGTTTGATCTTGCGGGTCATCGCCACACGGGCGGCCTCGATCTGACGGTTGGTGATCCAACCGCGCTCGACGGCCTTGATCCCGTACTCGCCGAAGGCGACGGTGCTGCCGCCCTTGGTGTCGCCGCGCATGCGGCCACGGAACTGTTTGCGGTGCTTGACCCGCTTCGGCATCAACATCAGCGACCACCTCCACCGCGCGGGCCACCGCCGCCGCCACCCCTGTTTGAACCGGAGCCGCCGCCGGGGCCACCGGGCCCACGACCGCCGCCGCCGCCGGGTCCACGGCCGCCGCCGGGCCCACCCGGGCCACGGCCGCCGCCAGGCCCACGACCACCGCCGGGACCGCCGCCGCGGCCACCCGGGCCACCGCCGCGGCCACCGGGACCGCGGCCACCGCCGGGTCCACGGCCGCCGCCACCCGGACCGCGACCACCGCGGTCACGGTCACCACGCCCGCCGCGACCCTGGTCGCGATCGCGACCGCCGCCGCGGCTGGGCGGGGCCTCGTCGGGGTTGATGATGTCGGAGCGAAAGCCCTCGGGCATGACTTCGCCCTTGTTGATCCAGCATTTGACGCCGATGCGGCCGGTCGTCGTGCGGGCCTCGAAGAACCCGTAGTCGATGTCGGCGCGCAGCGTGTGCAGCGGCACGCGGCCGTCGGAGTAGCTTTCGGTCCGCGCCATCTCGGCACCGCCGAGGCGGCCGGAGACCTGGACCTTCACGCCCTTGGCGCCGGAGCGCATCGCCGAGGTCAGCGCGCGTTTCATCGCGCGGCGGAAGGCGACCCGGTTCTGCAGCTGCTCGGCGATCGACTGGGCGACCAGTTTGGCGTCGAGCTCGGGGCGTTTGACCTCGCGGATGTTCACTTTCACCGGGCTGCCGGTGAGCTTGTGAAGCTCTTTGCGCAGCGCGTCGACTTCCGAGCCCGATTTGCCGATCACGATGCCCGGCCGGGCGGTGTGGATGTCCACGGCGACCTCGCCGCGGCGCTCGATCGTGATGTTCGAGAGGCCGGCGTGCGAAAGCTTGTTTTCGATGTGGTCCCGGATCTGCAGGTCTTCCTGGAGAACGTCGGCGAAGTTTTTCTCCTCGAACCAGTTCGACTTCCAGTCGTGGATGTAGCCGACCCGGAATCCCTCGGGATGGATCTTCTGTCCCATAACTTGCTCTACTCGTTCCTAGTCGTCTTCGACGGGGGTCAGCGCCACGGCGATGTGGCTGGTTCGCTTGTTGATCGGGGTCGCCCGGCCGAGCGCCCGGGGGCGGAAACGGCGGAGGGTCGGACCTTCGTCGACGGTGATCGAGGTGATCCGCATCTCGTCGCCGATCAGGTCGTGGTTGTTCTCGGCGTTCGCCGCCGCCGAGTCGATCAGCTTGTGGATGTCCTGGGCGGCGCCGCGGGGCGAGAAGGCGAGCAGCGCGCGGGCCTGCTCGATGTGCATGCCGCGGACCTGGTCGGCGATCAGGCGCGCCTTGCGCGGGGCGACCCGCACGTATTTGGCGCTGGCGCGCACGACCGGCAGCTCATCCGAGTCCTGGCGACGACGACGCGACGGAGCCGGCTTCTTCTCCTCGGCTTTGGCGTCGGCTTTTTTGGCGCGTTTCTCGGAAGCGGGTTTTTTCTCCGCTTTCTCTTTTTTCGCAGCCGGTTTCGCGTCTTTTTTCGCAGCCGGTTTTTTCTCTTTCGAGTCTTTTTTCGGCGCGTCTTTTTTGGCAGCCGCTTTTTTCCCAGTGTCCTGGGTCTCCGCTTTCGGGGCGGAGGCTTTTTTCTCTTTTTTGTCTTTCTCGTCTGCCATCAGTCAGTCCAGGTGCTTAGTCGCGACCGCCGTGCGAGCGGAAGGTGCGGGTCGGGGCGAACTCGCCGAGCTTGTGGCCGACCATCGACTCGGAGATGAAGACCGGCACGTGTTTTTTGCCGTCGTGGACGGCGATCGTGTGGCCGACCATCTCCGGGTAGATCGTCGAGGCGCGCGACCAGGTTTTGAACATCTGTTTTTTCCCGGCCTCGTTCATCGCGTTGACCTTCGCGAGCAGGCGCTCTTCGGCCCACGGGCCCTTTTTCGTCGAACGGCCCACGGGTTACCTCCCACCCTTCTTCTTGCCGCGACGACGGCCGCGGACGATGTAACGGTCGGACTGCTTGCCCTTCTTGCGCGTCCGGTACCCGAGCGTGGGCTTGCCCCACGGGGTGACCGGATGGCCGCCGGTGGTGTGGTGGGCCTCGCCGCCGCCGTGCGGGTGGTCGACCGGGTTCATCGCGATGCCGCGGCTCTGCGGGCGCTTGCCCTTGTGGCGGCTGCGACCGGCCTTGCCGACCTTCATGTTCTGGTGCTCGGCGTTGGAAAGGACTCCGATCGAGCCGCGGCACTCGGCGCGGACCATCCGCATCTCGGTGCTCGGCAGGCGCAGGGTGACCATGTCGCCCTCCTTCGCCACCAGCTGGATCGCGGTGCCGGCGGAGCGGCCCATCTTGCCGCCCTGACCGGGGATCAGCTCGACGTTGTGGACGATGGTGCCGGTCGGCATCTGGCCCAGCGCCATCGCGTGGCCCGGTTTGATGTCGGCCTCGGGACCGGATTTCACCGTGTCCCCCACTTTCAGCGCGGCCGGGGCGAGGATGTAGTCCTTGTGCCCGTCGACGTAGTGGAGCAGGGCGATGTAGCACGACCGGTTGGGGTCGTACTCGATCGTCGCGACCTTGGCGGGGACGCCGTCCTTCAGTCGCTTGAAGTCGATTTTCCGGTAGCGCCGCTTGGCGCCGCCGCCGCGGTGACGGGCGGTGATGCGCCCGTTGGAGTTGCGGCCACCGGACTTTTTCAAGCCTTCGGTCAGCTTCCGTTCCGGCTCCTTGGCGGTCACCTGCTCGCGCAACGGGTAGGTCGCGAAGCGGCGGCCCGGGCTGGTCGGTTTGGTTTTGCGGTTCGGCATCTCTAAAGCTCCATCCCTAGGCGGTCTGTCCGCCTTCGAACAACTCGATCCGCTCGCCCGGGGCGACCTGGACGATCGCCTTCTTCCAGGCGCGGGTGCGCCCTTTGGTCAGGCCGCGGCGCTTCGGCTTCGAGCGCACCTTGGCGGTGCGCACCCCGGCGACGCCGACGCCGAAGACCTCTTCGACCGCCTGCGCGATCTGGGTCTTGTGGGCGCGATCGTCGACGCGGAAGGTGTACTTGCCCTCGGCGATCAAGGCGTAGCTCTTCTCCGAGATCACCGGGCGGATGAGAATCGTGCGCGCGTCCATCAGGCGGCCGCCTTCTCTTTGGCCCCGCTGCCGGAGAGCCGCTCTTCCAGCGACTTCAGCGCCGTCTCCGAGATGACGATCGCGGCGGCGCCGATCACGTCGGCGACGCCGGTGGCGCCGACCTCGAGCACGGTGGTGCGGGGGATGTTGCGGAAGCTCTTCATCGCGCCGGTCTCCTCGGCGGTGAGGATGACGACGATCGGGCTCCGGGCGCCCCATTTGGCCAGCGCCTGGGCAGCGGATTTCGTCGAAGGCGTGTCGTAGTCCGCCGCGTTCAGGATCGCGACCGAACCGCGCTCGGCGTGCACCGAGAGGGCCGAGCGCATCGCGCGACGACGGGCTTTGCGGTTCACCTTGACCGTGTAGTGGCGCGGCTTCGGGCCGAAGGTGACGCCACCGCCGAAGCGGCTGGAGACGCCGAGGGCGCCGACGCGAGCGCGGCCCGTGCCCTTCTGCCGCCAGGCCTTGGCGGTGGTGAAGGCGACCTCGCCGCGGGTCAGGGTCGAGGCGGTGCCGCGCCGCCGTGAGGCGAGGTCGGCACGGGCGGCCTCGTGGACCAGCGACTGGTGGAACGGCTCGGCGAAGAGCTCGGCCGGAAGGTCGGCTTTGGTGGTCTTGCCGAGCACGGCAGCTTTCTCAGCCATCGGTGCGAACCTCGACGATCGAGTTCTTGGCGCCGGGGACGGAGCCTTTGATCAGGAGCAGGTTGCGGTCGGCGTCGATCGAGGCGATTTCAAGGCCGCGCTGGGTGCGGCGCTTGTTGCCCATCTGACCCGGCATCCGCATGCCTTTGAAGACGCGCGCGGGGAAGGCGCTGGCGCCGATCGAGCCCGGGGCGCGGACGTTGTGCGAACCGTGGGTGACCGGACCGCGGCTGAAGTTGTGGCGCTTGATCCCGCCCTGGAAGCCCTTGCCGATCGTGATCCCGGCGACTTTCACCTTCTGGCCCGCCTCGAACCCCTCGACCGTGACGTCGTCACCGATCTTCGGGCCCTCCTCGGCGCCGAGGTCCTCGTCGCGGAACTCGACCAGGTGGCGGAGCGGCGGGGCGCCCGCCTTTTTCAGGTGGCCTTCCTCGCCCTTCGAGAGCTTGCCCTGCTTGACCGCGCCGAAGGCGAGCTGGACGCCGGCGTAGCCGTCGCGCTCGGTCTCGCGGACCGCGGTCACCTTGCAGGGGCCCGCTTCGATCACGGTGACGGGCACCACGGTGCCGTCCTCCTGGAAGACCTGGGTCATGCCGAGCTTCTTGCCGAGGATCGCCGCCATCTAGCGGTGCCTCCTTTCGCGGCAGTGCGACTCAGCCGCGCGAAAACCAAGCTGGTCAAGGACGCAGGGCGCCGCCTTTGCTGGAGGCAAAGGCAAGTCCGAGGACGACGATCCAGCGCCGGTTTGCAGCCGGCTGAGGTGTGCTGTCGTGGAAGGAGTCACCGCTACACCTAAAGCCGGATCTCGATGTCGACGCCGGCGGGCAGCGAGTCGAGCCGCTGCAGCGAGTCGACGGTTTTCGGCGACGGCTGGAGGATGTCGATCAGCCGCTTGTGGGTGCGGATCTCGAAGTGCTCGCGCGAGTCCTTGTCCTTGAACGGCGAGCGGATCACGCAGTAGACGTTTTTCTCGGTGGGCAGGGGCACGGGACCGGACACGGTGGCGCCGGTGCGCTCGGCCGTCTCGACGATCTCGCGCGCAGCACGATCGATCGCGTCATGGTCGTAGGCCTTCAGCCTGATTCGGATTTTTTGTGCCGCTATGGCTGCCACTTGGAAATCTCTCTCTTCTTCGTCTTAGGGCGCAAAGAGGGCGGGGCCCCTTGCTGCTGGGGCGCCGCCCCGGTCGTATGTCTTTGCGGTTGTCCGCCCCGGAGGGCGGTCGGGGCGGGCGTCACGGCCCCGCCCCTTGGTACTGCGGTCGCTACTCGATGACCTCGGCGACGACGCCGGAGCCGACGGTGCGGCCACCCTCGCGGATGGCGAACCGGAGACCCTGGTCCATCGCGATCGGCTGGATCAGCTCGATCGTCATCTCGACGTTGTCACCCGGCATCACCATCTCCGTCCCCTCGGGGAGGTTGGCGATGCCCGTCACGTCGGTGGTGCGGAAATAGAACTGAGGACGGTAGCCGGAGAAGAACGGAGTGTGGCGACCACCCTCCTCCTTCTTCAGGCAGTAGACCTCGGCTTTGAACTTGGTGTGCGGGGTGATCGAGCCGGGCTTGCAGAGCACCTGGCCACGCTCGATCTCCTCACGCTTGGTGCCGCGGAGCAGGGCGCCGATGTTGTCGCCGGCCTGACCCTCGTCGAGGAGCTTGCGGAACATCTCCACGCCGGTGACGGTGGTTTTGCTCGTCTCCGGATGGATCCCGACGATTTCGACCTCGTCGCCGGTGTTGACGATCCCCTGCTCGATACGACCGGTGGCGACGGTGCCGCGGCCGGTGATCGAGAAGATGTCCTCGATCGGCATCAGGAACGGTTTGTCGAGCTCGCGGACCGGCTCCGGGATGTAGGAGTCGAGCGCCGCGGCCAGCTCGAAGACCGCTTTCTGGGCCTCCTCGTCGCCTTCCAGCGCCTTCAGGGCCGAGCCCTTGATGATCGGGGTCTCTTCGCCCGGGAAGTCGTATTCGTTGAGCAGGTCCTTGACCTCCTCTTCGACCAGCTCGACGAGTTCCTCGTCATCGACCATGTCGATTTTGTTGAGGAAGACGATCACGTGCGGGACGTTGACCTGACGGGCGAGCAGGATGTGCTCGCGGGTCTGCGGCATGACGCCGTCGGCGGCGGACACGACCAGGATCGCGCCGTCCATCTGCGCGGCGCCGGTGATCATGTTCTTCACGTAGTCGGCGTGCCCCGGGCAGTCGACGTGCGCGTAGTGCCGGTTCTCGGTCTGGTACTCGACGTGGGAGGTCGCGATCGTGATGCCGCGTTCCTTCTCCTCCGGAGCGTTGTCGATCTCCTCGAACGACTGCGCCTCGGCACCGCCCACGGTCGAGAGGGTTTTGGTGATCGCGGCCGTCAGCGTCGTCTTGCCATGGTCGATGTGACCGATGGTGCCGACGTTCACATGCGGCTTATCGCGCTCGAATTTCTCCTTGGCCATCTCTTCCGTTTGCCCTTTCGAAGGTCGTTGTTTCTGTCTGGTTTAAGTGCTTGAGTTTCTTGAGCGGTGCCTGGCAGCGAGTTTTTCCCTGCCTGCGGGCGAACCTGAGAAATATAGCCAGGTCCGGCCTTCGACAGCGTTGCGCCTCTCGACCGGCCCGCCGTTTGTCCTATGCGGCCGCTCCCGCGGGGTCACCGGAGCGTGATGCGACGATCTCTTCGGCGATGTTCGAGGGAACCTCCTCGTACTGCTCGAACTGCATCGTGTACGTCGCGCGGCCCTGCGTCGAGGATCGCAGATCGGTCGCGTAGCCGAACATTTCGCCCAGCGGGACGAGGGCCTGGACCGCCAGGGCGTTACCGCGCTGGTCCTGTCCCTGGACCTTGCCGCGCCGCCGCGAAAGGTCGCCGATCACGTCGCCGAGGAAGTCCTCCGGGGTCACGACCTCGACTGCCATCACCGGCTCGA
>MKSH01000039.1:20718-21094 GCA_001898095.1 Solirubrobacterales bacterium 70-9 | reverse complement strand
GCCGAACCGAAGGGCGTCCAGCACAGCTCCGACTCGCTGGTCGCCGAGCTGTACGGCAGCCCGACCCCGCCGCCCGGGATCCCCGGCACGGTGTCCCTGCAGCCGTTCCCGGCCGGCCACACCGCCGGGCTCTGCGCGATGCTCGGCCCCTTCGCCCACGGCTACAAGACCGTGATGGTGGACACCTGGGACGCCGAGGTCGGGGTGCGGCTGGTCGAAGAGCACCGGGTCACGGCGATGGCCGGCACGCCGATCTTCATCGACACGATCCTCGACGCGGCGGCGGCGAGCGGCGGCGACATCTCGACCCTGGCGCATGGGATCACCGGCGGCGCCGGGGTGCCGCCCTCGCTGATCGAGCGCGCCGACGCGATCG
>MKSH01000039.1:4570-20556 GCA_001898095.1 Solirubrobacterales bacterium 70-9 | reverse complement strand
CGAGAGCTTCGTCTCCTACAGCGACCCGGCCTTCAACGAGGATGCCTTCACCGCCGACGGCTGGCTGCGCACCGGGGACATCGGGGTGGTCGACGCCGACGGCTTCCTGACGATCACCGACCGGCGCAAGGACATCATCATCCGCGGCGGCGAGAACATCTCCTCGAAGGAGGTCGAGGACGTGCTGATCCTGCATCCGGCCGTCCGCGAGGGTGCCGTGACCGGCGCACCGGACCGGCGCTACGGCGAGGTCGTCTGCGCCTTCGTGATCGTCGAGGCGGGGAGGAGCATCGACCTCGACTCGGTCCGTGAGCACTTCTTCGCCGCCGGGATCGCCCGCCAGAAGACGCCCGAGCGGCTGGTCGAGGTGACCGAGCTGCCGCGGACCGCGGCGGGCAAGGTGAAGAAGCACGAGCTGCGCGCGGCGCTGTCGGCGGCGGACGGCTGATGCTGGCGCGGGAGGTCCGCGACGGCGTCGCCTGGCTGCGGATCGACCGACCGGAGCGCCGCAACGCGATCCCCGCCGCTTTTTGGGGGCTGCTGCGCGAGACGAGCGCCGAGCTGGCCGCCGACGAGGAGGTGCGGGCGGTCGTCCTGCACGGGGCCGGGGATTGCTTCTCGGTCGGCGCCGACATCACCGACTTCCCCGACGCTGCCGACGTCGACGCCCGCGCCCGTTTCCTCACCGAGGCTACGACGGCGCTGGAGGAGCTGGTGGCGCTGCCGCTGCCCACCGTCGCCGCGGTCCACGGTCACTGCATCGGCGGCGGCCTCGAGCTGACCCTCGCCTGCGACATCGTCGTCGCCGACGCGACCGCCCGCTTCTCCGCGCCCGAGGCCCGCGTAGGCCTCGTCCCCGGCGTCCTTCTCGCCTGGGGACGGGAGCGGATCGGCGACCACTGGCTGCGCTACCTGGCGCTGAGCGGCGAGCCGATCGACGCCGAGGAGGCGCGGCTCGCCGGGCTGGTGAACTTCGTCGTCCCCGCCGGCGAGCACCTGGAGCGGGCGGCGGAGCTCGCCGCGAAGCTGGCGGCGGGCGCGCCGCTGGCGGTGGCGACGGTGAAGTCGGCGCTTGCCCGGGCCGACCTCGGCAGCGCGGTCGAGTCCGGCGTGCTGTTGCAGGGCAGCGAGGACTTCGCCGAGGGCAGCGCCGCCTTCCGCGAGCGCCGGCCGCCCCGCTTCAGCGGCCGCTGAGGAGCGCCGGCGCCAACTCCTCGGCGAGCAGCTCGACGTGGCGGTCGACGAGGTCGTCGTCCATGCCCGCGATCGAGCCCCAGAAGTAGACGTGCTTCGTCGGCATCTGGGACAGCCACGGCCGCAGCCGCTCCAGCGCCTGGGCCGGGGTGACGACGTCGAAGCGGGGGAGCATCGGCGGGCCCTCGGTGACCCGCAGGTCGTCCGGGTAGGCGACCGCCGGCTCGGTCCCCGGCACGCCCTCGACCGCGTAGTCGAAGTAGGTCTGCCACTGGAACTCGAGGTGGGGGCGGATCCGCTCCCAGGCCGCCTCGGGATCGTCGGCGAGGATCAGGTTCGCGCAGCCGCCCATCGCCGCCGCCTCGGGATCGTGGCCGGCGCCGGCGAGCGCCTCACGGTAGATCGGCAGCAGCTCCGGCTTCAGCACCAGCAGGCTCTCGCCGAGTCGTCCGGCGATCCGCGCCCCGCGCGGGCCCTCGCCGCCGATCCAGATCGGCACCCGTCCCTGGACCGGGGCGGGGGTGCAGGTGCCCTCGTCCCAGAGCCGGCGGATCTCCGCCGCCCGCTCCTCGAGCAGCTCGTAGCGCCGCGACCCGTCGGTGCCGAAGGCCTCCCACTCGGGCACCCGGTAGCCGGCGCCGAGGCCGAGCTCCAGCCGGCCGCCGCTGATGATGTCGACGAGGGCGCCCTGCTCGGCGATGTCGAGGGCGGGGCGCAGCGGCGCCTGCAGGATCGCGGTGCCGATCCGCATCCGCTCGGTCCGCGCCGCCACCGCCGCCGCCAGGGTCAGCGGCTGGGGCAGGTAGCCGTCGGCGAAGAGGTGGTGCTCGGTCAGCCAGACCGCGTCGATGCCGATCCGCTCGGCCCAGGCGAGCCGCTCCAGCCAGCCCTCGTACATTGCCGTCGGGCAGCGTCGCCATGGTCCCGGGTTGCGCATGTCGAGGAAGAGCCCGACCTTCACCGTCGCCACGCTAGGAGGCCCGCAACCGGGGGGCATCAACTTTCTGTCCAGCGAAACCGCTCGCTTCGGCCGTGGCGCGGGTTGACGGTAGAGACGTGACCGCCACGCCCGACACCGATTCGCACCTCGCCGACCGCGAGGCGATCCGCGAGCTCCTCTTCGCCTACTGTCGCGCCTGCGACGTGAACGACCCCGACGCCGTCGCCGCCTGCTTCACCGCCGACTGCCGCGCCGACTACGGCCCCGACGCGCGCACCCCCGGCGCCGAGGCGCGCCGCATCCAGGCCGAGAACGACCTCGCCCTCTTCGAGGCCACCAGCCATCTCCTCGGCAACGTCTCGATCGACTTCGAAGGCTCCGACCGAGCCCGCGCCGCGAGCGTCGTCCACGCCTGGCACCAGCCCCACCGCGGCGAGCCCTGGAGCCTCCACGCCCGCTACGAGGACGTCCTCGTCCGCGCCCCTTCCGGCGACTGGCTGATCGACGAGCGCCGCCTCCTCGTCGCCGGGACGCAGCCGAAGCAGGAGGGCTGGCGCTTCAACCCCCTGCCGCGGTCGGCCTGAGGGCCGGCTCGCTGGGAAGGGACGGGGAAAGGGACGCGGCCCTCTCGTAGGCGGTCCGGGCAGGCTGTGACCGCCTACGAGAGGGCCGCGTCTGTGGGGAGAGGGTGGGTGCGCATCCCGTGCATGTCTCGGGGGAAATGCGTGTCGAAGACGAGGGAAACGTCACGTTCACCAAGGGAAGACGTCACGGTCGTGACCCTTCCGTGACAGGCCAAATGTTGATGGGCCGAAAAGCGCTCTATATCAGCGCTTTTCGGCCCATCAACCTGGGGCCTTGCGGAGGCGTGGCGTCACTCCCCGCAAGCGCACGGACCCCGCGCACCTCCCCCCGGAAGGCTCGCGTCCTGGGCGTCTCGCGGCGGCCACAGCCTGCCCGGGCCGCCGCGAGACGCCCAGGACGGGACCGTCCCCGGCCGCAGGGGCCGCGAAGTGCGCCGTCCGCGGCCGCAGGGCCCCCCGAACCCTTCCCGCCCTACTCCGCCCGCCCGACCCGGACTTCCGGCACCCGCGCGGCGGGGGAGAGGCGGAGGAGCATGCGGACCACCTCGGCGACGTCGGTGGGGCGGAGCATCGCCTCGGCGGGGATCTCGCCTTGGGCGTAGCGGGTCATCTCGGTCTCGACCGTGGCCGGGGACACCGAGGTGACCTGGACGCCGCTGCCTTCGAGCTCGATCTGGGCGGAGCGGGCGAAGGCGTCGAGGGCGGCCTTGGTCGCGCCGTAGACGGAGAGCCAGGCGGGCGGATGGGTGGCGGCCCAGGAGGAGACGAGGCAGACGAGGGCCTTGCCGTGCTCGGCGCCGGCCGCCTCGAGCAGGGGGCGGGCCTCGCGCAGGGCGAGGACGGCGGCGCGGAAGTTGATCTCGGTCTGGCGGTCGAGGTGGCGGGCCTGGATCTCGCCGATGGCCTGGCCGATGCCGAGGCCGGCGCTGTCGACGAGGACGTCGAGGCGGCCGTAGCGCTCGGCGTGGCCGGCGACGACCCGTTCGATCTCGGCCTCCTCGGCAAGGTTGGCGGCCACGCCGACGACCCCGTCGCCGGCCTTCGCGGACGCTTCGCCGGCGCCGGCGCCGACGGCCTCACCCGGCGCTCCCGCGCTCACTCCGCCGCCGGCCCCGCCGAGCGCCGCCACCGCCGCCTCGACCCGCTCGTCGCGCCGGCCCTGGACCGTCAGGTCATAGCCCTCCGCCGCCAGCATCGCGGCTATGGCCAGGCCGATCCCGCCCGACCCGCCGAGGACCAAGGCGGCGCGGCGCTCCTCGGCCCGCGCGTCAGGCATCAGAGGTCCAGCGAGGCGACGTCGATCAGCTCGGCGAACTTCTCCGCCGCCGCTCGGCGCCGCTCCGGCACGTTCTCGGTCGGCACCTCGCGCGGCTGGTAGGCGGCGAGGATGCGGCGGGCGACGTTGTCGCGGTGGACCTCGTCGGCGCCGTCGTAGATGCGCGCCGCGCGGGCGTTGCGGTACATCGACTCCAGCGGCATGTCGGTCGAGTAGCCGAGGCCGCCGTGGACCTGGATCGCCCGGTCGATCACCCGGTAGAGGACGCCGGCGCCGTAGTACTTGATCATCCCGATCTCCTGGCGCGCCTCTTTGGCGCCCACCCGGTCGATCTTCCAGGCGGCGTGCAGGGTCATCAGCCGGGCCGCCTCGATTTCCGCGGCCGAGTCGGCGATCCACTCGCGGACGACGCCCTTCTCGCCCAGCGTGGTGCCGAAGGCGTGGCGGGAGACCGCCCGCTCGCAGAGCATCTCGAAGGCCCGCCGGCCCTGGCCCAGCCAGCGCATGCAGTGCTGGATCCGCCCCGGGCCGAGCCGCCGCTGGGCCATCGCGAAGCCCTGGCCGACCGGGCCGAGCACGTCGGCATCGGGGACGAAGACGCCCTCGTAGGAGATTTCGGCGTGGCCGAAGCCGCCGGCGCGGAAGCGGCCGCGCTCGCCCACCGGGTCCTCCATCGTCGGCACGTCGCGGACGATACGCAGGCCCTCGGCGTCGGTCGGCACCAGCATCATCGTGGCGCGCGACCGCGGCGCCGCCTCGGGGTCGGTCACCACCATCGCGATCAGGAAGTCGGCCGCCGAGCCGTTCGAGGTGAACCACTTCAGCCCGTCGATCTTCCAGCCGCCGTCGACCTGGGTGGCGACGGTCCGCAGCAGGGTCGGGTCGGAGCCGGCCGAGTTCGGCTCGGTCATCGAGAAGGCGCTCTTCACCTCGCCCGCCAGCAGCGGCTCCAGCCAGCGCGCCTTCTGGTCGTCGGTTCCGGCGGCGGCGAGCAGCTCGGCGTTGCCGGCGTCGGGAGCCTGTGAGCCGAAGACCATCGGCCCGAAGATCGAGGCGCCGGTGATCTCGTTCATCAGCCCCAGCTCGAGCGCGCCGAAACCCTGGCCGCCGTGCTCGGGCGGCAGGTGGCCGGCCCACAGTCCCTGGTCCTTGACCTGCTCGCGCAGCGGCTCCAGCAGGCGGTCGAAGTCGGCCTCCTCGATCCCCTCCAGCGCCTCCAGCGGGTAGACCTCGGCGACCATGAAGTCGCGCATCCAGGCCAGCTTCGCCTCGAACTCCGGCTCGGTCGAGAAATCCCACATCTCAGGTCCTTTCGAAGATCGTCGCCATGCCCTGGCCGCCGGCGACGCACATCGTCACCATGCCGACCTGCGCGTCGGCGGTCTCGAGCCCGTTGAGGAGGGTGCCAAGCATCCGCACGCCGGTCATCCCGAACGGGTGGCCGAGGGCGATCGCGCCGCCGTGCGGGTTCAGCTGCCGCTCGATGTCGATGCCGACCTCGTCGCAGATCGGCAGCACCTGGGCGGCGAAGGCCTCGTTCAGCTCGACGATGTCGAGGTCGGCGACCGTCATCCCGGCGCGCCGCAGCGCGATGCGGATCGCCTCGATCGGGCCGACGCCCATGATCTCCGGCGCGACCCCGCTGAGGCCGGTGGCGAGGATCCGGGCGCGGATCGGCAGCTCCAGCTCACCGGCGCGCTCTTCGGACATGATCAGCGCCGCGGCGGCGCCGTCGTTCAGCGGGCATGAGTTGCCGGCGGTGACCCGGCCGTCCTCCTTGAAGACCGGCTTCAGCCCGGCGAGCACCTCGGTTGTGGTGCCGGGACGGATGCCGTCGTCGGCCTCGACCACGGCGCCCGCGGCGTTCCTGACCGGGAGGATCTCGCGGGCGAAGAAGCCGTCTTCGCGGGACTCCAGGGCGCGGGCCTGGGAGAGCGCCGCGTAGGAGTCCATCGCCTCGCGCGAGACGTCCCAGCGGTCGGCGACGTTCTCCGCCGTCATCCCCATCGGGATGTACATGTCGTTCACGTAGTCGGCGCGGTCGGGGTCGGCGAAGCGCGGGTTGACGTCGATCTCGGGATCGAAGGCGCGGCCGTTCACCTGGCTCACGCACTCGACCCCGGCGGCGATGTAGGCGTCCCCCTCGCCCGCGGCGATCGCGTTGGCCGCGACCCGCACCGCCTGCAGCGAGGAGGCGCAGAAGCGGTTCACGGTGCTGCCGGGTACGGTCTCCGGGAAGCCCGCGAGGGCGGCGACGACGCGGCCCAGATTCATGCTCTGCGGCCCGGCCTGGATCGCCGCGCCGACGATCACGTCCTCGATCTCGGCCGGGTCGAAGCCCTCCACCGAGTCGACCACGGCGCCGGTGACGAGGGCCGCCAGATCGTCGGGCCGCTCGGCCGCCAGGGAGCCCTTGAAGGCCCGCCCGATCGGGGTGCGACGGGTCGCGATGACTACCGGCGTGGGCACCGGCGCAGCTTGGCTGCGGGGCGGCTTGGAAACCAAATCGTTTCTGCTGAGAGAAGCCTGACCACTCGTTGCGGTTCGCTTGCTCCGACCCCGATTCTCTGGGCAGAATCGGTTTTGGGGGGCGCTCTGCGCACTGGGAACATCGCCGCCCGGCCTGTTGGGGAGCGGGCTGGGCCGAAAACAGGAGGAGAGCCGCCCCTGATGAAAGCCTCGACCGATCAGATTTTTCCGCCGCCGCTGAAGACGGAGGCCGCCGCCGCCAAGGGAGGCGTGCCGGCGATCCTCCACGCGGTCGACATCTTCGAGTTCCTCAAGGAACGCGGCAACGAGCCGGCGACGATGACCGAGATCGCGGCGGCGCTGGCGATGAACCCGAGCACCTGCTTCAACATCCTGCGCACGCTGGAGGCCGCCGACCTGCTCGCCCGCGACGACGACAGCAAGCGCTACCGGCTCGGCGTCGGGTTGCGCGAGCTGGCCGCGGCGGTCGGCGGCGAGGACGCGGTGCTGCTCGCGGCGCGCAACCGGGGCGCCGAATTCGTCCGCGCCTACAAGCTGATCATGCTGCTCTGCCACCAGGCCGAGGACGGCTCCTTCGTCGTCGTCGACAAGCTCCGCGGCCGCCCCGACCCGCGCGGCACGGTGCCGCTCGGCGGCCGCGTGCCCCCCAACGGCGCGGTCCTCTCGAAGGCCTTCTACGCCCACCGGCCGGAGCGCGACGTCGACGAGATGCTCGACGTCCACGGCCTGCCCGCGCGGACGAAGACCTCGATCACCGAGATCGCCGACTTCAAGGCCTCGCTGGCCGAGGTGCGCGAGCGCGGCTACTCGATCTCCCTCGGCGAGTACGAGCCCGACTACAACGCCGTCGGCGCCGCGGTCCTCGATCCCGACGGCGCCCCGGTGATGCTGATGATCGTCACCGGCCACGCCTCCTTCATGCCGGAGCGGCTGATCCCGGCGATCGGCGAGCGCCTGCGCCAGGCCGCCGACGACGTCACCACCTCCGCCTACCACCTCACCGGTCCCAGCGCCGGCGGACCCGTCGGCGGCGGATCGACCAAGGGCCGCATCCACAAAATCGAATCGCGATCGCGCCGGCGCGCGGCCCGCGACGAAGGGAGATCCAGAGCACTGTGAGCCGTTACGCCGGATACACGTTCCTGAAGACCGAGGTGCGGGACTCGATCGCTTTCGTGACGATCGACAACCCGGAGAAGATGAACGCCTGCAGTCACGAGGACCACGCCGAGTTCGCGACGATCCTCCGCGACGTCGCCGCCGACGACGAGGTGAAGGCCGTCGTCCTGACCGGCGCCGGGCGCGCCTTCTCGGTCGGCGCCACCTACGACTACATGAAGCAGCTGACCGAAGATCAGCAGGCGCTCTCGGAACTGCAGACCCAGGTGCGCGAGCTGGTCCGCTCCCACATCGACCTGGAGAAGCCGGTCGTCGCCGCGATCAACGGGGTCGCCACCGGCTCGGGGCTGATGCTGGCGCTGCTCTCCGACTACTCGATCGTCGAGGAGAACGTGAAGATGGCCGACGGCCACATCAAGGCGGCGCTGGCGGCGGGCGACGGCGGCGTGCTGATCTGGCCGATGGCGGTCGGGATCACGCGGGCGAAGCGCTACCTGATGACCGGCGACTGGATCGAGGCTGCCGAGGCCGAGCGGATCGGCCTGGTGACCGAGCTGGTGCCGAAGGGCACGGCGCTGGAGCGGGCGACGAAGGTCGCCGAAGACTTCGCCGCGATGCCCGAGCAGGCGGTCCGCTTCACCAAGCGGGCGATCAACCAGTGGCTCTCCTTCGGGGCGAGCGTCGGCTTCGAGCTCTCCGCCTCGCTGGAGATGCAGACCTTCGGTTTCCACGGCGACCAGGTGCGCAAAGCCGTCGACGACCTCGACGCGATGGCGCAGGAGACGGCGCGCCGGCGCGCCGCCGAGAAGGCGGCCAATGCCTAGGTTCGAGGGCAAGGTGGCGCTGGTGACCGGCGCCGGCCGCGGTCAGGGACGCTCGCACGCGGTGCGCTTCGCCGCCGAGGGCGCCGACCTCGTGCTCAGCGATCGCTGCGCTGACCTGGGGACCGTCCCCTACGGGCTCGCCTCGGCGACCGACCTGGAGGAGACCGTCGCCTCGGTCGAGGCGGCGGGCGGCCGCGCGGTGGCGATGGAGGCCGACGTCCGCGACACGGCGGCGCTCGGCCGCGTCGTCGCCGCCGGGATCGAGGCCTTCGGCGGCATCGACATCGCCGTCGCCAACGCCGGGATCGCGGGCGTCTCGACGATCGCCGCCATGTCCGACGAGGAATGGCAGAACATGATCGACATCAACCTCGGCGGCGTCTTCAAGACGCTGCGCGCGGTGGCCGGGCACATGGCCGAGCGCGGCAGCGGCCGGATCGTCGCCACCTCCTCGGTGGTCGGCCGGGTGGGCGCTCCCAACATCGGCCACTACGTCGCCGCCAAGTGGGGAGTGATCGGCCTGGTGAAGAGCCTGGCGCTGGAGCTGGCCGAGCACGGGGTGACCGTGAACGCCGTCTGCCCGACCTCGGTCGACACGGCGATGATCCAGAACGAGGCCTTCCGCGAGCTCTTCCTCCCCGACCAGTCGAGCTACACGATGGCCGACGTCGAGGGGGCCTTCACCGAGCTGAACCCGATCCCGATCCCCTGGGTCCAGCCCGACGACATCTCCGACACGGTCCTCTTCCTCGCCTCCGACGAAGCGCGGATGATCACCGGCGAGGCGGTCCCGGTGGCGCTCGGCTGGAACGCGAGGACCGCGGCGTGAGCGGGCGCTGCGAGGGGCGGCGGGTGCTGGTCACCGGTGGCGCCCGCGGTCAGGGACGCAACCACGCGGTGCGCTTCGCCCGCGAGGGCGCCGACGTCGCCGTGCTGGACATCGCCGCCGCGGAGATGGAGACGGTCGCCTACCCGCTCGGCTCGCGCGCGGAGCTGGAGGAGACCGCGGAGCTGGTCGCCGCCGAGGGCGGGCGCGCCGCGGCGCTGGTCGCCGACATCCGCTCGCTGGCGGAGATGGAAGCGGCGGTGGGCCAGGCGGCCGAGGCCTTCGGCGGGCTCGACATCCTCGTCGTCAACGCCGGCATCTGCACCTTCGGCGAGCTGGCGACGATGAGCGCCGAGACCTGGGGGACGATGATCGACGTCAACCTCACCGGCGCCTTCAACACGGTGCGCGCCGCGGTGCCCCATATGTACGGGTCGGAGGCGGGCCGGGTGGTGGCCACCTCCTCGATGGCGGGCCGCGCCGGCTGGGAGAACATCGGCCACTACGCGGCGGCGAAGTGGGGGCTGATCGGGATGGTGAAGAGCCTGGCGCTGGAGCTGGCGCCGCGCGGGATCACCGCCAACGTCGTCTGCCCGAGCTCGGTCGACACGAGGATGATGAAAAACGAGGCCTCCTACAAGCTCTTCCGCCCCGACCTGGAGAACCCGACCCTGGAGGACGCGCTGCCCGCGTTCCAGAGCGTCAACGTGCTCCCGGTCCCCTACGCGGAGACCGACGACATCTCCGACGCGGTCCTCTTCCTCGCCTCCGAGCAGGCGCGCTACATCACCGGCGCGACCCTCTCGGCGGCGATCGGCGTGAACGCGAAAAACATCTAGTGGGGGCGATCCTGATGACCGAGCAAGCGGTGCCGGGCCTCGACCTGGAGCGCCTCGCGGCGGTCCTCGCCGAGCCGCTGGACCTCGATCCGTCCCTGCCCCTGGAGGCTGAGCTGATCGGCGGCGGGCGCTCCAACATCACCGTCGGCCTGCGCCAGGGCGAGCGCGAGTGGGTCCTGCGCCGGCCGCCGCTCGGCCGCCGGCTGGCCACCGCCCACGACATGGGGCGCGAGTTCGCGGTGCTGGGAGGGCTCGCCGGGAGCGCGGTGCCGGCCCCGCGGCCGCTCTTCCTCTGCGCCGACGAGGGCGTGATCGGGGCCGAGTTCTACGTCATGGAGCGGGTCGACGGGCGCATCCTCCGCGCACCCCGCGACGTCGACCTGACCCCGGAGGAGGCGCGCCGCACCTCCCTCGCCCTGGTCGAGACGTTGGCCGCGATCCACGCCGTCGACTACGAGCGCGTCGGGCTGGCGGAGCTGGGACGGCCGGACGGCTACGCCGAGCGCCAGGTCCGCCGCTGGGTCGGCCAGCTCGACTCGGGGATCCGGGTCACGCCGCAGATGCGCGAGCTCGCCGCCCGGCTCGAGGGCGCGGTGCCGGCGAGCGCCCGCGCCGCCCTCGTCCACGGCGACTACCGGATCGACAACGTCGTCCTCGACCCCGATGACCCGGGCCGGATCGTCGCCGTCCTCGACTGGGAGATGGCGACGATCGGCGACCCGCTGGCCGACCTCGGGATGCTGCTCATGTACTGGTGCCGGCCGGGCGACCGCTGCGCCTCCGAGGTCCACGAGATCACCACCGCGCCCGGCTTCGTCGAGCGCGACGAGCTGGTCGACGCCTACGCCGCCGCCACCGGGTCCGATCCGGGCGCCGACCTCGATTTCTTCGTCGCCTTGGCTCACTTCAAGCTGGCGGTGATCGTCGCCGGGATCGGTGCCCGGATGGCGGCCGGCGACACGCTCGGCGAGGGCTTCGAGCAGATCGCCGAGATCCCCGACGTGCTGGTCGCCCGCGGGCTCGAGGTGGCGCTGTGAGTGCCGGGCCCGGGCCGCTGCCGGTGGAGACGCTGCGCTTCCGTCCCGAGGACGAAGAGCTGCGCGGCCGCATCCGCACCTGGATGGCCGACCACGATCCCGGCCCGGCGCCGGTGGACTTCGGCGAGCGCCTCGCGGCGCTGGTCCGCTGGCAGGCGCAGCTGGACGAGGCGGGCTTCGTCGGCCTCTCCTGGCCCGAGCGCTACGGCGGCGGCGGGCTCGACCTGCGCGCCGAGGCGGTCTTCTCCGAGGAGCTGGCGTCGAGCTCGATGCCGGAGCTGATCAACCGGATCGGCGTCTACATGTGCGGGCCGACGATCATGGACTTCGGCGACGAGGGCCAGGCGGAGCGCTACCTGCCGAAGATGCTGGACGCGACCGAGTCCTGGTGCCAGGGCTTCTCCGAGCCCGAGGCGGGTTCCGACCTGGCGGCGATCCGCACCCGCGGCCGGGTCGACGGCGACCGCATCCTCGTCAGCGGGCAGAAGGTCTGGACCTCGCGTGCCCACATCGCCCGCCGCTGCGCCTGCCTGGTCCGCACCGAGCCCGGCTCGGAGCGCCACCGCGGCCTCTCGCTGGTGATCGTCGACATGGAGGACCCGGGGGTGAACGTCGTCGCGCTGCCGCAGATGCTCGGCGAGCGCCACTTCAACGAGGTCTTCCTCGACGACGTCGAGGCGCGGGTCGAGGACGTGATCGGCGGCCTCGGCAACGGCTGGAAGGCGGCGATGCAGATGCTCTCCTACGAGCGCGGCCTGTTCGTGCTGGAGCGTCAGATCCGCCTGCGGCGGGCGCTCGAGGACCTGGTCGACGCGCTGCTCGCGGCGGGCCGGGCTGAGGAGCCGGAAGTGCGTCGCCAGGTCGGCCGCATCTACGCCGACCTCGAGCTGCTGAAGTCGCAGGGCTACCGGACCCTCGCCGCGCAGGCGGCGAAGGCGCTGCCGCCGGGCTCGACCTCGATCGACAAGCTCTTCCTCGGCCAGGTCGAGCAGCGCCTCTTCGCCGCGGCGCTGGAGCTGCTCGGGCCGGACGTGGCGTTGGGCATGAACCACTGGACCCACGACCTCCTGGAGGGACGCTCGGTGAGCATGTACGGCGGCAGCACCGAGATCCAGCTGAACATCATCTCCCGCCAGTTGCTCGGCCTGGGAGCCTCGCGATGAGCGCGCCCGTGGACGCCGGGGCGGGCGCCGAGCTGGCCCGCTCGCTGGACGAGTCGCTGGCGAAGATCCTCACGGTCGAGGCCCTGCTCGAGGTGACCGCCGAGGACCGCGCCCTCGACGCCGCGGTCCTGGGGGCGATCCGGGAGCTCGGCATCGACCTGGTCGGCCTCGACGAAGACTCAGGCGGCCTCGGGATCGGAGTCGGCGAGCGGGTCCGTCTCGCCGCCGTCTTCGGCCGCAACCTGGTCCCGGCAGCCCTCCGCGACGGCGCCTTCGGCCTCGCCCCGGCCCTGGCCGCCGTGGCGGCCGACGGCGACGAGCGCACGGCCGCGCTCCTGGAGCGTGCCGTCGCCGCGGAGCTGACCGGTGCCCTCGCGTGCGTTCGCAGTAATGACCGCATACCGGACACAACTGCGAACGCACCTTTGGCGACGGCGGTGCCGGAGGGGGCCGAGGTCCTTGCCGTTCTCGATTCCCAAGAAATCTCCCTTTACGACCTCGACGCCGTCGCGGTCGCGCCGTTCCTGGCGCTCGACTCCGGCCAGGGCCTCTCCCAGATCGACCTCGACGGGGCGACGCCGTTCGCGACGGTCAGCGGTCTGGCGGCCGCCGCGGTGCGCCGCGAGTACGAGCTGACGCTGGTCTGCGAGGCCTTTGGCGCGGGCGAGCGCTGCCTCGAGATGGCGGTGGAGTACGCCGGGCAGCGCAAGCAGTTCGGTCAGGAGATCGCCGGCTTCCAGGCGGTGGCCCACCTGCTCGCCAACGCCAAGCTCGGGGTCGAGATCGGCCGCGCCGGGATCGGCCGCTACGTCGACCTGGCCGCCGAGGAGGGACATGACGAAGGCCTCGACGGCCACCTCGGCGTGCTCCGCCACTCCCTGCCCGCCTCGGCCCGCGAGGCCTGCGAGATCTCGATCCAGGTCCACGGCGGCATCGGCTTCTCCTGGGAGCTCGGCCTCCACCTCTTCTATCGTCGGATCCTCGCCGACCAGTACCTGCTCGGCGGCGAGGGCGCGAGCGCCGAAGCGGTCGGCGCCGGCTATCTGGAGAGGAGGGTGCGATGAGCGAGGCGGAGGCGCCGATCCTGGTCGAGGACCGGGGCGAGGTGCGGACGATCACGCTGAACCGGCCGCGCAAGCGGAACGCCCAGAGCCCGCCGCTGCTGCGGGAGCTGGAGCGGGTGCTGCTGGAGACGCGCGACCGGCGCGAGATCCGGGTCGTCGTCCTGGCGGGCGGCGGGCCGACCTTCAGCGCCGGCCACGACCTGAACGCGGCGGTCGAAGACGCGGGCTACGCGAGCAACCTGAAGACGGTCGAGGGACGGATGTGGCAGGAGGCCGAGGTGTTCGTGCGGCCGGTGACGCTGCTGCGGGAGCTGCCGATGCCGACCGTCGCCCGGGTCCAGGGCCACTGCGTGGCGGCGGCGCTGATGCTGGTCTCGGCCGTCGACCTGGTGGTCGCCTCGAGCGACGCTCAGTTCGCCTCGCGGGTCACCCGGGACCAGGGAGCCGACGATGTCGAGGTGCCGACCTTCGCCTGGGACATCGGCGTGCGCCAGGCGAAGCAGCTGCTCTGGCTGAGCGAGGGGATCGGCGCCGAGCAGGCCCTCCAGCTCGGCCTGGTGAACTGGGTGGTGGAGCCGGACGATCTCGACGCGAAGGTCGCCGAGGTCTGCGCCGGGCTGCGCGAGGTGCCGCGCGAGGCGCTCGCCCTCTCGAAGCTGAGCTTCGACTTCATCGAGCGCCGTCGCGGCCGCGACGATGCCGCCTCCTACCATTTCCTCACCCACCAGCTTTCCCACAACACCGAGGAGTCGAAGGCGCTGCTCGCCGCGCGGGTCGCCGAGCTCGAGGCGAAGCTCGCCGCCCGTGGCTGAGGGCGCCGAGCCAGTGGCGCAGGGCCGGGCAGCGGCCGGCGCCGAGGCAGCGGCCGACGACGGGAACGCGGTGCGGACGCTCGGCGTCGTCGGCGCCGGGACGATGGGTCTCGGGATCGCCACGGTGGCGGCGCGGGCGGGGCTCGAGGTCGTGGTGCTGGAGCCGGACGCCGCGGCGCGCGAGCGGGCCGCGGCGAAGCTGGGGAGCGTGCGGGTGGCCGGTGAGGTGGCGGAGCTCGCCGAGTGTGGGATCGTGATCGAGGCGGCGCCCGAGGATCTGGACCTGAAGCGGGCGATCTTCGCCGAGCTGGCCGCGGTCGTCGCCCCCGACGCGATCCTGGCGACGAACACCTCCTCGCTCTCGGTCGAGGCGCTGGCGAGCACCGTGCCCGACCCGACCCGCTTCGTCGGCCTCCATTTCTTCAACCCGGTGAAGGCGATGGAGCTGGTCGAGGTGGTGGTCGGGGCGCGCACCGACGACGGGGTGGCGGCGCGCGCCGAGGCGCTCGCCCGGGCGCTCGGCAAGACGCCGATCCGGGTCGCCGACGGGATCGGCTTCCTCGCCAATCGCTGCGCCCGCCCGTACACCACCGAGGGCCTGCGCTGTGCCGCCGCGCTCGACCTCGAGCCCGCCCGCGTCGACCTCGCCTGCCGCCTGGTCGGCTTCCCGATGGGCCCCTTCGAGCTGATCGACCTGGTCGGCGCCGACATCAGCCTCGGCGTCGGTGAATCGTTCTTCCGCCAGTCCTTCGGCGAGCCCCGCTGGCGCCCCCACCGGACCCTGGTCCAGCAGGTGGCGAGCGGTCGCCTCGGCCGCAAGACCGGCGCCGGCTTCTACGCTTACGGGGACGATGCCCCCGGCCGCGCCCCCGATCCCGAGGGCGGCGGACCGGACCTGCTCACCGACGCGGCCCGGCTGGAGGAGCTGGCCGGCCCCGAGGCCGTGGCGGTCGTCCGCTGGATCACCGCCCAGCTCGTGAACGAGGCGGCGTTCGCGCTCGAAGAGGGGATCGCCGCCGAGCCCGACATCGACCTGGCGATGCGCCTCGGCTACCGCTGGCCGGTCGGCCCGCTGGAGATCGGCCGTCGCCTCGGCTTCACCGCCGTGCGCCACCGCCTGGTCGGTATGCGCGAGGACTACGGCGAGGCGTACCGGCCGGCGCCGCGCCTCGGCGACTTCAGCTGAGCCGACCTGCCGATGCGGAGGCGGGGGGCAGGCCTGAGCGCGGGCCTGTCCATCACCGGCTTACCGTCCTCGCCGAGCTCGAACGATTCAAACCGCGGATCGGCGGCCCGCGCCTCGATCGCCTGATAGTGGCCCGCCGGCAACCGCCCCCCGGAGAGCCGCCGAACTTCCTCCAGCGCCTCGGCGATCGGCTCGCGCCCCTCGCCGATCCCCGCGCCGACGCATTCCCACCCGGCCGCACCGAGGTACTGGAAGTGGAAGAGCCTCGGCATCGCCCAACATCTAAGTACTCCCCGTCCGCGATTTAAAGACCAATTTTTGGTGGATGCCCGTCTAGGAATCCAAGAACCCATGTTTGTCAACAAGGGACGACCAAGGACCCGGCCCTCTCGTAGGCGGTCCGGGCAGGCTGTGACCGCCTACGAGAGGGCCGGGTCACGGGGAGAGGGCGAGGGCGCGGGTCCCGTGCGGGTGACGTGCGGGATAAGCCGGAGAGCCGTGCGGGAGACACCGGGAACTCCACGTTCCCCGAGGGAAGGCGCCACGAAGTGACCCTTCCGTGAGGGCCGAGATGTCGATGGGCCGGAAAGCGCTCTATATCAGCGCTTTTCGGCCCATCGACCTGGGGGGCG
>MKSH01000039.1:0-4338 GCA_001898095.1 Solirubrobacterales bacterium 70-9 | reverse complement strand
AGGACGACGCTGTCGGCGCCTGCGGCCCAGAGGCCTTCGATCGTGCGGCGGCAGGAGTCAGGGTCGCCGGCGGCGGCGATCGTCTGCAGGACGGCGTCGGAGAGGGGGCCGGTGCCGTCGCGGCCGAGGCCGGCCTGCTCGGCCATGTCGGGGAAGGCGCCGCTGGTCATCCAGGCCTCGATCTGGGGGCGGATCGCGGCGATGCCCGCGGCGTCGTCGTCATCGATGCTGAGGAAGCAGTAGGCGATCACGCGGCCGGGGTCGGGGGCCGCGGCGGCGCGGGCCCATTCGACCGCCGCCGGGCAGGCGGTCTCGACCAGGACGATGCCGTCGGCGGCGCGTCCGGCGAGGGCGAGGCCGCGCGGGCCGGTGGTGCCGATCAGGATCGGCGGCGGCTCCGCCGGCGGGTGCTCGAGCACGACCTTGTCGAGGTGAACCGTGCGGAGGTCGACGGTCAGCTCCTCGCCGCGCAGGAGCGCGCGGACCACCTCGACCGTCTCTTCCAACACCGGCATCCGGTTCGGCGGGCGGTCGCCGATCTGCTCCATCCAGACGTCGACCCCGTGGCCGAAGGCGGCGAGGAAGCGCCCCGGATAGAGGCGGGCGAGGACGGCCAGCTCCATCGCCGCGATCGCCGGGTTGCGGACGACGGCGGGCAGCAGGCCGAGGCCGACCTCGATCTCCTCGGTCGCCGCCAGGGCGATCGCGGTGGCGGTGAGGCCGCCGCCCGAGAAGCAGTCCTCGACCGTCCACAGCTCGTCGTAGCCGAGCTCCTCCGCGGAGCGGGCGATGCGGGGGAGGTCGACCGGGTCCCAGCGCGGGTCCCAGCGCAGGCCGACCCGGGGAGCGCCGCCGGGGCCGCCCGCGGCGCCCATCTCAGCGGGCGAGGAAGCCGCCGTCGACGACGAGGTCGGTGCCGGTGACGAATGCCGCCTCGTCGGAGGCGAGGTAGAGGACGGCGTAGGAGATCTCGCGCGGCTCGGCGCCGCGGCCGAGCGGCGTGGTGCGGGCCAGCTCGGCGATCGACTCCTCCGGCTCGTCGTCCAGCATCGGCGTCATCACCAGGCCGGGGAGGATGCTGTTGACGCGGATCTTGTCCGGGGCGTAGGTGAGCGCGGCGCTTTTCGTCATCAGCCGCACGGCGCCCTTGGTCGCCTGGTAGCCGATGTACTCCTCGGTCCCGGCCAGTCCCCAGATCGAGGAGGTGTTGATGATCGAGCCGCCGCCGCGGCGCCGCATCGGCTCGATCGCCACCCGCATCCCGTAGAGCACGCCGGTCTGGTTGACGGCGATCAGCTGCTCCCAGCCGGCGTCGGTCTCCTCCGCCACCGCGGCGGTCGAGCCGACGATCCCGGCGTTATTGACGACGATGTCGAGGCCGCCGAACTCGCTCTCGCAGAGCGCCGCCGCGGCCTCCCAGTCGGCGAGCCGGGTGACGTCGAGGTGGACGTAGCGCGCCTGCAGGCCCTCGCCGGTCAGCTCCGCCGCGAGTGCCTCGCCGGGCTTGTCGAGGATGTCGCCGAAGACGACCGCGGCGCCCTCCTCGGCCAGCAGGCGGGCGTGCGCGGCGCCCTGGCCGCGGCCCCCGCCCGAGATCAGTGCCACCTTGCCATCGACGCGGCCTGCCATCAGATCGCCACCCTTCCGCCGTCGACCATCAGGATGTGGCCGAAGACCATGTCGGAGGCGGGGGAGGCGAGGTAGACCACCGCGCCCTCGATCTCGCTCGGCACGCCGACGCGCCCGGCGGGAATCGCCTCGAGGATCCAGTCTTTGTACTCCTGTTCGTCGAGCGCCCCGGCGATCAGCGGCGTGTCGAAATCGCAGGGCCCGACCGCGTTCACGTGGACGCCCTTCGAGGCCCACTCGGCGCCCAGCGTCTTCGTCAGCTGGACGACGGCGCCCTTGCTGGCGCAGTAGGCGACCTGCTCGGGGACGCCGACGATGCCGTCGGTCGAGGCGACGTTCACGATCTTGCCGGAGCCGCGGGCGAGCATGCCCTTGCCGACCGCGCGGCACATCAGGAAGGTCGCGGTGGCGTTCAGCGCCAGCGCCCGTTCCCAGAGCTCCAGCGGGGTGTCCTCGCCCGCCTCGCGCTCGAAGATCCCGGCTGAGTTGAAGAGGATGTGGATGTCGCCGCGGCGGTCGATGATCTCTGCTGCCAGCTCCTCGGTGCGGGCGGGGTCGCCGAGATCGGCGATCTCGAACGAGGCGGTGCCGCCGTCGGCCTCGATTTCGGCGGCGACGGCCGCGGCGCGCTCCTGGTTGCGACCGACGACGATCACCTCGGCCCCGGCGTGGCCGAGGGCGCGGGCGGCGGCGGCGCCGATGCCGCTGGAGCCGCCGGTGACGAGGGCGCGCTTGCCCTCCAGCCCGAACAGGGAGCTCAGATAGTCGCGGTCGACCGCCATCGCGGCGAAAACCTAAGGTCTTAGAGGTTAAAAGTCAAGACCCGGGTTCGGCGGGCTCCGGGACGCGGCGCCGGGACGCCGTTCAGTCGAGCGCCAGGACGCTCCAGCCGGTGCGCTCGCCGCGCCGCCGCCCGGGCTCCAGGTCGCGCAGCAGCGAGCCGGGGAGGTGGGCGACGACGGTCGAGGCGATCACCCTTCCCTCGGCGTTGACGAGGGCGGCGCGGCGGTCGAGCTCCCGCAGGGCCCGCGTCACCCGGGCACCCAGTTCGCCCGCCCGCAGGTCGAGGCTGCAGACGCCGACGAACTCGCCGTCGTGGACGCACGGGACCGAGAGCGTGATCACGTCCTCGTCGGTGCCGAAGGCGTCGACGTAGGGCCCGACCACGGAGGCACCGTCTTCGCGGGCGCGGACGAACCACTCGGCCTCGACGTAGTCGTAGAAGGAGAGGCTCTGCGGGTCGAAGGTGACCGGCAGCGGCTGCGACTCGGCTTCCTCGCGCGGCCGCGTCCACCATTCCATGCGGCGGGGGCTGTCGGCGAGGACGTCGGGGGCGAAGGAGACCCCGGCGCCGGCGACCAGCGTCCCTTCCAGGGCCAGCCGTCCCTGCAGCACCCGGGCGAGGCCGGAGATCGTCTCCGGGGTCGGCGCCTCGTCCGCGGCGCTCGCCTCGTCGAGGCGGGCGTAGAGCTCCTGGCGGACCAGCTCGAGGAAGTCGAAGAGGCGGCCGACGAGGGTCTCGAGGTCGTCGAGCACGGTGTCGAGTGTGGTGTCGCCGGCCGCCATGAGGACTACTCGGGCAGCTCCAGTCGCCGGGTCAGAAGCGCCTCGGCGCCGCTTCGCACCGCGGTTTCCGCCGCCGCGCCCGCCGCCTCGGGGCTGCGCCGCTCGAGCGCCGCGAGGATCGCCGCGTGGCCCGCGGCGTGGGCGACCGGGTCGGCGGCGGCGCCGCGCGGCAGCCACAGCGGCCCGCTCAGCTCCCCTTGGAAGCGGACTTCCTCGCCGGTCAGCCGGCTGGAGTGCGAGGCGACCGCGAGGTCGACGTGGAAGCGGGCGTCGGCCCGCCGTCGCGCATCGGCGTTGGCCGCGCCTTCGAAGCGCTCGTTGTCGGCGTGCAGGCGGCGCAGGTCCTCGGCGCCGGCGCGTTCGGCGGCGAGGCGGGCGATCGCGGTGGCGATCGCGCCCTGGTGGTCGAGCAGGTCGCGCAGGTCGTTCAGCGAGTAGCCGCGCAGCGCCGTCGCCCCGGAGCGCCGCCTGCCCGCCTGCTCCTGGACGAAGCTGCCGCCGCCGCGCCCGCGGCGGGTGACGATCAGCCCCTGCTCGCGCAGCGAGGCCAGAGCTTCGCGCAGGGTCATCGCGGAGACGCCCATCTGCTCGGCGAGGTCGCCTTCCGAGGGCAGCCGCGAGCCGGTCGGGAGGAGGCCGAGTTCGATCGACTCCTCCAGCTGCCGGGCGACCTCGGCGGTGCGACTCTCCCCCGGCAGCGGGGCCAGGAACGGCAGCGCCGCGGGGGCCTCGATCGCTTTCTGCGCCTCGCTCATCGCCTCCGGATTATCGCGCGCACCGGGGCGGTCACCTTTCCGCCGTCTTGACGTAATACCTCTAAGCCTATAGGTTTAGGCGTGCGTCACCGGAGGAGCAGAGGAAGCGACCAGAAGAGGAAGTAGGTGCCAGATGCCGCGCGATCCCCGACACGACCTGTTGTTCGAGCCGGTCACCTTCGGCCCGAAAACCACCCGCAACCGCTTCTGGGCGACCTCGCACTCGAGCGGCTATCCGGACCGTCCCGGTACCCACGCCTCCTTCCGGGCGATGAAGGCGGAGGGCGGTTGGGGGGTGGTGAACACCGGCTTCTGCTCGATCCACCCGGAGTCCGACGAGTACCCCTGGACCTCCTCGCGGCTGTGGGACGAGGGCGACGTGGTGAAC
>MKSH01000038.1:379-2099 GCA_001898095.1 Solirubrobacterales bacterium 70-9 | reverse complement strand
GTTGCGCCGCGCGACCATCCCGTGGAAGACGTCGTGGGTCGGCGGCCCGCCCACCCCGTTGCTGTTGACGACCGGGGTCGCGTGGCCGTTCGGCTTCGCCGAGGCGAGCGCGTCGAGCAACTGCCGCCGACAGGTGACGTGGGACACCCACTCGGTGCCGCAGACCTGCAGCGAGGTGACGTCGTCGAGCTCCGGCGCCGCCGCCCAGTAGGCGAGCGCCCGCATGTGCTGGGTCGGCAGCCCGTCGGAGCGGACCAGCGGCATCTCTTCCAGCTCCTCGCGCGCGGTCGGGTAGATGACCATCCCGTCGGCCCGCCGGCGGAGCGTCCCTTCGCGCAGGCCGAGGTTCGTCAGCTCGGCGACCTCGGGCAGGAAGTCGGACTCGAAGATCACCTTGTCGAAGGGCACGCCGAGCCGGGCGAGCGTCTTGCGCTGTCCGGAGATCACCCAGGCGCGCGTCTTCGACCACAGTTCGAGGGCCCGCTGGTCACCGTCCAGCACCCGCATCATCAGCTCGTCGGCCTTGTCGTCGTAGAGGGCCGCCTCGCGGGCGACGGAGTCGACTGCGCCGTCGTCGCCCACCGATGCGCGCCCGGCCTTCACGTAGTCGGCGTAACAGAGGCCGACGAAGTGGTCGGACTTCTCGCCGCTCTCGACACCGAGTTCGTCGTCGGCGCGGCCCGATGCGACGACCCCCGCCATCGCCTCCCCCATGCTGCGGCCGACGTCGCAGATCAGACTGCGGTTCTCCACCTTGGCGCCGCCGACGCGGAGGGCCGCGGCGATCGCGTTGCCGAGCGCCAGGTTGCGCAGGTGACCGATGTGGAGGGCCTTGGTCGTGTTCGCGCCCCAGAAGTAGACGGCGTAGCGCGCGCCGGCGACGAGGTCGGCGTTGGCGGTCAGGTCGGCGCCGCCCTCGAGCGCCTCGCCGCGCGCCTCGATCCACTCGTCATCGAGGCTGACGTCGACGCCCTTCGCGTGCGGGCGGATCTCGGCGACGGCGGGGTCGGCGGCGATCCGCTCCAGCGCCACGCGCGCCCGCTCGTCGGCTTCCCACGCGCCGCGCACCCGCGGCACCAGCATCAGGTCCCGCTCGGCCTCCGGCCGGAACGGCGAGCGCGCCGCCCACAGGGCCCCCTGGCCCTCCCCCACCACCCCGTCGATGCTGTCGAAAAGATTCCCTGCCATAGCCCCGTCCCCCCGGACGCTCCCGATTGCGGAATGCACCAGCCGGGGCTCGAACCCGGATCACCGGCTTACAAGTCCGGTCCTTTAACCGATTAAGGCACTGGTGCTGGCCATGCGAACCAAGCCCCGGATCCCCGCTGCATCCCTACGCATCGAGTTCCCTGATTGCTCGATTGATGCGGCAGCATAACACGGGTTTTGATTTGCGCAAGTGATTTGACTAATCGTCCGCTAACGAAGCAATCCGAGCCTTTATGCTCGCCCTGGGAGGCCCGTGGGACGGGCCGTGTAAATTGTCATCAGGCAATGACAACAGGGAATAAGTGAGCATCTACAGGCACATCCTGGTGGCGTTGGACGGCTCCGCCGACTCGAAGACGGCGCTCCGCCACGCGGTCGCCCTGGCCCGCGATCAGAACGCCAAGCTCACCCTGATGACGGTGGTCCCCCACACCCCGACGCCGGTCGGTCCCGGCGTCGCGCCGCCGCCGGAGACGGCTGAGTCCCACAACGAGATCATCAAGGCGTCCCT
>MKSH01000038.1:0-280 GCA_001898095.1 Solirubrobacterales bacterium 70-9 | reverse complement strand
CCTGGTGATGGGCTCCCACGGCCACCGCCGCATGCACCGGGCTTTGCTCGGCTCGGTGTCGGAGCGGGTTCTGCACAGGGCGGCGGTCCCGGTGCTGATGCTGCGGTCGCATTGCGAGTCGTAGACGGGACGTGGAAGGGACGGGGTGCGGGAAGCTGGCGCCCGGGGGTGTGAGGGGACGGGAAAGGGACGCGGCCCTCTCATAGGCGGTCCGGGCAGGCTGTGACCGCCTATGAGAGGGCCGTCCCTCGGGACCGCCTATGAGAGGGCCGTCCCTCGG
>MKSH01000037.1:34542-45895 GCA_001898095.1 Solirubrobacterales bacterium 70-9 | reverse complement strand
ATTAGGAATCAATCATCTCAGCCCGGCTCCGGCGCCGGCGCTGCCGGGCGCGGGCAGCGGCTTGATCGGGCTGGGCGAGCGGCTCGAGCTGGCGGGCGGCGAGCTCCATCACGGGGTCGCCGCCGACGGGGACTTCGTCCTCGCCGCGACGCTGCCCTGGGAGCGGCGGGCCAGATGAGGCGAGCGCGATGAGGCGGCGCCGATGATCCGGGTGATGCTGGTCGACGACGACCCGCTGGTCCGCTCCGGGCTGCGGATGCTGCTCGGCGGGGCGCCGGAGATCGAGGTGGTCGCCGAGGTCGAGGACGGCGACGGGGTGCTCGCCGCGGTCGACCGCCACCGCCCTCACGTCGTCCTGATGGACGTCCGCATGGCGCGCCTCGACGGCGTCTCGGCCGCGGCGCTGCTGGCCCGCCAGCCGTCCCCGCCCAAGGTCCTGATGCTGACCACCTTCGACGCCGACGACCTCGTCCTGCGGGCGCTGCGGGCGGGCGCCGCCGGCTTCCTGCTGAAGGACACGCCGCCCGCCGAGATCGTCCGCGCGATCGAGCTGGTCGACGCCGGCGACTCGATGCTCTCCCCCGCCGTCACCCGGCGGCTGATCGACTTCGTCGCCGCCGAGGGCGAGGCGGGGACCCCCCGCGACGATGCCGACCGGCTGCTCGCGGCGCTGAGCCCGCGCGAGCTCGAGGTGGCGCGGGCGGTCGGCCGCGGCCTCGCCAACGCCGAGATCTCGGCCGAGCTCCACCTCAGCGTCGCCACCGTGAAGGCGCACGTCTCGAAGGTGATCGAGAAGCTCGGGGTCGAGAACCGGGTCCAGGTGGCGCTGCTGATCCGCGACGCCTCGCCGGCGGGCGCCGCGTAGGGCAGCGGCCTCGCGGGAGGTTCGCGCGCCGCGGGGCGGGCGCTACTTTTTCTTCGGTTCGAGCCCGAGCACGGTGAAATAGCCGACCGCGATCAGGCGCCTGCCGTCGGAGATCATCGGCGTGTAGCCAGCCTGGTCGAGCGTGTAGTCGACCTTGTGGGTGCGGACGTCGATGCCCACCGTCTTTTTCGTCTGGAAGCTGGAGACGTAGACGGTGTGGCCGATCACGGTTGCCGTCCCCTCCACCGCGCCGCCGACGTCGTAGGTCCAGCGAACCTTGCCGGTGCGCGCGTCGAGGGCGAAGAACTTCCCGTTTTCGGAACCGATGTAGACGGTCGGCGGCGTGCCTGGGACCTTGGCGACGGCGGGCGAGCCGTAGACGGCTTCGCCGGTCTGGAAGGCCCAGCGAACCTTGCCGGTCTTCTCGTCGAAGGCGTAGACGGTCCCGTCGTTGCGGGCCGCGTAGACGTCGCCGAAGGCGATCGCGGGCGAGGAGAAGAAGCCGCCCTTGCCGAACGGCGCGACGGTGCTGGTATTGCTCTTCCAGACCGACTTGCCGGTCTTCGCGTCGAGCGCCAGCATCGTGCTCTCGAAGTCGCCGACGAAGATGTTGCCGTCGTCCCAACTCGGGCTCGCTTTGACCGCGGCGGGCGCGTCGAAGGTCCAGACCGTCTTGCCGTCGGCGGCGTCGAGGGCGACGACCTTGCGGCTGTTGGTGCCGAGGTAGACGTTGCCGTCGACCGGCAGCGGCGAGGATTCGAGGTGGGAGTGAAGGTTGCGCAGCCACGCCTCCTTGCCGGTCTTCACGTCCCCCGCCGCGACGTAGCCGTCGAGGAAGGCGCCGTACACCTTGCCTTCGTAGTAGGCGGGGGCGGTCACGGTTTTCTTGCCGCCGTGGTTCTTCGGGTCGAGTTTCAGTTCCCAGAGGACCTTGTGGGTGCCGAGTTCGATCGCTTTGCCGTTGCCGAACTTGTTGATCGCGTAGGCGACGCCGCCGGCGATCGCGGGCGGGAACTCGATCAGCCCGTGGGTGTTGATCGTCCAGGCGACCGTCAGCGGCGGGTCGAGCGGGCGGTCGATCCCGCCGAGGTGGGTGGGCAGGTAGTGGGTGCGCTGGGGCACGCGCCCGAAATACGGCCAGTCGATGTAGTGCGGTTCGAGCTCGGTCGCGGGGATCGTCTTGGGCGGCGCCTTGGCGGGCGCCTTTTCCGCTTCCTTCGCGGGTCCCGAATTCGTACCCGTTTCACCCGATTGCGAGGTCGAGGAGCCGCCGCCACCGCAGGCGGTCAGCAGCGCGGCGAGCGCCAGGAGGGCTGCGATGTATTTCGCCTTGTGCACGGGAAAAGGAGGGGTCCCCAAAAACTGCCGGGAACGTCCGATTATCTCGTGATCGCCGCTTAGAGCGCATTCCGGTATCGACCGTTCGTCCAGTGGGCGCGTGACGAAACGAACGCGCAGGCACCCTGAGACAAATGCGTTACACGCGGCTGGCTCCGGAACCGACCCTGGTAGCGACGAGGCTCGGGCGCGAGAGGATGGTCAGCGCGCTGCGCCGGCTCTACCAGGTGGTCGACATCCCGGGACCGCCGCGGGTCGAGGAGTACTGGATCGTGATCCCGGCCGAACCGGGGTTGGTCTATTCGGGGCTGCAGCGGGCGGTGCCGGACTGGTTCGAGCTGTTCGTCATCCCTAAGGAGGAGGCGCGACAGACACGATGATCTGGCCGTCGGCCTCGGTCAGCTTCGCGGTGGAGAGGTCGACCATCGGCTCAGGTCCAGCGCCATCATCAGGTCGTCGACGTAGGCGTCTTCGAGCAGGAACGCCTCGCGGAAGGTGCCCTCGACCTCGAAGCCGTGGCGTTCATAGAGGCGCCGGGCACCGGGATTGGAGGCGAGCACGCGAAGGACGAGGCGGCGCGCGCCCGCGGTCCGGACCCGGGAGATCGCCGCCTCCAGCAGGCGTGCCCCGATCCCCTCTCCCTGGCGCCCCGGGGCGACGGCGAGGCCGCGCAGTTCGACCACGTGGGCGGCCGACTGGAGAGGCAGCCAGGGGGCGAGGATCCCGTAGCCGACCAGCTCCTCGCCGGCGACGGCGACGAGCACGCCCCCGGCGTCGAAGCGCTCGAGGAAGGGACGGTCGGGGTCGGGCGACGGCGCCGGGCTGACCCGCGACGACCAGGTTGCGGCGTCGAGCTCCCGCAGCCCTGCCTCGTCCCCCTCCTGCGCTCCGCGGATCTCGACCACGATCCGATCTTCCCGGATCGACCGCGGCGCCCCGCTGCGAGGGAAGGTCCTTAGGAGAACTTCTGGGGTTCCAGGCGGCAGTAACGGAACTCGAACGGGAGGACCTGATTGTTGGCCTTGTTCGCGTTCGGGGTGAGCTTGGCGAAGACGTGCTCGGCGCCGGCCTTGTCGCCCGCCTTCAGCTTGCGGCCCGCCCGTTCGAAGAGTTCGGCCTCGATCTTCAGGTAGCCGAGCCACTTGCCGAGGCGCGCTTCGTCGGCGGTCGGCTGGGGCAGCGCTTCCAGCTGCTTCAGCGCTTTCGACTGCTGCTTGGAGGCCTTGGAGAACTTCGCCGCCGCGGTCTTGAGCTTGCCCTGTTTCACTTCCTTGCGGACTCCGGAGAGGATCTGTTCGTTCGCCTTGGCGCTCGTCTTACAGATCGGTTCCGCCGCTTCCTTGTATTCGTCGCGGCTGACTTCCGCCGCGAACGCCGTCGCCGCCAGGACCACGGCGATGACCAGCGACCCGCTCAAGATGCCGATGATGCGCCTCAACTCAATCCCCCTCCCGGGACGATCCCATGCCCGACGGCGACGAAGATAACAGGCCCATCTACTGCTCCTGGAGCGGCGGCAAGGACTCCGCCCTGGCCCTCCACCACGCGATCCAGGGCGGCGCCCGGCTCGAGCTGCTGGTGACGATGCTGACCGAGGGCGGCGTGCGCTCGCGCTCGCACGGCCTGCGTCGGGAGCTGCTCGAGACGCAGGCGCGGGCGATCGGCGCCCCGATCGCGTTCGCCGCGACCACCTGGGACGACTACGAGGAGGCGCTGACGGGCGAGCTGGTCGAGGCCGGGCGGCGCGGCCTGCGCACCGGCGTCTTCGGCGACATCGACATCGAGAGTCACCGCGAATGGGTCGAGCGGGTCGCCGCCGCGGCCGGCACCGAGGCCGTGCACCCGCTCTGGCAGCGCGATCGCGCCGAGCTGATGCGCGAGGTCCTCGCGCTCGGCTTCCGGGCCGTGCTCGTCGCGGTGCGCGACGGCGTCCTCCCCTCCTCGCTGCTCGGCGAGACGATCGACGCCGCGATGCTGGGCGAGTTCGAGCGCGCCGGGGTCGACCTGGCGGGCGAGAACGGCGAGTTCCACACCTGCGTCGTCGACGGGCCGATCTTCTCCGCCCCGGTCGAGGTCGAGCCGGGCGAGGTCATCCTCCGCGATGGCGTCTGGTTCATCGACCTGGTGCCGCGCGACCTGGTGCCGCGCGGCGACTAGGGCGGCGACTGAGGCTTCGGCGTGCAGGGGAAGACGTGGTCGACCGAGAGCACGGTGCCGCCCGCTTCGCCGTCGCCGTGCTGGCCGCCTCGATCTGGGCGAGCTTGCAGGTCGTCCACCCGGTCCTCACGCCGCTCGGCGAGGAGCTCTCGCGCCTCCACCTGGAGGAGCTCCGCACCTTCCCCCGCCGGCCGACCGAGCAATAGGCTCGGCCGATGCCCTTCACCCACAAGAACCTCCGCAAGGACCTCGACGACCTCGGGTCGAACTTCGACGGCGACCCGGGCCTGGAGTTCCGCGCGGCGACGAAAGCCTTGGAGCTGAAGGAGTCCGGCCTGGCTTTCCAACGCGTGCCGCCGAACTACCGGTTCCCGTATGGCCACACCCACGAGACCCAGGAGGAGGTCTACGTGGTGGTCGGCGGCGGCGGCCGGATGGCGATCGACGACGAGGTCATCGACCTGGCCCAGTGGGACGCGGTGCGGGTCCCACCCAGCTCATGGCGTAGCTACGAGGCCGGACCGGAGGGGCTGGAGTTGCTCATCGTCGGCGCGCCGAATCTCGGCGACAGCCCGCGGGATGACGTCGAAGGTTCTCGGGACTGGTGGCCGGGGGAATAGACGGGAAAGGGACCCGGGGGTGCGGGGCGCGGGCGGCGTGGAGCGAAACTCGGTCTATGACCGACTAAGTCTCCACGGCCCGCCGGGGAGCCGAGGGCACGTCGCGAAAGTGCCGGAACGTCACCTCGGCGCAGGGGAGACGCCGGGATCGTCACGGCGAATTGCGAGAGCCGTCACCTGTCGCGAGGTTCCTCCACGGTCACGAACTCGTGACCCTGGTTTGACCCTCCTATAGGAGGGTCAAACCACGCAGCGCGAATCGGCCCCCGGGAAAGCGCGACGAACCCGCACGCCGAGGCGACGTTCTCGGCGTCTTCCCTTAATGAACGTGACGTTCCGGGCGGAAGGCGCCCGTCTTTCCGGCAAGACCCCGCACCCCATCGCATGCTCCCCGTCCTGGGCGTCTCGGAGGCGGCCCGGGCAGGCTGTGGCCGCCGCGAGACACCCAGGACGCGAGGCTTCCGGAGAGAAGCGCGCGGGTTCCGGCGCAGGTCGGACGCGCGGTCGACTTTTTCCAGGCTGGAGGGAGCTTGTCGCGCTCTCGACTTTCACCCTGCCCTGGCAGGGTGAAAGTCGAGAGCGCGTCCGGACCTCCTTAAGGGACGTGGAGTTCCGCGCCGGACCCGCGCATTTCGTCGCGGATCTCCGCCGAGACCCGCACGGGACGCGCGCCCTCGCCCTCTCCCCGAGACCCGGCCCTCTCGTAGGCGGTCACAGCCTGCCCGGACCGCCTACGAGAGGGCCGCGTCCCTTGGTCGTCCCTTTCCCCGTCCCTTACCCGCCTCCCACGTCGCCCCGGCCCCTCAAACCAATTCGGCCGCGGCCTGCAGGTCCTCGGGCGTATTCACGTTGAAGAAGACGCGCCGCGGATCTCCATACGGGGCGAGGTCGGCGTCGGTCAGGAGCCGCGGGGAGAGCGAGGCGACGGTGCGGCGGAGGGGCTCTTCGCGGGTCAAGGCCGCTTCCAGGTCGGGGAGCAGCTCTGGGGACCAGCGGGCGACCAGGGGCTGGGAACCTCCCCCGGGTGCCGGGACGACCAGCGGCTCCGCGGCGTCGGCGAGCGCGCGGAGCAGCGCCGGCGGCACGAAGGGGAAGTCGCAGCCGAGGACGACCACCGGTCGGCCGGCATGGCGTAGTGCCGCGACGATGCCGACGAGCGGGTGCGTCGGCTCGGTCGGCTCGGCGATCACCTCCACGTCGCTCGGCCTCGCCCCTCCGGTCGCTGCTTGTGTCGCCAGGCGCGACAAATAGCGACCGGAGGCGGGGAAGTCGGGCTTGGCGACGACGATGGGGTCGAGGCCGGCGGCGGTGAGGGCGGACAGGGCGTAGGAGATCAGCGGGCGGCCGGCCAGATCGGCGGTCGCCTTGTCGCCGCCGAGACGGCTGCCGTGGCCGCCGGCGAGGACCGCGCCGACGGCGGCATCGGGCGTATCGGCGACCGGGACCGGCGCGTCGGCGGAGGTCGATTCGCCCTCGCCTCTGTGGATCGAGCTCACCGGGCGAGTCTCGCAGGGCCAGGTACGGCAGGCTGTGGGGATGGCGAAGGCGATCGAGGTCGAGGAGGCGCGGCGGGAGATCCTCTCGCGGGTGCGGGTGACGGGTGTGGAGAAGGTCGGGCTCGGCGAGGCACTCGGGCGGCGACTGGCCGTGGACGCGGTCGCCGAGACCCCCTTCCAGCCCTTCGACAACTCGGCGATGGACGGGTTCGCGGTGCGGTCTGCCGACGTCGCGGCAGCGAGCGAGGACGCCCCGGTGGCGCTGACGATCGTCGACGAGTCGCGCGCCGGGCACCCGGCGGAGCGGGCGCTCGGCCCTGGCGAGGCGATCGCGATCTCGACCGGCGCGATGCTCCCGACCGGTGCCGACGCCGTCGTCCGGGTCGAGGACACCGACCGCGACTCGGTGGATCGGGTGCTGGTGCGGGTGGCCGCTTGCGCCGGGAAGGACGTGCGGTATGCCGGGGAGGACATCGCGGCCGGGGCGACGGTGCTTGCCGCGGGGGCCGTGTTGGGGGCGGCGGAGCTGGGGGCGCTGGCGACCATCGGCGCGGACCCGGCGATGGTGCGGAGAAGGCCTACGGTCGCGGTCGTCACCAGCGGCGACGAGCTGGTCGGCCCCGGGGAGCCACTCGGGCCGGGGGCGATCCGGAACTCGAACTCGCGGACGCTGCCGGCGCTGGCGCGGCTGGCGGGGGCCGAGGTCGTCTCGGTCGACTGGGCCGCGGACGATCCGGCGGCGACGCGGGAGGCCCTGGGGCGGGCGCTCGAGGCGGACGTGGTCGTCGTCAGCGGGGGCGTCTCGGTAGGTGAGCACGACCATGTGAAGGGGGCGCTCGACGAGCTCGGCGCCGAGAAGGTCTTCTGGCGGGTGGCGCTGAAACCCGGCGGGCCCACCTGGTTCGGGACGCGGGGCGAGACGCTGGTCTTCGGCTTGCCCGGCAATCCCGTCTCGGTGATGGTCACCTTCCTGCTCTTCGTCCGCCCCGCGCTGATCGCGATGGCGGGCGGGGCGCCGGACGGGCCGCGGACGACGGCGCGGCTCGGGGCGACCTACGAGAAGCCCGCCGACCGCGCCCACGCGGCCCGCGCGCGGCTCGAGCTGACCCCCGAGGGATGGGTCGTCTGGCCGCTGCGGCGACGGGGATCCCACGTCCTCACCTCGATGCTCGCCGCCGACTGCCTCGCCTACTTCCCCGCCGACGCCTCGATGGTGAAGGCGGGCGAGACCATCCAGATTGAACTTCTTGATCAAAGCTCGACTACCCTTGGTCGATGAGCAGGAGGCCCAGATGAACGAACTCACCCACCTCGGCGACGACGGCCGGGCGCGCATGGTCGACGTCGGCGCCAAGCCGACGAGCGAGCGCCGCGCCACCGCCCGCGCCCGCCTGCGCATGGCCCCCGAGACGGCCCGCGCGGTCGAGCGCGGCGACGGTCCCAAGGGCGAGGTGCTCGGCGTCGCCCGGATCGCCGGGATCCAGGGGGCGAAGCAGACCGCGAACCTGATCCCGCTCTGCCACCCGCTGCCGCTCTCCTTCGTCGACCTCGTCGCCTCCATCGACCCGGAGGCGGGCCTGGTCGAGCTGATCGCCGAGGCGCGCACGGTCGGCCAGACCGGGGTCGAGATGGAGGCGATGACCGCCGCCTCGGTGGCCGCGCTGACCGTCTACGACATGGTCAAGGGACTGGAGCGGGGCGTCCAGATCGAGTCGGTCGTGCTGCTGGCGAAGAGCGGCGGGCGCTCCGGCGAGTGGCGCCTCGAGGAGTCGGGCGGGGACTGATGCGGGTCGCGCTGCTCACCGTCTCCAGCTCGAAGGCGCGCGGGGACGGGCCCGACCGGGGCGGCGAGCGGCTGGGCGAGTTCGCCGCCGAGCTGGGCCTCGAGATCACCGCCCGCGAGGTCGTCTCCGACGACCGGCTGGTGATCGAAGACCGCCTCCGTCACTTCACCGACAGCCTCGAGGTCGACCTCGTGCTGACCACCGGCGGCACCGGCTTCTCCCCTGACGACATCACCCCGGAGGCGACCCGCGCGGTGATCGACCGCGAGGCACCGGGGATCGCCGAGGCGATGCGCGCCGCCTCGCGCCCGCACAGCAAGAACTGGATGCTCTCGCGCGGCGTCGCCGGGACCCGCGCCCGCACGCTGATCGTGAACTTCCCCGGCAACCCGCGGAGCATCGGCCAGTGCGGGGAGGCGATCGCCGACGCCCTCCCCCACGCCCTCCAGCTGCTCGCCGGGGAACGCCCCGAGCACGCCTAGCCTGGTTCCTTTTGTCGCCCTGTGGGCGACAAAAGGAACAGGGTTGCCGGCGCGCCCCTCAGCCCGCGTCGCCGAGCGCCGGGATGAAGGCGGGCGCCTCCGGCATCGGTCGCACGTCCACCGCGATCACCTTGTACTCGGGGCAGGAGGTGTTGACGTCGGCGGACTGCCCGACCAGCAGGTTCGTGCGCGTCTCCGGGAAGTGGAAGGTGGTGAAGACGTGGCCGGGCTCGATCCGCTCGGTCACCTTCGCCTCGACCTCGATCCGCCCGACCCGGCTGCGCACCGAGACCAGGTCGCCGTCCTTCACCCAGAGCTTCTCCGCGTCGACCGGGTGGATCTCCAGCAGGTCGCGGTCGACCAGCGTCGCGTTGCCGGTGCGCCGGGTCATCGTCCCGGCGTTGTAGTGCTGGAGGATCCGGCCGGTGACCAGGATCAGCGGGAAGTCCCCGTCGGCGGCGTCGCCCGGCTCCTTGTAAGGGAGGGCGGCGAAGTGGCCGCGCCCGCCGGGGCGGTCGAAAAAGACGTCGTAGAGCGTCGGCGAGTCGGTCCCGTCGGGATGCACCGGCCACTGCAGCCCGCGCCGGCCGAGGCGCTCGCGGCTGACGCCGGAGTATTCGGGGGTCAGCCTGGCGATCTCGTCGAGCGCGTCCCAGGGGCTGTCCCACCCGGTCTCGCTGCCGAGCCGGCGGCTGACCTCGCCGAGGATCTCGAAGTCCGTCCGCGCTTCCCCGGGCGGATCGATCGCCGGTTCGACGATCTGGAAGCGCCGCTCGGCGTTGATGAAGGTGCCTTCCTTTTCCAGGTGGGCGGAGGCGGGCAGGACGACGTCGGCGAATTTCGTCGTCTCGTTGAGGAAGATCTCCTGGCAGACGAGGAACTCGAGGTTCTCCAGCGCGGCGATCACGTGGGCGGTGTCGGGATCGGTCTGGGCGACGTCCTCGCCGAAGATGTACATCGCCTTCAGCTCGCGGGCGACGGCGGCGTCGAACATCTGCGGGATTGTCATCCCCTTACGGCGCGAGAGCGGCGCCCCCCAGGCGGCTTCGAAGCGGCTCGCGACGTCCTCGTCTTCGACCGAGCGATAGGCGGTGTAGGTGTCCGGCAGGGCGCCCATGTCGGAGGAGCCCTGGACGTTGTTCTGACCGCGCAACGGCAGCAGCGCCGAGCCCGGCTTGCCGACCTTGCCGGTCATCATCGCCAGGTTGCAGAGCAGCTGGACGACCTCGGAGCCGTACTTGTGCTCGGTCACCCCGAGCCCCCAGAGCAGCGACCCGCTCGCCGCCTCGCCGTAGATGTGCGCCGCCGTTTCGAGGTCGGCTGCCGGGATCCCGGTGACCTCCTCGACCGCCGCCGGGTCGTAGCCCTCGAGCAGTTCCTCGACCGCCTCGAACCCTTCCGTGCGGGCGGCGATGAACTCCTCGTCGAGCATCCCGTCGCGGCGCACGACGTGGCAGAGGCCGAGGGCGACGGCGGCGTTCGTCCCGGGGCGCGGGGCGAGGTGGATGGCGCCGTAGTCGGCAAGCTCGATCCGGCGCGGGTCGATCGTGATCAGCTTGCAGCCGCGCAGGGCCGCCTGTTTGATCCGCGCGCCGACCACCGGGTGCCCCTGGGTCGGGTTGACGCCCATCAGCAGCGCCACCTCGGCGTGGTCGATGTCGGTGAAGGAGCCGGTTGCGCCGGAGAGACCGAAGGCTTTGCGCAGCGCGAACGAGGTCGGCGAGTGGCAGACGCGCGAGCAGTTATCGATGTTGTTGGTGCCGATCGCGGCGCGCATCAGGCGGGCCATCGCGTAGCAGTCCTCGTTGGTGGCGCGCGAGGAGGCGAGGCCGGCGAGCGCGTCGGGGCCGTGGGCGCCCTTGATCCGCTCGACTTCGGCGACGATGCGGTCGAGCGCCTCTTCCCAGCTCGCCGGGCGCAGCTCCCCGTCCTCGCGGATCAGCGGCGTCTGCAGGCGATCCGGGGAGCGGGTGAAGCCGTGGGCGAAGCGGCCCTTGAGGCAGGTGTGGCCCTCGTTCGCGGGCCCGTCGAGGGCGGGGGAGATCGAGACGATGCGGCCACCCGACGCGTGCGTCTCCAGCCGGCAGCCGACCCCGCAGTAGCCGCAGGTGGTGGTCGCGGTGCGGTCGAACCGCTCGTCGGTCGTCTTCACGTCGATGGGGATCGCGGTGGCCATCCTCAGGCCCCTTTCAGTCGTTTCACAAGGCTGATCTCGGAGATCGCGTCGGTCGGGCAGGTATCGGCGCAGGCGCCGCAGGAAACGCAGCTCGATTCCTCGAAGCCGGCGTCGAGCCCGGCGGCGATGTTCGCTTCGAAGCCGCGGCCGGTCGCGGTGAGGGCGAAAGCGCCCTGCACCTCGTCGCAGGCGCGCACGCAGCGGCCGCAGGAGATGCAGAGCTCGTGCCGGAGGGCGAGGTAGGGATGGCGGAGGTCGTCGACCCCGCCGTGGACGGCGCCGCCCCAGCGCGGCTCGCCGACCTCGAGGCGCGCGGCGACCTGGGCCAGCTCGGTGTGCGGGGCGGGCGCCTGCGGCAGCTCCGAGAGGACCAGCTCGACCACCGCCTTCGCCACCCGCCGGGCGCGCGGCTCCTCGGTCTCGATCTCCATCCCC